>JADLBK010000161.1 GCA_020847755.1 Flavobacteriales bacterium | reverse complement strand
GGACACCCTCCAGCAGATCGAGAGCCACCTGCTGATGAGGCATTACGACGGCCTGATGAAAACGGGCCGCATCAAGGGACGGACGAACGCGGCCTATGGCATGGCGGGATAGGGCATGGCGAAGACCGTGAACTTTCGCAGCGATGCCGAGATCGCACTGGTAAGGGAAAGTTCTTTGCTTGTTGGGAGGACCTTGGCCGAAGTGGCCAGGAACATCGGACCGGGGGTCCGCACCGGCGATCTGGACCGGCTGGCGGAGACCTTCATCCGCGACCACGGCGCCGTGCCCGGCTTCAAGGGCCTGTACGGCTGCCCCAGCACGCTGCTCATCAGCGTGAACCAGGAGGTGGTGCACGGGCTGCCCGGCGAACGCGAACTGCGCGAGGGCGACCTCGCCAGCGTGGACTGTGGTGTGCTGATGAACGGCTTCTACGGCGACAGCGCCTACACCTTCGCCATCGGCGAGGTGGACGCCGCCGCCATGCGGCTGCTGCGCGTCACCCAGGAGTGCCTTCAGCTGGGCATCGCCCAGGCGGTGGACGGCCGCCGGACAGGTGACCTCGGGTATGCCATCCAGCACCACGCGGAGTCCAACGGCTACGGCGTGGTGCGCGAGCTGGTGGGCCATGGCGTGGGCGAGAAGCTGCATGAAGCCCCGGAAGTGCCCAACTATGGGCGCCGCGGACACGGCGTACAGCTCCGCACCGGCATGGTGATCGCCATCGAACCGATGATCAACATGGGCACCAAGGAGGTGCACCAGTTGGATGATGGCTGGACGATCGTCACACAGGACGGACGGCCCAGCGCCCACTTCGAGCACACCGTGGCCGTGAGGCCCGGCCAGGCGGAGGTCCTCTCCAGTTTCAGCGCCATTGAAGCGGTGCTGGAGGCCAAGGGCGATCGCTATGTGCGGGCGAACGAGGCGATGGTGAACGGATGAACGAGAAGACGAACGAACGATATAGAGAACAGGGAACGGAAGAACGGACGAAGGCATGAGCAAGACCGGGAACATCGAGCAGGATGGCGTCATCAAGGAGGCGCTGAGCAATGCCATGTTCCGTGTGGAGCTGGAGAACGGACACGTGATCACGGCCCACATCAGCGGCAAGATGCGCATGCACTACATCCGGATCCTCCCCGGAGACAAGGTCAAGGTGGAAATGAGCCCCTACGACCTTTCCAAGGGCAGGATCACCTTCCGTTACAAGAGCTAAGCACCCACCCGATGAAGGTCAGGACCTCCCTCAAGAAGCGCTCGGCGGACTGCAAGATCGTCCGCCGCAAGGGGCGCCTGTATGTGATCAACAAGAAGAACCCGAAGTTCAAGCAACGTCAGGGCTGATAACCGCACCACCCTGGCACGTATCGCAGGCATCGACCTACCCAAGCACAAACGCGGGGCCATCGGGCTCACCTACATCTACGGCATCGGCCGCAGCCGCGCGCTGGAGATCCTCCGCAACGCGGAGGTGGACCCCGACAAGCAGGTGGAGGAATGGAACGACGACGAACAGTCGCGCATCCGCCAGTTCATCAACGACAACATCAAGGTGGAGGGTGCGCTGCGCAGCGAAGTGCAGCTCAGCATCAAGCGCCTGATGGACATCGGCAGCTACCGTGGCCTGCGCCATCGAAGCGGCCTGCCCGTGCGCGGCCAGCGCACCCGCACCAACCGCCGCACCCGCACGGGCAAGCGCAAGCCCGGGGCCAACACGAAGAAAGCGACCAAGTAAGGGGCGAGGCATGCCTCGCCCGGCTCGGGCGATGATGGTCAGTACCCCGACCAATAGACAACGACAATGGCAAAGCAGCAGGACAAAGGCGCCGCCGCCGGCAAGAAGAAGAAGAAGAACGTGCATGTGGAGGCCTTCGGACAGGCCCACATCCACGCCACCTTCAACAACATCATCGTGAGCCTCACCAACAACAAGGGCGAGGTGATCAGTTGGTCGAGCGCAGGCAAGCAGGGCTTCCGAGGCAGCAAGAAGAACACCCCGTACGCCGGCCAGGTGAGCGCCGAGGAGGCCGCACGTGAGGCATTCGACCTCGGGCTCCGCAAGGTCAAGGTGTTCGTCAAGGGCCCCGGTGGCGGTCGCGAGAGCGCCATCCGCGCCCTGCACAACAGCGGCGTGGAGGTCACCGAGATCGTGGACATCACCCCCATGCCCCACAACGGCTGCCGTCCGCCCAAGAAACGCCGTGTTTGATCGATAACCACAACCTGTAGGGGCGCGGACGGGCGCCCCGGTGTTGGTGCGGGAAAACCAAGGCCGCACCCAAAACAAAGAAAGATGGCACGTTACACTGGACCACAGACCAAGATCGCGCGCAAGTTCAAGGAACCCATCTACGGGGAGGACAAGTGGATGGAGCGCAAGCCGTACAGCCCCGGGCAGCACGGACCGAACAAGCGACGCAAGAAGGAGAGCGAATACTCCCTCCAGCTCGCCGAGAAGCAGAAGGCCAAATACACCTACGGCATCCTGGAACGCCAGTTCCAGAAGATGTTCGGGGTGGCAGCCAGCAAGAAGGGGATCACCGGTGAGACCCTCCTTCAGCTCTGCGAAGCCCGCCTGGACAACACCGTCTACCGCCTGGGCATCGCCCCCACACGCCGTGCCGCCCGCCAGCTGGTGAGCCACGGCCACATCACCGTGGACCAACAGGTGGTGAACGTGCCCAGCTACTCCCTGCGCCCCGGCCAGAGCGTGGCCGTGCGCGAGAAGAGCCGCAGCCTGGAGGCCATCACCAACAGCGTGTCATCCACCCACAAACGCTTCGACTGGCTCGAGTGGAACCCCTCCACCCTGTCCGGCAAGCTCATCGCCATGCCCGAGCGCGCCCAGATCCCGGAGAACATCCGCGAGCAGCTCATCGTGGAACTGTACTCCAAGTAAGAACCTCCCCCAAACCGAACGGACACACCATGCCCATCCTTGATTTCCAGCGGCCCGACAAGGTCGTGATGATCGAAAGCGACGACCAGCGCGGTTCCTTCGAGTTCCGCCCCCTGGAGCCCGGCTACGGCATCACCATCGGCAACGCCCTGCGCCGCATCCTGCTCAGCAGCCTCGAAGGACACGCCATCACGGCCATCCGCGTCGACGGCGTCGAGCACGAGTTCAGCACCATCAAGGGCGTCATCGAGGACGTCACCGAGATCGTCCTCAACCTCAAGCAGGTGCGCTTCCGCCGCCAGCTGGAGGACGTCAGCACCGAGAAGGTGTCCTTCACCATCACCGGCAAGGAGGCCTTC
>JADLBK010000160.1 GCA_020847755.1 Flavobacteriales bacterium | reverse complement strand
GACGACCGCGACATGAAGGAGCGGCGCCTGGAGCGCACCCTGCGCAAGGCGGGTGAGCGCGAGGCCGTCGTCTTCCGCTATTGGGTGGAGCCCGACAGCTTCCGCGTGGTGCGCGTGCTGGTGAGCGACCTGGCACGCGATCAACAGGCCGATGTGCGTTATGCGGACATCGGCACAGGCGATGCGCCACCCTTCCCCCACCGCATCTCCCTTTCTTTGTCCGACCCGGCCCGCCATGCCTCAGGCACCCTTCAGCTCATCCGCATCGACACCGTCGGTCCGCTCCAGCTCCCCTTCCGGGTGCCGGAGAAGTTCGTCCCGATGGAGTAGGCGCCTGCTCGCCGGCCTGCTGCTGCTGCTGGTGCTGGTGCCCGGTGCGGCCCAGGACCGCAGGAAGCTGGAGAAGAAGCGGGATGCGCTGGACAAGCAGATCCGCACCACCAACACCCTGCTGGAGCAGGCGCGCAAGGAGCAGCAGAGCGCCGAGCGGCAGCTGCAGCTCCTGGACCAGCAGCTGCGGACACGCCAGGAGCTGATCGCGACGCTGGGCGGCGAGGTGCGCGAAGCCGACCAACGCATCGCCGAGGACGAGGCGGTGGTGAAGGCCCTGGAGGAGGACCTGGGCGTGCTGCGCAACGAATACGGCCGCATGCTGCACTACGCCTACCGCAACCGCAGCGCCTACGACCGCCTCAGCTACCTCTTCGCCGCCGAGAGCTTCCAGCAGGCCTGGAAACGGAGCCGGTACCTTGATCAGCTGGCCGAACACCGGCGCCGGCAGGTGGAGCAGATCACCGCCACCCAGGCCGACCTGGAGGCCCGCATCGCCCGCCTGCGCGACCTGCGCAGCGAGAAGACGGACCTGCTGAGCGAACAGCAGCAGGAGCGTGCACGGCTTGACCGCGACAAGGACGGTCGCGAGACCACCCTCGCGCAGCTGCGCAAGGAGGAGAGCCGCCTGAAGAGCACGCTGCGCAAGCAGGAAGGACAACGACGCGACCTGGACGCCGCCATCCGCAAAGCCATCGAGGCCGAACTGAAGCCCAAGGCCGGCGGCACCACCAGCAAGGGCGGCAAGCTCGACCTCACCCTGACACCCGAGGCGCGGGAGCTGAACGCCGACTTCGAGAAGAACAAGGGCCGGCTGCCGTGGCCCGTGACCAAAGGTGTCATCACCAGCCGCTTCGGCAAGCAGCCGCACCCGGTGCTCAAGGGCATCGTCATCGAGAACAACGGCATCGACATCACCACGGAGAAGGGCGCCTCGGTGCGGGCCTTGTTCCGCGGGGACGTGAGCAGTGTGATCGTGATCCCCGGGGCGGGCAAGGCCGTCATCGTCACCCACGGGGCCTACCGCACGGTGTACAGCAACCTGCGCGACGTTTCGGTGGCCAAGGGGCAGAAGGTGGACACCAAGCAGGCGGTGGGCACCGTGCTGAGCGAGGAGGGCACGGCCGTGGCGCACGTGGAGATCTGGAAGGTGACGGCCGAGGGCCTGGTGAAGGTGGACCCGTCGCCCTGGCTCGCACAGCCCTGAGGGGAAGCCCCGATCGGGCTACTTTTGCGGCGGCCAGCGCCCCACACCACCGGACGCACGCCCTACGACCATGAAACTCGGCAGGTGGGAGATCATCCTCATCGTTCTGGCGCTGCTGTTGTTGTTCGGCGGCAAGAAGATCCCCGAACTGATGCGCGGGCTGGGCAAGGGCATGAGGGAGTTCAAGGACGCGCAGAAGGGCGACTCGCCCTCCGACGAGAAGCGCTGAGCCCTTCGACCGCTGATGCGCCCCACCCGCACCCTGCGTGAGGCCCGGGAGGCCATGGCCTCGGGCACCACGGTGCGCGCCCTCACCGAGGCGGCGCTCACCGAGGCCCGGCGGCAGGCCCACCTCAACGCCTTCCTGGAGCTCTACGAGGAGAGCGCGCTGGCGCAGGCCGACCGGGTGGATGCCGCGGTGCGTCAGGGCACGGCCGGACCGCTCGCCGGCCTGATGCTCAGCATCAAGGACAACATCTGCTACAAGGACCACCGGGTGGGAGCCTCCAGCCGCATCCTGGAGGGCTTCACGAGCCTCTACAGCGCCACGGTGGTGGAACGGCTGTTGGCGGCCGGCGCGGTGATCATCGGCCGCACCAACTGCGACGAGTTCGCCATGGGCAGCAGCAACGAGAACAGCGCCTATGGTCCGGTGGCCAACCCGCTGGACCCCGCGCGGGTGCCGGGCGGCTCCAGCGGTGGCGCGGCCGCCAGCGTGGCGGCCGGCATTGTGCACGCGGCCTTGGGAAGCGACACGGGCGGCAGCATCCGGCAGCCCGCCTCCTTCACCGGCACGGTGGGGCTGAAGCCCACCTACGGCCGGGTGAGCCGCTACGGCCTCATCGCCTTCGCCAGCAGCTTCGACCAGATCGGGCCCTTCGCCCGTACGGTGGAGGACGCCACGGCGGTGTACAACGCCATGGCCGGACAGGACCCCCTGGACAGCACCACGAGCGCACGTCCCTCACCGCCCGTCACGCTGCGCGATCCCGGCAAGCTGCGCATCGCCTACTACCGCGAGTGCGTGGAGCGCCCCGGGGTGGCCCCGGCGGTGCGCGAGGCGATGACCGCCCTGGTGGAGCGCCTGCGGGCCGAAGGCCACCGGGTGGAGCCGGCCGAGCTGCCCCTGCTGGACCACCAGGTGCCCACCTACTACATCATCGCCACGGCCGAGGCCAGCAGCAACCTGGCCCGTTTCGACGGCATCCACTACGGGCACCGCAGCCAGGCCGCCAAGGGGGTGGAGGAGACCTACCGCCTGAGCCGCAGCGAGGGCTTCGGACCGGAGGTGCAGCGGCGCATCCTGCTGGGCACCTTCGTGCTGAGCGCCGGCTATTACGATGCCTACTACGCCCAGGCCCAGCGGGTGCGCCGGCTGATCCGCGACGCCACGCTGCACACCCTGGCCGACCACGACCTGATCCTGCTGCCCACCTGCCCCATCACCGCCTTCGAGCAGGGGACGTTGACCGCCGACCCCATCGCCATGTACCTGCAGGACATCTTCACGGTGCAGGCCAACCTGGCGGGCAATCCGGCCATCAGCGTACCGCTGGGCACCGATGCCCAGGGCCTGCCGTTCGGAGCCCAGCTCATGGCGGCACCCTTCGGTGAAGAGGTGCTCCTGCGGGCCGCGGCCCACCTGCTGCCCGCCTGACCGGCACGGGGTTATCCACACCCTGTTGGATCCATGCGATCCGCTACATTTGCCCTTCGTTTTCAGAACGGGGATCACCGTGCAAGCGCTCAAGGATCATTCCATCGAGTTCGTCGGGTTGAAGGACGGCCTGCACGACTTCCGGTTCGTGCTGGATGATGCCTTCTTCGCCGCCGCGGCCGATGAGGAACTGCATGGCGGGGCCTGCACGGTGGACGTCACCTTGGACAAGAACCCCAACCTGCTGGTGGCCGACCTGCACATCGCCGGCAGCGTGCGCATGGACTGCGACCACTGCAACGCCCCGCTGGAGCAGCCTGTGGACGGCAGGCTGCGGCAGGTGTACCACCTCAATGGCCGCCAACGTTTCGACGGGGACGACGATGTGATCGGCCTGGACCCGGCGGACCATGCGATCCAGCTGAGCCACCCCATGTATGAGTGCCTGCGGCTGGCTTTGCCGGCGCGGCGTGTGCACGCCCCGGGCGGCTGCGACCCGGCCGTGGACGCCATCCTGAACGAACAGCACGCAGGCCCGGCGGGGAACGACCCGCGCTGGTCCGCGCTCAACGCCTTGAAAGACAACCGCTGACCTGAACTCCTGAGCCATGCCCAATCCCAAGCGACGCCATTCCAAGACCCGCACCATGAAGCGGCGCACCCACCAGCGCGCCAGCACCCCCACGGTGAGCAAGGACCCCAACACGGGCGAGATGCACCTGCGTCACCGCGCCTACAAGGTGGGCGAGGACCTGTACTACCGCGGCAAGGTGGTGGTGAGCGGCACGGCCGCCGAGTGAACCCACCGGTGAGCTTTCTTCGCGCCTTCCGGCCAGGATGAGGATCGGACTGGACATCATGGGAAGCGACCATGGGCCCGAAGTGCCCATGAAGGGGGCCGTCATGGCCGCCCGCGAACTGCCGGCCGACGTGCACCTGGTGCTGATCGGCGACCCGGAGGCCATCGCCGCCGGGTTGGCCCGTGAAGGCGCGGACCCCGCGCGCTTCGAGGTGGTGGCCAGCCGCAACGACATCACCATGCAGGACAGCGCCACCAAGGCGCTGCAGTCCAAGCCGGAGAGCAGCATCAGCCTGGGCTTCGGGCTGATGAAGGCCGGCCGGCTGGACGCCTTCGCCAGCACCGGGAACACCGGCGCCATGCTGGTGGGCGCCGTGCTGAGCGTGAAACCGATCCCGGGCATCATCCGCCCGTGCATCCCCAGTGTGGTGCCCAAGGAGAACGGCCAGTACGGGATCATGCTCGACGTGGGGGCCAATGCCGACTGCAAACCGGACGTCCTCACCCAGTTCGGGCTGCTGGGCCACCTGCTGGCCAAGCACGTCTACCGCATCGATCAACCCAAGGTGGCCCTGCTCAACATCGGCGAGGAGGACAAGAAGGGCAACGCCAACGCGCTGGCCGCCTACGCCCTCATGAAGGAGCAGACGCAGTACACCTTCATCGGCAACGTGGAAGGGCGCGACCTGTTCAACGGCAAGGCCGACGTGATGGTCACCGACGGCTTCACGGGCAACATCGTGCTGAAGGCCGTGGAGGCCTTCCACGACCTGCTGAAGCTCCGCGGCGTGCACGAGCCCTTCTTCGACCGGTTCGACTACGAGAATTACGGTGGCCTGCCCGTGCTGGGCGTGAACGGCAATGTCATCATCGGCCACGGCATCAGCAACGAGATCACCATCAAGAACATGGTCCTGTTCACGCGCGAGGTGGTGGAGAGCCGCCTGAACGACCGCATCCGCGAAGCGCTGGTATGAGCCGCCGCATCACCGCCGCCGTCACCGCCGTGCATGGCTGGGTGCCCGACCGGGTGCTGAGCAACCACGATCTGGAGCACATGGTGGACACCAACGATGCGTGGATCACCGAACGGACGGGCATCAAGGAGCGGCGCATCATGGACCGCGGGGTGGGCACCTCGGAGGTCGGGGTGCGGAGCGTGCAGGCCATCTGCGCCAAGCGGGGCATCGATCCGCTGGAGATCGACCTGCTGATCTGCGCCACAGTGACGCCCGACCACCAGTTCCCGGCCACCGCGAACATCATCTGCGACCGGATCGGCGCGAAGAACGCCTGGGGCTTCGACCTGATGGCGGCCTGCAGCGGCTTCCTCTACGGCCTCACGGTGGGCGCCCAGTTCATCGAGACCGGCAAGTACCGCAAGGTGGTGGTGGTGGGCGCCGACAAGATGAGCAGCATCATCGACTACCAGGACCGGGCCACCTGCATCATCTTCGGCGATGGTGGTGGTGCGGTGCTGCTGGAGCCCAACGAGGAGGGCCTGGGGATCCTGGACAGCGCATTGCATGCCGACGGCTCGGGCTGCCAGTTCCTGCACCAGAAGGCGGGCGGTTCCGTGAAGCCGGCCACCATCCGCACGGTGGAAGCGCGTGAGCACAACGTGTTCCAGGAGGGCAAATCCGTGTTCAAGTTCGCCGTCACCAACATGGCCGACGTGAGCGCCCAGGTGATGGAGCGCAACGGCCTCACCGCGGCGGACGTCACCTGGCTGGTGCCTCACCAGGCCAACCTGCGCATCATCGACGCCACGGCGCGCCGCATGGGCCTGGACGACAGCAAGGTGATGATCAACATCGGCCGGTACGGCAACACCACGGCGGGCACGCTGCCCCTGTGCCTGTGGGAGTGGGAGCCCCGGCTGAAAAAGGGAGACAACCTGATCCTCAGCGCCTTCGGTGGCGGCTTCACCTGGGGGGCGGTGTACCTGAAATGGGCCTACGGGGGCTGAACCCCGGGACGTGATACATTGGCGGTCCTTTGGCGGCCGACCGACCGCCGGAAGGGCTGAACGAACAATGAGCGAACCGATGAACCTAGCGCAGATCCAGGAGCTGATCAAGTTCGTCGCCAAGAGCGGCGTAAGCGAGGTGGAGATCGAGCAGAAGGACTTCAAGATCACGATCAAGACCCCGGCGGGCAGGAAGGAGGTGCAGGTGATCGCCGCGCCGGCCCCGGCCTACGCACCCCCCACCCCGGTGGCGGCCGCACCGGTGGCAGCACCGGCCGCACCGGCTCCCGCAGGGCCCGCACCGGCCAAGGAGGAAAGCCGCTATGTGACGGTGAAAGCGCCCATGATCGGAACCTTCTACCGCGCCCCGGGCCCCGGCAAACCGGTGTTCGTCAACGTGGGCGACACCATCGAGAAGGGCAAGCCCATCTGCATCATCGAGGCCATGAAGCTCTTCAACGAGATCGAGAGCGACGTCTCCGGCAAGGTGGTGAAGGTGCTGGTGGACGATGCCAAGCCGGTGGAGTACGACCAGCCCTTGTTCCTGGTGGATCCGTCCTAGTGAGCCGCAGAGGCGCAAAGACGCTGAGAAGTCCATGTTGCTTGATGGAACCGCCGACGAGCACGCACTGAGGCACGCATTCTCCGCGCCTCCGCGCCTCCGCGGCCAATCTCCCTGCTGATGTTCAAGAAGATCCTCATCGCCAACCGCGGCGAGATCGCCCTGCGCGTGATCCGCACCTGCCGGGAGATGGGCATCAAGACCGTGGCGGTCTACTCCACCGCCGACAAGGAAAGCCTGCACGTGCGCTTCGCCGACGAGGCCGTCTGCATCGGTCCGCCGCCCAGCAAGGAGAGCTACCTGAACATGCCGCGCATCATCGCCGCGGCCGAGATCACCAACGCCGATGCGATCCACCCCGGCTACGGCTTCCTGAGCGAGAACGCCAAGTTCAGCAAGCTCTGCCAGAAGCACGGCATCAAGTTCATCGGCGCCACGCCCGAGCAGATCGAGGCCATGGGCGACAAGGCCACCGCGAAGGCCACCATGATCAAGGCCGGCGTGCCGGTGGTGCCCGGAACCGAGGGCCTGGTGACCGACATCGCCGTGGCCAAGAAGGAGGCCAAGCGCATCGGCTACCCGGTGATCCTGAAGGCCACGGCCGGCGGCGGCGGCAAGGGCATGCGCGTCGCCTCCAACGACCTGTCTCTGAAAAGCGCCCTGGCCCAGGCGCGCGTCGAGGCGCAGGCGGCGTTCGGCAACGCCGGCGTCTACGTGGAGAAATACGTCGAACGGCCCCGCCACGTCGAAGT
>JADLBK010000159.1 GCA_020847755.1 Flavobacteriales bacterium | reverse complement strand
GCGAACTTCAGGAGCAGGATCTCGCCCCGCTCCTTGAACACGATGGTACGGCCTCGGAAGAACACGAAGGCCTTTACCTTGTGGCCTTCCACAAGGAACTTCCGGGCGTGGTTCGTCTTGAAGTTGAGATCGTGCTCGTCGGTGTTGGGCCCGAAGCGGATCTCCTTCATCTCGACCGTGGCCTGCTTGGCCTTGATCTCCTTCTGCTTCTTCTTGAGGTCGTACAGGAACTTCTTGTAGTCGGTGATCCGGCACACGGGCGGCACCGCCGCTGCGCTGATCTCCACAAGGTCCAGTCCCATGTCCTCCGCCATCTTGAGCGCCACGCTGAACGGGTACACGCCCTGTTCCACGTTCTCGCCCACCACGCGCACCTCGCTCACTCCGTGGATGCGGGAGTTGATGCGGTGGGGGTCCTCCTTGACCACACGGCCACGGAAGGGACGACGAGGCCCGCCACCTGAAGGGCGCGGTCCGCTGGGACGATTGAAGGGTGGTCCTGCCACGAAGGGGGTGTTGGTTCCTGTTGCGTTCACAAGCCGCCGAGCTGCTCCCGGACCCGTTCGTTCACCAGGTCGGCGAAGGACCGGACGCTCATGGCGCCCAGGTCGCCCCGGCCTTGTTCCCTTACGGACACGGTACCTTCAGCGGCTTCCTTTTCACCGAGGATGAGCATGAACGGGAATTTGGCCAGCTCCGCATCGCGGATCTTGCGGCCGATCTTCTCGCTGCGCTCGTCAACGGCGGCGCGAATATCGGAATCTTTCAGATCCCCAGCGACTTGCCGCGCCAGGTCGAGGTACTTGTCGCTGATGGGCAGCACGATGGCCTGCTCGGGGGTGAGCCACAGCGGGAAGCGCCCGGCGGTGTGCTCGATCACCACCGCCACGAAGCGCTCCAGGCTGCCGAACGGTGCCCGGTGGATCATCACCGGCCGGTGCCGCTGGTTGTCGGCGCCCACGTACTCCAGCTCGAAGCGTTCCGGAAGGTTGTAGTCCACCTGGATGGTGCCCAGCTGCCATTTGCGGCCCAGGGCGTCCTTCACCATGAAGTCCAGCTTGGGACCATAGAAGGCCGCCTCGCCGAACTCCACCACCGTCCTCAGGCCCTTCTCGGCCGCCGCGTCGATGATGGCCTGCTCGGCCTTGGTCCAGTTCTCGTCCGAACCGATGTACTTGCTGTGGTCCTCCTTGTCGCGCAAACTGATCTGCGCCTCGTAGTCCGTCAGGTCCAGGGCCCTGAACACCAAGAGCACGAGGTCGATGACCTTCATGAACTCCTCCTTCACCTGGTCCGGCCGGCAGAAGAGGTGGGCGTCGTCCTGGGTGAAGCCGCGCACCCGAGTGAGGCCATGCAGTTCGCCGCTCTGCTCGTAGCGGTACACCGTTCCGAACTCGGCGTAGCGGATCGGCAGGTCCTTGTAACTGCGCGGACGGCTCTTGTAGATCTCGCAGTGGTGCGGGCAGTTCATCGGCTTCAGGAAGAACTCCTCGCCCTCGTGCGGGGTCTGGATCGGCTTGAAGCTGTCCTTGCCGTACTTCTCGTAGTGGCCGCTGGTGACGTACAGGTCCTTGTGCGCGATATGCGGGGTGGCCACCTGTTCGTAGCCGCTCTTCTCCTGGGCGGCCTTCATGAAGTTGACCAGCCGTTCGCGCAGGGCCGCGCCCTTGGGCAGCCACAGCGGAAGCCCGGGGCCCACCTTCTCGCTGAAGGTGAACAGGTCCAGCTCCTTGCCCAACTTGCGGTGGTCGCGCTTCTTCGCCTCCTCCAGCAGCGCCAGGTGCTCATCGAGCTCCTTCTGTTTGGGGAAGGTGATGGCGTAGACGCGGGTGAGCTGCTTGCGCTTCTCGTCGCCGCGCCAGTAGGCACCGGCCACGCTCATCACCTTGGCGGCCTTGATGAAGGAGGTGTCCGGAATGTGCGGCCCGCGGCACAGGTCGGTGAAGTTGCCCTGCGTGTAGAACGTGATCTCTCCGTCGTTCAGGCCTTCCAGAAGCTCCAGCTTGTATTCGTCGCCTTTCTCGGTGAAGTGGGCGATGGCGTCGGCCTTGCCCACCTCCCTGCGCTGGTAGACGCTCTTCTTCGCGGCCAGCTCCTTCATCTTCGCCTCGATGGCCGCGAAGTCGCCTTCGCCGATCACGCGCTCCCCGAGGTCGATGTCGTAGTAGAAGCCCTGCTCGATGGGCGGCCCGATGCCGAACTTGGTTCCCGGGTAGAGCGCCTCGATGGCCTCGGCCATCAGGTGCGCGCTGCTGTGCCACATCGTGGCCTTGCCTTCCGCGTCGTTCCAGGTGAGCAGCTGCAGGGTGCAGTCGCCCGGCAACGGGCGCAGGGCATCGCGCACCTCGCCGTTCACCTTGGCGGCCAGCACGTTGCGGGCCAGTCCTTCACTGATGCTCCTGGCCACGTCCATGGCGCTTACGCCGTGGTCGTAGCTCCGGACCGAACCGTCCGGAAGGGTGACGTTGATGCTCATGGCAGCGCTTCGGCCACCCTACGAGCGGTGGTCGCGAAAGGGGCGCGAAGATAACGGTCCGGACGCGCCGCCGATGTGCTCAGAGGCAATGGATGAGGAGCATCTCGTCCAAGGAGGCGTCGCCCAGCTCACGGGCCTTCACGATGTCCGCGCAGGCTTCCTCGGTGCGACCCAGGGCGATCAACGCCTGCGCCCGGCCTCCGAAGGCCTTCACCAGCGTGGGGTCGAGGGAGAGGGCGTGGGACAGGTCGGCCACGGCGGCCTCGTGTTCGCCCAAGGTGCCGCGCACCAGGCCCCGGTTGCACCAGGCCTTGGCGTCGGTGGGCGCCAGCCGGACCAGGTCGTCGTACATGCCGAGCGCCGCCTCCCGATCGCCGCGGGCCACCAGCAGCTGCCCCCAGGTGAAGCGCGCGTGCAGCCCGATGGCCTGGGTCGGTGCGGCCTCCAGGATGACGCGCAGATCGGCCTCGGCTTCATGGAAGCGTTCGGCTTGGACGAGCGTCTCGGCGCGGCGAAGGCGGATGTTCAGGTCGCCAGGCTCCAGCAGCAAGGCCCGGTCAAGGTCGTGCAGGGCCCCGGTCCGGTCGCCCAGGGCTTCGCGGCTGAGGCCCCGGTAGTACCAGGCGCGGGCGTGTTCCGGCCGCTGGGCGATGACCCCGCTGAAGATGCTGACGGCCGTGCGGTGTTCCTCCTGACGCACGGCGATCAGTCCGTCGGCGAACACGTCGTTCCCCTCTTGTGCGAGCGCACTGCCGCTGAAGACGATCGGGGTGGTCACGGCAGCAAGGGTGAGCAGGGTGCAGCGCATGGCCCCCTTCAACGGGATCCGCACACCGGGGGTTCAGCCCGTTCACGCCCGGTGGTGGATAGATATCCGGCCAGGCCCGGTGCCCCGAGCAAGGCTGCGGATAAGTTCGCCCCCACAATCATCGCCATGCTGCTGAACAGTGAACCCCTGGGAGAGGACTTCGGCCTGCTGTTGCTCCGCGTGTCGGCGGGCGGCGGCATGTTCTGGCTGCACGGCTGGCCCAAGCTGATGCGCTTCAGCGAGCGCATGGACAGCTTCGCCGACCCCTTCGGCATCGGTCCCGCGGCCTCGCTGGTGCTGATCGTCCTCGCCGAGGTGCTGTGCTCGGCCCTGGTGATCCTGGGCCTGTGGACGCGGGCGGCACTGATCCCCCTGCTCATCGCCATGGGGGTGGTGGTGTTCATGATCGATGCCGGCGAACCGTTGAAGGAACGCGAGCTCGCGCTGTTCTACCTGCTGTCGTTCACCGCCCTGCTGTTCACGGGCAGCGGCCGGTACAGCATCGATCGCATCAAGTTCCAGTAGCAGGCCACGGAGCCCCCCGATCAGCCACCGGTGCCGCCGAACCAGCGGCGCAAGGGGAGGAGGGCGGGCACATCCTCGGCCACCAGGACCCCCAGCGACACCAAGGGCAGCAGCAGGATCATGCCGGCCACACCCCAGAGCGCGCCCCCGGCGAAGATCACCACCAGGCTGGCCAGGGTGCTCAGGCCAAGGCGTTCGCCCACCACCTTGGGGAAGATGAGGTTGGCCTCCAGGTACTGCACGGCACCGAGCACGCCGATCACGCCCACCGGCATCCACCACGACCCGCTGGTGGTGTAGGCCAGCGCGATGGGGAGCAGCGAACTGAACAGGATGCCGACGTACGGGATCATGGTCATGATGGCCGTGAGCAGGCCGAATAGGATGGCGTAGGGCACCCCGAGCAGCAGAAAGCCCGCGCTGTTGAGCACGCCGACGATGAGGTAGACCCGGACCATGCCGCTGATGAAGCGCGCGTAGGTGGTGACGGCCTTGGCCAGGATGGCCGGGATCCGCGGGGTCAGGTCGGTGGGGACGGAGGCGGCCAGGGCCGCCACGAAATGGCGGCGGTTGTAGAGCAGCAGGGCCGTGTACACCGGGATGATGAAGGCGTTGAACGCCATGCCGAACAGTCCGTTGAGCAGGCTGCCGAGCACGGAAGGGACCCGCCCGGGCAGCGCGGTGGTCAGGGAGTACCACCAGGCTTCGCGGTGCCGTTCCATCAGGTCGTGCACCCAGCGGTCCAGCCGCTCCCAAAGGCTGCCTTCAGCGGCCGGTAGCTGGTCCAGGAAGAGCCCGACCTGCCAGGCGAGCAGCCCCAGCACCGCGCCGACCAGCACGAGCACCAGCAGCAGGGCGGTGCCGATGGCCACGCTCCGGGGCCAGCCGCGACGTTCGAGCCCGGCCACCATGGGGTGCAGCACCAGGGCCAGCAGCAGGGCATAAAGGAGGGGGATCAGCACCGGCGCGCCCCACACCAGCAGCAGCAGCAGCGCCACGGCGTGCACGGGCCAGGTCCACAGGGAGCCGTTGGTCCGTTCCATGTGTCCAAGGTAGCCTGATGCGCGCTCGGGATCGAACAGTGGCTCCGGGCGTGGACCGGTCTGTGGGCGTCGGAAGCCCGCCTCAGACCTTCATGTCGGCCACCTTTTCGCCGCGGTACGCGCCCACTTCCAGCTTCTTCTTCACCTCGCGGAAGCTGCTGATGGTGCGCTCCACGTCCTCCATGCTGTGCACGGCCGTCGGGATCAGGCGCAGCAGGATCACGTCCTTCGGCACCACGGGATACACCACGATGCTGCAGAAGATGCCGTGGTTCTCGCGCAGGTCGAGCACCACGTTGGTGGCCTCGGGGATGCTGCCTTTCATCAGCACCGGCGTCACGCAGCTGTTGGTGACGCCGATATCGAGCCCGGCCTCGCGCAGGCCGCTCTGCAGCGCCTTGGTGATGGTCCAGAGCTTCTCGCTGAACTCCGGGCGCGTGCGGATCATCTCCAGGCGTTTCAGCGCCCCGATCACCACCGGCATGGGCAGGCTCTTGGCGAAGGTCTGGCTGCGCATGTTGTAGCGCAGGTACATGATCACGTCCTCCGGCCCACTGACGAAGGCGCCGATGGTGGCCATGGCCTTGGCGAAGGTGCCGAAGTACACGTCCACACCGTCCTGCACGCCCTGGGCGTCGGCCGTCCCGCGGCCATCGCGGCCCATCATGCCGAAGCCGTGGGCGTCATCCACGAAGAGGCGGAAGTTGTACTTGGCCTTGCGCTCCACGATCTCCTTCAGCTTGCCCTGGTCGCCGGCCATGCCGAACACGCCCTCGGTCATCACCAGGATGCCGCCGCCGGTCTCCTTGGTCACCTTCGCGGCCTTCTCCAGCATGTTGTCCAGGCTGGCCATGTCGTTGTGCTGGAACACGAAGCGCTTGCCCATGTGCAGGCGGGCGCCGTCGATCATGCAGGCGTGGCATTCGCTGTCGTACACCAGCACGTCGTGGCGCGAGAGCAGCGCCTCGATGGCGCTCATGCAGCCCTGGTAGCCATAGTTGAGCAGGAAGGTGTCCTCCTTGCCCATGAAGTCGCTCAGCTCGTCCTCCAGCTGCTCGTGGTACCTGGTCTGTCCGCTCATCATGCGCGCGCCCATCGGGTAGGCCATGCCCCACTGCGCCGCCGCTTCGGCGTCCACCTTGCGCACCTCCGGGTGGTTGGCCAGGCCCAGGTAGTTGTTCAAGCTCCACACCAGCACCGGCTTGCCGCGGAAGGTCATGTGCGCGCCCAGATCGCCCTCCAGCTTCGGGAAGCTGAAGTATCCGTGGCTGTCCTTGGCGTGGCGACCGATGGGACCGAGGTCCTTGCGGATCTTGTCGAAGATGTCGTTCATGGGTGGGCTGCTGTTCGCGCGGCAAAAGTATCAATGCCCCTGCATGGCGGGGAATGGCCCGTCGGGCCTGGGCTTCAGAGGTCCCGGGCCGGCCGCGCGCGGCCGACTATCTTTGCCGCCTTTTCCGCACGACTTGTCCCGCTCCCGCTCCTCCATCACGCCGCTGTTCACCATCCTCGCGGTGGCCCTCGCAGTGCTGGCGGGTTGCGGCAAGTTCAACCGGGCCCTCAAGAGCACCGATCTGGACCTGAAGCTCCGCACCGCGCAGGAGTTCCACGACAAGGGTCAGTTCGAGAAGGCGCTGCCGTTGCTGGAGGAACTGGTGTCGCTCACCCGCGGTTCGTCCATGAGCGAGCGGGTCAACTACCTGCATGCCAAGAGCTATTTCGGGTTGAAGGACTTCACCATGTCCGGCTATTACCTGAACAACTTCACCCGCACCTTCCCCACCAGCCAGTACGCCGAGGAGTGCGCCTTCCTGACCGCCTACTGCTACTACAAGAACTCGCCCAGCTATGAGCTGGACCAGACCGATACGCGGTCGGCGATCGATGCGCTGCAGCTCTTTCTGATCCGCTACCCGGCATCGGAGTTGAAGGACAGCTGCAACGCGCTCGTCGATGTGCTGAGGAACAAGCTGGAGGTGAAGGACTTCGAGGGGCTGAAGCAGTACCACAAGCTGCGCAACTACCAGGCTGCCGGCGTGGCCGCCGAGCAGTTCCTGCGCACCTGGCCCAACAGCCGCTTTCGCGAGGAGGCCATGTACCTGGCCGCCGAGAGCGCCGTGCTGCTCGCTGACAACAGCATCGAGAGCAAGCGGGAGGAGCGCTTGCGTGCGGCGATCAAGACTTGTGATACCTTCGCGGACGCTTTTCCGGAGGCCAGCCGCACCGCTGCGGTGAAACGGATGGCCGACACCTGCCGCTCCAAGCTGACCGCATCCCCGCAATCCGCACCGACCCCATGACCCCCAAGCACCAGAACGCCGCCAAGACCACCGTGACCCGCGACGTGGACCAGCTCGACCAGGAGATCGGCAACGTGTACCAGACCGTGGTGATCCTCGGCAAGCGGGCCAATCAAGTGGCCGTGGGCATCAAGGAGGAGCTGGGCGCCAAGCTGGAGGAGTTCGCCAGCAACGGGGAGAACCTCGAGGAGGTGTACGAGAACCGCGAGCAGATCGAGTTGAGCACGCATTACGAGAAGATGCCGAAGCCCTCGGCCATCGCCGTGCAGGAACTGGTCGAAGGCCGCCTTCACTTCCGCCGTCCGGAGGATGGCGATGTGACGCCGGCTCCCGCCCCCGCCAACGCCTAAGCCGTCCGGCACCGCCGGCCCCCATGTCCGCCGCGCTGCCTCGCCGCATCCTGCTGGGCGTCACCGGCGGCATCGCCGCCTACAAATCCGCCGTGCTCGTCCGCGCCCTGGTGAAGGCCGGCGCCGAGGTGCAGGTGGTGATGACCCCTGCGGCGCACGACTTCGTGACCCCGCTCACGCTCAGCACCCTCAGCGGGCGTCCGGTGCTCACCGACCTGTTCGTGCGCGATGGCAGCGGCCGCTGGAACGACCATGTGCACCTGGCCCGCTGGGCCGACGCCCTGCTGGTGGCCCCCGCCAGCGCCAACACCCTGGCGAAGATGGCCCAGGGGCAGTGCGACAACCTGCTGCTGGCCTGCTTCCTTAGCGCCACCTGCCCGGTGTTCGTGGCCCCCGCCATGGACCTGGAGATGTGGCGCGACCCGGCCACCGGCCACAACCTGGCGGTGCTGAAGGAACGCGGTGTGCGCACCATCGGGCCCGCGCACGGCGAACTGGCCAGCGGGCTGGTGGGTGAGGGGCGGATGACCGAGCCGGACGAGCTGGTGCACGCCCTGCAGGAGGCCTTGATCGGCGCTTCGCCCTGGGCCGGACGCACCGTGCTCGTCACCGCCGGACCCACCCAGGAGCCCATCGACCCGGTGCGCTACATCGGCAACCGCAGCAGCGGACGCATGGGCTTCGCCATCGCCGAGGAGGCCGCCCGCCGCGGCGCCCGCGTGCACTTGGTGACCGGTCCGGTGCAGCTCACCGCCGGCACGGCCGGCATCGTCCGCACCGACGTGGCCACCGCCGCCGAGATGGCCGAGGCCTGCAAAGCCGTCGCCCCGGAGGCCGACGTGGTGGTGATGAGCGCCGCCGTGGCCGACTTCCGGCCGGCCGCCCCCGCCACGCGCAAGGTGAAGAAGGGCGAGCCGCTGGACACGCTGGCCCTGGAACCCACCGAGGACATCCTGGCGTGGATCGGGGCCCACCGCCGGCCCGGCCAGCTCATCGTGGGCTTCGCCCTGGAGACCAACGCCGGGGTGGCCCACGCCCGCGGAAAACTGCAGCGCAAAGGCCTCGACCTGGTGGTGATGAACACCCTGGAGGATGCCGGCGCCGGCTTCGGCCACCCCACCAACCGCGTTACCTTCATCGCCCCGGATGCCGATCCACAGCCCCTGCCGTTGATGAGCAAGTCCGACGTGGCCCGGGCCCTGTTGGACCGCCTCGAAGCCCTCCTCTGACCATGCGAACGATCGCACCCCTTCTTCTCCGCGTCGCCCGCCGCATGTTCGGCTCTTCCACCTTGACCCTTGTCCCTTCCGCCCGCCCGGAGATCGCCGCCGGCCCCCGGCCGCAGGCCGCAGGCCGCAAGCTCCTGCTTCGCCTGCCGAAGCCTCCGGCGAAGGCATGGCTCCTGCCCCTGCTCCTGGTCCTGCCCCTGACCTCCCCCGCCCAGGAGTTCAACTGCTCGGTGAGCGTCATCGCGCCCCAGATCCAGAGCACGCCCAAGCGCATCTGGCAGAGCATGGAAACCGCGATCCGCGAGCTGATGAACACGCGGCGCTGGACCAACCGCAACTTCACCCAGCAGGAACGCATCGAGGTGAACATGCTGCTCACCATCAACCAGCAGGAGGGCTTGGACCGCTTCCAGGGCACGCTGCAGGTGATCTACGCCCGGCCCGTGTACGGCACCGACTACAACAGCCCGGTGATCGACCTGCTGGACAACGACGTGGCCTTCAACTTCCTGGAGAACACCCAGATCGACTTCAGCCCCGACCGCTTCACCAACAACCTGGCGAGCATCATGGGCTTCTACGCCTACTTCATCCTCGGGGTGGACGCGGACACCTTCAGCCCCATGGGCGGCAGCGAGTATTACAACGTGGCGCAGGTGGTGGTGAACAACGCGCAGAACGCCGCGGAGCCCGGCTGGAAGGCCTTCGAGGGCACCAAGAACCGCTACTGGCTGCTGGACAACCAGCAGCAGGCCGTGTTCCGCCCCTTCCGCCAGTGCCTCTACGACTACCACCGCGAAGGCTTCGATCGCATGAGCACCGAGATGGATGCCGCGCGCAAGGTGGTGGCCTCCTCCATCGAGAGCCTGCGCACCGTGCACCAGGCCAAACCCGCCAGCTACAACCTGCAGGTGTTCTTCAACGCCAAGGGCAACGAGCTGGTGGAGCTGTTCAAACCCGTGCCCGCCCAGGAGAAGACCAAGCTCTTCACCACGCTGCAGATCGTGGACCCCGGCAACATCAGCCGGTACCAGAACATGATGAAGGGGAGTTAGGGAGGGTAGTGCATGTGCGCATGCGTTCATGCGAGCATGTGCCCATGGTTTCCGAGGGTCATGGTTCCACGTGTGCATGTGCTCATATGCGCATGTGAGCATGTGCCTTTGGTTGGCCGCGAGGCACGGCTATCTTGGCGCACAACGGATCGACGTCCTCCTCGTCATGCTGCACCGGCTCCGCATCACCAACTACCTGCTGATCGACCAGCTGGAACTGGAGCTGGCGCCCGGCCTCACCATCATCACCGGGGAGACGGGCAGTGGCAAGAGCATCCTGATCGGTGCGCTGGGGCTGGCCATGGGCGAACGGGCGGATGCCGGCCTGGCGCGCGACCCCCGGCAGCGCTGCGTGATCGAACTGGAGATGGACGGTGCCGCGCCGTGGATCAACGGCTGGTGCCTGCAGGCCGGGGTGCCCGTGGAACACCCGTTGATCATCCGCCGCCAGCTGGAACCGGGCGGTCGCAGCCGGGCCTTCGTGAACGACACGCCCGTGAGGCTGGAGCAGCTGCGCGACCTGGGCGAACGCCTCATCCACGTGCACAGCCAGCACCACACGCTGCTGCTCAACGATCCGCGCTTCCAACTCGGCCTGGTGGATCAGGTCGCGGGGCACGCGAAGGCCGTCACCGCCTACCGCGCCGACCACCGCGCCTGGCGCGCCGTTGAGGAGGAGCTGGCCCGCGCCCGCGCCGAGGAGGAACGCGCCCGCATCGAGCTGGACTACCTGGCCTTCCAACTGGACGAACTGGACCAGGCGCAGCTGACCGACGGCGAACAGGAGGCCCTGGAGGCCGAACTGGACCGCGCCGAGCACGCCGGCGAGCTGCTCACCGCCCTGCAGCGCACCGAACAGGCGCTCACCGGCGAGGGGGGCGTGGTGCCCGGCCTGTCCGCCCTGCGCCAGCACCTGGCCAAGGCCACCCGGCACGATGCGGGGCTGGCCGCGCTGGCGGACCGCGTGCAGGCCGCGGCCATCGAACTGGGCGACATCGCCGGCGATGCGGACCGCCTGGCCGCCACCGTGCGCCTGGACCCCGCCCACGCCGCCCGCCTGCGCGAACGGCTGGACCTGCTGCTGCGCCTGCAGGTGAAGCACCGCGTGAAGGGCAGCGCCGAACTGATCGCCCTGCGCGAGGACCTGCGCGCACGCCATGGCCGCATCGGCACCCTCGGGGAGCGCATCGGCGCCCTGGAACGCCAGGCGGCGGGCATGCGCCAGCACGTGCACGAGACCGCCCAACGCCTCAGCGCCGCCCGCCGCAAGGCCATGCCCCAGCTGGCCGTGGAGGTGGTGGCCGCCCTGAAGAAGCTCGGCATGCCCCACGCCCGCTTCACCTTCGAGCACCACCCCACGGAACCCGGACCCGATGGCATGGACGCCGTGCACGCCCGCTTCAGCGCCAACAAGGACCGTGCGCCCGAGCCCTTGGAGAAGGTGGCCAGCGGCGGCGAACTGGGCCGCGTGATGCTCGCCCTGCTGGAGCGCAGCGCCGAAGGGCTCGGCCTGGGCTGCCTGGTCTTCGACGAGATCGACACCGGCGTGAGCGGCGAAGTGGCCGACCGGGTGGGCGAGCTGATGGCCGCCATGGCCCGCCGCCGTCAGGTGATCGCCATCACCCACCTGCCGCAGATCGCCAGCAAGGCCGACGTGCACCTGCTGGTGCACAAGGACCACGAGGCCGAGGCCGTCACCACCCACATCCGCCCGGTGCTCGCCGACGAACGCGTGGAGGTGCTGGCCCGCATGCTCAGCGGACGCAAGACCACGAAGGCCGCCGTGGAGAACGCGAAGGAGCTGCTGAAGGGGAGGTGAGATCCTCCGCACAAGTCGCCGGCCTACCTGCCCTCAAAGCCCACCGCACGTCGAAGACTTGCGCGATTTATGGCTACTTAATTTCCTCCGGTGGCTTCACGCCTGAGAACGCACCCAACACCTGTCCAAGACCAGGGTTTTCCGGACGCTTGTTGTTATACCCTGTGCTTTGGTGTGAGAAAATCGCTGACGCTGCCATGGTCATTAATTGGTCATGCCCTTGCTTGGATAAGTTTAAGCCAAGCATCGTTCTAGCAGCAGCTAGAGAGTTTGCTTTGTGCGTATTAATTGTGTAGTTGTGCATAGCTGCATAGTAATTCTTGACGCAAACACCTACGAGGAAAAGAATGAACGATATCAAGAGCACTCTAAATGATATGGCCTTTGCCATTTCAAGATACAGAACAGACCGATTGCAATCAGTGCAAATTCCATCGTAGTTGATTTCACCTACTTTCTGATAACAAATCATCTCAGTACAAAAATTTCTCAAAATCAATGTCAGGGTAAGGAAAAACACGCCGCAGAATAGAACTACGAACACAAGCCAAATCCAAGATGCGCTACGGAATCGAGCGGCATCTCTCGAGAACACTTCCTCTTCTTTAATGATGGAGGATTTTGAAATAGCATCCGTCGCTTTGGTGAACGTCTCTGCTTTATTGTCTAGGTCAGCTATCAATCTATTCACGTATTGTACCCTCTCCTCAAGCGCATGGAGTTCCAGTCGCCGTCGCTCAGGAGAGTCATTTATGGCTGACAATACTGCCAATACGGATGGCCATACTTGCCGCATGCCATCGAGATTCTTCTCAATCTCTTGCAGTGCTGTAGTCTTCCGAGTGATAAACTCCGAAGGCGTAGCTTTCAACAAACCAGCACAATGCCCTCTAATCTGGAGGGCATATTGCCCCATGTTATGCACAACATCGTTCGAGAGATCCTCCTTAACGAGGTCTGTCCCTGCCAGCATATCACTGACCTTGGCAACTATTGGCCCGAGTTGAACAAATGCCTCAGCTCCAAGTTCCCTCCGTATGGCATTAGTGAAATCAAACTCCTTCCATCCTTTAAGCGCGCTGTTGAACTGATCGATATACTGCTTATTTGCCATGGCTGAATATTATTGGTGAAGGTACTTTATTCAGTCTAACAAACCCCACCTCGCCACCAAATCGCGCAAGTCTTCCCGCGCCTTGAGTTCGCGCGGGGCGAGGTGTGCATCAGATGCCTGCCGACAAGCCGTCGCCGGGCCTCGCGAAGTCTGTGACTTCGCCCACCGCTGTCCGGGTTCGTCCGCTCAGAGAACAGGACCAGATCCATTGGAGGGAAAGATAGGTCGTGGTGGCCAGTTGGAAACTGGCCGGAGACCGGTACGTGGAGATCCTCCGCACAAGTCGCCGGCCTGCTCGCCCGCCTGGCCCACCGCACGCCGAAGACGTGCGCGATTTAGGGTCCAGCTCTCGGTGGCGAGCTGTCCGATGCCGTTGTAGGTGTAGCTATGGTCTTCTGTCAGGCTCGTCTCAGCTCATCACCACGTGTCCTATATTTGGAACGGGTGGGGTGCATGCTGAAGTGGGATTGGGCAGGGCACCAAGTCCACGCTCTTCACCATCATCGATGCATTCCTACGCGATGCTAAGGCACGCAAAGTAAACGCGTATATTCAAGAAACAGCCGCATGTTCTACCAAATTTCAGCCAAGGTCAATGCGCCCAAGGAAGTGGGCACCGGCTACCCGCAGGCCCATTGCCTTACTCAGAAGGAAGCCGCTCATCGTTTCGAGTATGATGAGTTTCCGGACTTTCTGCCAGATTTGAGGTTCGAACTTAACAAAGGTGCAAAACTCTCCGATGTGCTCAGCCAATCTGCAGTATCAGCCCGTGGGATACTTATCTCTCATCGG
>JADLBK010000158.1 GCA_020847755.1 Flavobacteriales bacterium | reverse complement strand
CTTTTGGAAGCGAGCGGCAGGTATTTCGGGGCCAGCCCAGGCGCGAGACCCGAGCATGGCCGGTAGCTCTGTGAGGGGCGAGCAACGCCGGAAGGCCCCGAAAGGCCGCCGCGCAGCCCGAAGGGTTATTTTGAGATGCGCTCTACATTTGGACGGAGGCGGTCACCCACAGGGCCGCGTGGTATCGATGCTGCAAGGGTTGAAGGAGGAAGGCGAGTTCCGCTACGTGGAGGAGGGCGATGGTCCCGTTCTTCTGTTCCTGCATGGCCTGTTCGGGGCGCTGAGCAACTTCGAGGAGGTGTTCCGCCACTTCGCCGGGCGGTACCGGGTGGTGGTGCCCATGCTGCCCCTGTACAGCATGCCGATGCTCAGCACCAATGTGCCCGCTCTGGCGGACTTCCTGCACCGGTTCATCCGGCACAAGGGCTACACCGAAGTGAACCTCCTGGGCAACTCGCTCGGCGGCCATGTGGCCCTGATCCACTGCGCACGGCGCCCCGAGGGCATCCGTACGCTGACCCTCACGGGCAGCAGCGGCCTGTACGAGAACGCCTTCGGCGGCAGCTTCCCGCGCCGGGAGGACAAGGAGTACCTGCGCATGAAGATCGCCCTCACCTTCCATGACCCGAAGCACGCCACGGACGAGCTGGTGGACGAGTGTTATGAGACGGTGAACGACAAGGCCAAGCTCATCCGCATCCTCGCCCTGGCCAAGAGCGCGATCCGCCACAACATGGCGCGCGACCTGCCGAAGCTCCGCATGCCGGTGTGCCTCATCTGGGGCAGGCAGGACAGCATCACGCCGCCCGAGGTGGCCGAGGAGTTCCACCAGTTGATCCCCGGCAGCGAACTGCATTGGGTGGATGAGTGCGGCCACGCGGCGATGATGGAGCAGCCCGCCGCGTTCAACCGCATCCTGGACGAATGGCTGACGCGCAAGCTGGCGTGAGCACAGTGCCCATGGCCCGCGATCGGCGCCTCACCCCCTGCGCGCCATGCGTACGCTGAACGCCACGCACCTGGGCAGCGGCCGCGAGACCCGGCACTGGCCGGCACCGACGCTGCCCGAGTACGCCTTCATCGGCCGCAGCAACGTGGGCAAGAGCTCGCTTGTGAACATGCTCGTGGGCATCAACAAACTCGCGCGCGTCAGCGGAACACCGGGCAAGACCAGGAACGTGGAGCACTTCCGGGTGGAGCCGGCCCGGGGCGATGCGGGCCCGTCGTGGATGCTGGCGGACCTTCCCGGCTACGGGTTCGCCCGCACAAGCCGCAGCGAACGGGAGGAATGGAAGCGCATGATCGACCGGTACCTGCTCACGCGGGAGAACCTGCAGTGCGTGTTCGTGCTGGTGGACGCCCGGCTCGAGCCGCAGAACAGCGACCTGGACATGATCCAGTGGTTGGGAGAGCACGGCATCCCTTTCGTCATCGCCTTCACCAAGAGCGACAAGCTGGCCCAGCCGAAGGTGCAGAGCCACGTCGCCCTGTTCCGCCGCACGCTGAAGAAGACCTGGCAGAACCTGCCGCTGATGTTCATCACCTCCAGCGAAAAGCGCCATGGGCGTGAGGCGCTGCTTGAGTACATCGACGGCATCAATGCACAATGGGAGGCGGGTCGGTGAGCCGGGAGCGGCGATGAGCTCGCCGTGCACAACGCGACCACGGACCCCGGCCGGCCCTCACTTCTCCGGCTTCAAGCCCAGCATGTGCTCGGCGAAATAGGCGCCGAAGTCACGCATCTGTGCCGCCATGCGGCCTTCCCCGGTCGCCCGCTCGAAGGTGTCGGCCATGGTGAGGATGTTCTGGTGGAAGAACCGCTTCATGTCCTCCACGCTCATGGTCTTCGTCCACAGGTCGATCCGCAGGGTGTTCTGCTCGCGTTCGTCCCACAATGCCAGCAGCATGGCTCGCGCCTCGCTGCGCGCCCCGCCATCCTCGGCCTCCCAATGGATGCGCTCGGGCACGTGGTTCTCATCCAACTGCACGTCGATCCGGATCTCCGATGTTCTCATGATGGTCCTCAGTCGCGGGGCTTGTACGCCTTCAGGATGGTCCGGGCATCAAGCCCATGGAAGAGGTCGGGCAGGCGCGTGCCCGGATGCTCCTTCAAATAGGCCTGCACCATGCGCAGGCCGATCCACTCGCCCAGGTGGCCCGGGCTTTCGCGGGGCAATCCGTTGGTGAAGGGGCCGTCGTTCAGGTAGGCGGCGATGCGCTCGGGGTCCTTGCTGAACAGATGCCCCTCGCTGACCAGGGTGCGCCATATGTTGAATTCGTTGGCCTCGCACCAGGCCAGCTGCTCGGGCGTGAAGGCCAGCTTCAGTGCGGGCCCGACATCCGGCAGCAGCGCCTCCAACAGCACCATCACCTTGCCCACTTCCACGAGCTGGGTGAGCAGGTCCTCACCGGACGCATCGCGCAGGTAGTGCACCATCAGCCATCCCTTCATCGCAGCCGGGACGAGCATGTCCGGCACCATGCGACGCTTCACATAGTTCGGGAAGGCCTCCGAGGCCAGCAGCGCCACCACGGGATGATCGGCACCGATGAACCACTCGATGCCCACCCCGAGCACGCTGTCCGTGGGGAAGATGCCGTAGTTGTACCCGGCGTTGAAGATGACCACCCGCGGCACCAGGCTGTCGGGGAAGAGGGTCCTCAGCCTTCCGAAGGCCGACCCGAACGCGGCACGCTGCGGGGCCATGTCCCCGAAGAGGCTGTCGGCGGCGGCCTGTGCGGCGGACCAGTCCGGATCACGCGTGAAGTGCAGCAGGGCCATGCTGAGCCGCGGATCGTTCATCGGGGCGGCCTGCAACACCTGCTCCACGTAGATCCGATGGAATTCCCCAAGGTCGGCGTAGGCACGAAGGTTCGCGGCCGCGATCGAATCGGTCGGAGCGTGGAACAACAGTTGGTCCAGGCGATAGGGCACCACCTCCAACGGCGTGGGCTCCACCACCATGGGTCCCGAACCATCTCCGCAGGCGGTGAACAGAAGCAGCATCGCGCCGGAAAGGGTGCGGACGGCCCGATTACCTTTGGCGCCAACGAACATCACGCAAACCTATGAAGAAGGCGCTCCTTCCCCTTGCGATCGCGGCCCTGCTGGCCCTTCCGTCCATGGCCCAGGAGTCCCGGGGGTTCAAGCTCGGCATCAAGGCCGCACCCAACCTGGGCTGGATCAAGTCCACCACCAAGGAACTGGAAGGCGACGGGGTGAACATCGGCTTCTCCTTCGGCCTGATGAGCGACTTCCGCCTGGGCAGCGACAACTACGCGTTGAGCACCGGTCTGTTCATGAACCTTCTGGGCGCCAACCAGACCAGCAAGTCCTACAAGACGGCGATCGGCGGCTTGGAGCGGACCGTTCCCTCCTTCGAGTTCGCCCGGCGCTATCAGTATGTGGAGCTTCCCATCCTCATCAAGTTGAAGACCAACGAGATGGGCTACATGACCTACTTCGGCCAACTGGGCTTCGGCTCGGCCTTCTGTGTCTCGGCCAAGGGCGACGAGTACAGCTATAACGCGGTGAGCACCGGGGTGGGAGCGGATGCGAAGTTCGACCGTGAGGAGAAGGCCAACATCCTGAAGGAGACGGTGCCCTTCAGAGCATCGTTGGTGGTGGGCGTCGGTGCGGAGTACAAGTTCGCCGGCAACACCACGCTTGTGTTCGGCATCAACTACAACAACGGGTTCACCGACACCTTCGACAAGGCCGTCCTGTTCGACCGGAAGGACGCGGAGGTGGCCGATCAGGTGGAGGCGCATGGCAAGCTCCACTATGGGGAGCTGTTGCTGGGCGTGTACTTCTGACCGCAGGCATCCCTACTTCGAAAGGCCCTGCGCACCTTCGCGGGGCTTTTCCTTTTCACCGCACCATGGACAGCATCGCCGTCGCCGACCACATCACCGACTGGTTGAAGGAACAATGCACGCGCACCGGTCAACGGGGCTTCGTGGTGGGTGTGAGCGGCGGCGTGGACAGCGCGTTGACCAGCACCCTGTGCGCCCGCACGGGCCTTCCCACCCTGTGCGTGGAGATGCCCATCCACCAGGCCAGCGCCCAGGTCCAGCGCGCCCAGGACCACATCACCTGGCTGCGCGCACGCCACCCCAACGTACGGATGGAGGTGGTGACGCTCACCCCGGTGTTCGACCAACTGATCGCCACGCTTCCGGTGTTCCATGAACAGGCCGTGATGGAGTTGGCGCAGGCGAACGCGCGGGCGCGGTTGCGCATGACCACGCTCTACTACTTCGCCGGGCTGCTGCGCCATCTGGTGGCGGGCACCGGCAACAAGGTGGAGGACTTCGGCGTGGGCTTCTTCACCAAATACGGGGATGGTGGCGTCGACCTCTCCCCCATTGCCGACCTCACCAAGACGGAGGTCTTCGCCGTGGCGAAGGCGTTGGGCGTGATCGACGGCATCCTGCAGGCGAAGCCCACGGACGGCCTGTGGGGCGACGACCGCAGCGACGAGGACCAGATCGGCGCGAGCTATCCGGAACTGGAGTGGGCCATGGCGTTGCGCGAGCGCGGAACGGACCCGTCGACCCTGGAGCTCACGGCGCGGCAGCGCGAAGTGCTGGCCATCTACGACAGGCGTAACGCCGCCAACCGCCACAAGATGGAGCCCATCCCGGTGTGCACCGTACCGGGCGGGCTCAAGTCCTGAAGGTCCGTGCACCGCATCCGCTCCGTCGTCCTGCTCACCGCACTGACGGTCGTTCCGAAGCTGACCGCGCAGACGGAACGCTGGGCGATCCCCGGGAACGGCGGCTTCGACAGCAGCTACGTATTGGACCTCACCCACCTGCTGACCCTGCGGGTGTACATGAGCACGAAGTTCAACTCCATCGAACTGCGCGATGCCGCCCGCGAGAGCCGGGTGACCTACCAGCCCAACACCACCATCAACCTCGGCCTGGGCGCCAGCTACCGAGGCCTCACCGGCAACCTGGGCTTCGGGTTCGGTTTCCTGAACAACGACGATGCGGAGCTGGGAGACACCCGCTACCTCGATGCGCAGGGCAACCTGTTCGGTCGGCGTTTCGCGGTCAATCTCTTCGCCCAATCCTACAAGGGCTACTACATCGACGTGTTGAACTACCCCGGCTCCGGGGAGGGCGACACGCTGTACGCACGCATCCTGCAGGAGGACCGGCTGCGTCCCGACCTGGTGCAGGAGAACCTCGGGCTGAGCGTGCTGCATATTCTCGGCAACCGCCGGTTCAGCTACCGCGCCGCCTTCAACCAGGATGCGTGGCAGCGCCGGAGCGCCGGGTCGATGCTCGCGGGGGGCTACGGGGTGTTCCAGGCGATGCGGTCCGAACGGCCGGAGATCCCATCGGAACTGGACAGCCTCTTCGCACCGGCGCTCCGGTTCCGTCGCCTGGAGCAGGCCGAGCTCGGCGGATTGATCGGATACGCGCATTCCTTCGTCATCCGGCGGCATGTGTTCATTTCGCTTTCCATCGCCGGGGGTCTGGGCCTCGTGCGCAGCGAAGGCTGGTATCCGGAAGCGGACACCGACCGGCGCGACATCCTCTGGTCGGCCGGCCTGCGCAGCCAGCAGCGCATCGCCCTTGGCTACAACAGCGCCCGCACCTGTGTCGGGGTCTCATTCTCCAACGAGACCTCCAGCACCAACCCCGCACGGGACGCGACCTACGCGTGGAACGTGGGCAACCTGCGCCTCTTCGCCGCTTATCGCATTCCCGTGCGGCTGGGCATCGTGGACAAGGTGATGTCCCGGCTGGGCCTATTATGACCCCGATCAGGCCGGCCCACCACCCGGGAGGTAGTTTTGTGGCATGAACCAGCGTACTCCCTCACGCGCTCTGGCGCTTGCAGCGCTCCTGTCCACCACACCGGTCCTGTTGCATGCGCAGGACAAGTCGGCCAGTGGTCACGTGCTCAACTGGACGAACACCATCGTCGTGGAGCAGGACACCTTGGTGCACAAGGGGCACAAGCTGCCAGCGCATGCGTTCATGGTCCACGAAGCGGACCCCGGCGCGGCCCTGAACGCGTTGAAGGCGGCCTACGCCGGACAGCACGCGAAGTTCAGCGGCTCGGATCCGGTGAGCGGCCTGGTGCTCGTCACCGGGCTGGGGGAAGCCCCGGTGCTGCTGCTGGCATCGTCCGCGAAGGACAGGAAAGCGGGTGGAGCACGGATGCGCGTGGCCTACGCTGCGAACGACAGCACGGCGCTTGAAGGCGGGCGGGATGCCGCCCATGCCCTGGCCGTGCAGCTCAACCGGGCGATCGTGCAGCAGCAGATCGACGCACAGCAGAAGATCGTGGACAAGGCCGGCAGCAAGCTGGAGAGCGCCCAGAGCGACCAGGCGAAGGCCCAGAAAAAGGCCAGCAACGCCGCCAGTGACCTGGAGAAAGCCAAGCGGGAAAAGAGCAAACTGGCGGACAAGCAGGCCAAGCTGCAGAAGGAACAGCAACGGTTCCAGGAGCGTTACAACACCAGCCAGGCCCCGAAGGACCTGGAGAAGCTCACCAAGGTGCAGGGGCAGCTCGTGAAGGTGCAAGAGGACCTCGCGAAGCAAATGAAGAAGGAGGCGGATGCGCAGAAGACCGCGAACAAACGCTTGGACGAGCTGCCCGACACACAGAAGGAGCAGCAGGAATACCAGGTGAGCAAGGAGCAGGCGGTGAGCGAACTGGAGGCCTTGAAGCGCAAGCTGGAGGCGATCCGCTGATCAGATCCGCACGCCCAGCACGAGCACATCGTCCACGCTGGGCCGGTCCTGTTGCCAGAGCGCCAGTGCGTCCTGCACCCTGCGCATCTGCTCCTGCATCGGCAGCGCGGCGATGTCGGCAAGGAGCTCCTTGAGCCGCTTGCGGCCGAACTTCCTGTCCGTGGGACCACCGAACTGGTCCTGCAGGCCGTCCGTGCAGAGGTAGAGCATGTCGCCGGGACGCACATCGAGCAGGTGGTCCGAGAACGGCCGGCCCGCTTCCGGCATCAGGCCCACCGGCATGCGGTCGCCGGCGACCTCCGTCAGTTCGCGGTCACGGACCCGGTGGATGGGATGCATGGCGCCTGCGAAGCGCAGCGTTCCGGTGTGGTGATCCAGAACACAGATGCCGATGTCCATCCCGTCCATCGGGCCCGGGCGACCCGGCCGCTGCAGGGCGCGGATCACCGCTTCGCGCAGCCGGTCGAGGATCTCGGCCGGACGCGCCACGCGCTGTTCCACCACCACGGCGTGGAGCAGGGTGCTTCCCAGGATGCTCATCAGCGCGCCTGGCACACCATGCCCGGTATGGTCCGCCACGGCCCACACGGTGCGTCCATCCACATGCGCGCACCATGGCAGGTCGCCGCTCACGATGTCCTTGGGGCGGTGCAGCAGGAAGTGGCCGGCGGTGTACCGGTCGAGGAGGGTGGTGTCCGGCACCACGGCCTGCTGGATGTGCTGGCTGTAGCGGATGCTGTCGGTGAGGTCGCGATGCGCGGCCTCGATCATGGCGCGTTGCTCCTGGGCCTCGGCGGTGCGCGCCCGCAGGTCCTCACGGAGACGCACCTCACGTTGCACCAGGCGATGGCGGTTGTGGGCCATCACGGTGGAGATCACCATCACCGCGGCGAGCAGGGTGCCCCCATGGGCCATCACCTCGGCCGGTGTCAGATCGCTGTGGGCCTCCAGGAAGAGCACGTTGGCCGCGACGGTGAGGCCGAGCACGGCGAGGCCCCAGGCCAGCGGCCACAGGACGATCATCGAGGCTCCGACGAAGAGCACCGCGTACGCCAGCGCATGGAGCCGGAACAGGTCGGGGCCCATGAAGCTCCACATGTAGGCGTTCTCCAGGCTGATGAGCAGGAACGGCACGAACACGAAGGAGGCGGGGCTCACCGGCAGCCTTCGGCGACCGAGGAGCAGCAGCACGATGGTGGCGCTCACCAGAAGCCGGACCGCGAAGAAATCCGTCCAACGCTCCGGCATCACCGCGTGGTCGTTGAACGCGAAGAGCGGGTTGAGCAGGGCGGCCACCCAGCTGCCCAGCACGTGATGGCGCCGGGCCGTGCGGTCGAGCTCGGCGCGCCAGGCCGGGACCGGAACCCGCTCCGGGATCCGGAACAGGCCGGCGAACGCCCCGAAGGGCGACCGGACCGCGAGCGCGCGCGTGGGCATCGCCCCGTGTACGTGCGGGCGGAGGAGAGGTTCCAGGAGGAGCTGAGCCCATCGCCCGTGGGTCAATGGTCGGGCCACCGACCCTGCGGACAACCGGATATGGTCCTGAGGGCAGCCCGGGGAGATCAGCAGGTCGGTCGGTGGCCTCCGGTGCACCTCGACCGGCTCGATGCCTGTCGCACTACACGATGGTCCACGTGTGCTCACCCTTCAATAGCGCGTCGAGGTCACCCTCGCCTTTGCGCTCCCGGGCCGCCTTCACCTGCGCGGTCATCTTCGCTTCGTGCGTGGCGCGCTCGTTCACGTAGAACACGCCGAACGGACGCGGGAAGCCGCCTTCCATCCGCGGATCGTCGAAGAGGCGCACGAGCAGGGAGGCCTTGAACGCGTCGCGCTCGTCGTGGACCCAGCAGTCGTTCGCGGAGAACTCCGGACCGATGTCGATCACACGGGGCCGCATGTCCTTCAGGCAGATGCCCTTGGTGCCGTTGGCGTACACCAGCGGCTTGCCGTGCTCCACGAAGAGGCTGTGGATGGGCTTGGTGGCCTTCTCGGTGAAGGTCTCGAAGGCGCCGTCGTTGAACACGTTGCAGTTCTGGTAGATCTCCACCAGGCTGGTGCCGCGGTGCGCATCGGCGCGTGCCAGCACCTCGCGCATGTGCTTCGGGTCGCGGTCCATGCTGCGGGCGATGAAGGTGCCGTCGGCGCCCTTCACCAAGGCGAGCGGATTGAACGGGTGATCGGTGCTGCCCATGGGCGTGCTGCGCGTAACCGCACCTTCCGGCGAGGTCGGCGAGTACTGGCCCTTGGTGAGCCCGTAGATCTGGTTGTTGAAGAGCAGCACGTTCACGTCCACGTTGCGGCGCAGCAGGTGGATGATGTGGTTGCCGCCGATGCTGAGCGCATCGCCGTCGCCGGTGATCATCCACACGCTGAGGTCGGGGCGCACGCTGCGCAGACCGCTCACGATGGCCGGTGCGCGGCCGTGGATGCTGTGCAGCCCGTAGGTATCGAGGTAGTAGGGAAAGCGCGAACTGCAGCCGATGCCGCTGATGAACACGACCTCCTCCTTCTTCTTCCCGCTCTGCTCGAGCAGGGTCTGCACCTGCTTCAGGATGCTGTAGTCGCCGCAGCCAGGGCACCAGCGCACTTCCTGATCGCTCGAGAAGTCGACCTTCACCGATGCGGTGGTCGTTCCGTTCGTGGTGCTCATGACTTCAACAGATTGAGCGCGGCGGCGTGTATCTCCTCGCTGGTGAAGGGCATGCCCTGGATCTTGTTCAGTCCCTGCGCGTCCACCAGGAACTCGGCGCGCAGCAGCTGACGCAGCTGACCGCTGTTCATCTCGGGCACCAGCACGCGTTTGTACTTCTTCAGCAGGGGACCGAGGCCCTTGTTGAAGGGGAAAAGGTGGCGCAGGTGCACATGGGCCACGCTGTGCCCTTCGGCCTGCAGGGCCAGCGCAGCGGTGCGGATGGCGCCGTAGGTGCTGCCCCAGCCCACGATCAGCAGTTCACCCTCGGGCGGACCGGTGTCGAGGCGGATGGGCTTGAAGCGGTCGGCGATGCGGGCCACTTTCTCGGCGCGCAGCCGCACCATCTTCTCGTGGTTGGCCGGGTCGTAGCTGATGTTGCCGGTGCGGTCCTGCTTCTCGATGCCACCGATGCGGTGCTGCAGGCCCGGCTGGCCCGGCAGCGCCCACGGACGCACGCTGCGCTCATCGCGCAGGTAGGGCAGGAAGGCCTCGCCATCGTTCGGCCCTTTGATGAAGTTGGGCGTGATCGCGGGCAGGTCCTTGGAAGCGGGGAAGCGCCAGGGCTCCGCGCCGTTGGCGATATAGCCGTCGGTGAGCAGGATCACGGGCGTCATGTGCTCCACGGCGATCTGCACGGCCTCGAAGGCCATGTCGAAGCAGTCGATGGGCGTGCTGGCGGCGATCACGGGGATGGGCGCCTCGCCGTTGCGGCCGTGCACCGCCTGCCAGAGGTCGGCCTGTTCGGTCTTGGTGGGCAGTCCGGTGCTGGGGCCGCCGCGCTGCACGTTCACGATCACCAAGGGCAGCTCCAGCATGAAGGCCAGACCCATCGCTTCGGTCTTCAGCGCGATGCCGGGGCCGCTGCTCGCCGTTACGCCGAGCGCGCCGCCGTAGCTGGCGCCGATGGCCGAAGCGATGGCCGCGATCTCGTCCTCGGCCTGGAAAGTGAGCACGCCGAAGTTCTTGTGCCGGCTCAGCTCGTGCAGGATGTCGCTGGCGGGCGTGATGGGGTAGCTGCCGTAGAACAGGTCGAGCTTCGCCTTCTGCGCGCCGGCGAGCAGGCCGAGGGCGGTGCCTTGGTTGCCGGTGATGCTGCGGTAGGTGCCCTTGGGCATCGGCGCGGGCTTCACCTCGAAGCGCGTGGTGAAGGTCTCGCTGGTGTCGCCGTAGTGGTAGCCGGCCTTCAGCGCGCGCAGGTTGGCGTCGAGCAGCTCGGCCTTCTTCCCGAACTTCTGCTGCAGGAAACGCTCGCTGTTGGCGAGGTCGCGGCTGAACATCCAGTTGATGAAGCCCAGCACGAACATGTTCTTGCAACGGTCCTTCTCCTTCATGCCGAGGGTGGTGCCCTCGAGCGCGTTGCGCGTCATCTTGGTCACGTCCACGCTGTGCAGCGTGTAGGCGGCCAGGGTGCCGTCCGTGAGCGGGTCGGCCTGATCGATATAGCCGGCCAGGCGCAGGTTCTTCTTGTCGAAGCCGTCGGTGTTGGCGATGATGGTGCCGCCCTGCTTCAGCTTGGACAGGTTGGCCTTCAGCGCGGCCGCGTTCATCACCACGAGCACGTCGCACAGGTCACCGGGGGTGAAGATCTCCACGCTGCCGAAGTGGAGCTGGAAGCCGCTCACACCGGCCAGGGTGCCCTGCGGCGCACGGATCTCGGCGGGGAAGTTGGGGAAGGTGCTGACGTCGTTGCCGAACAGCGCGTTGGTGTCGGTGAACTGCGCGCCGGTGAGCTGGATCCCGTCGCCGCTGTCGCCGGCGAAGAGGATCACCACGTTGCGGCGCTCTTGGACGGTCTTCGTCCGGGTGGGAATGTCCATGGGGGAAAGCGCTGCGAAGGTACGGGGCGGGGTAAGGCGATCCGCGATGGCGGTCACCGGCGAAGCAACACGTGGGGCGGCCGGATGTTCCGGGCTCAGACCACCTGGCCCATGTTCACGGCCTCGACGGCCTTGATGGAGGGGGCGACGCGTTTGATGGCCTCCTCCACCCCGGCCTTCATGGTCATGGGGCTCATGGCGCAGCCGCGGCAGGCGCCGTGCAGGCGCACACGGACCACCCCCTCCGGCGTGATCTCCTCCAGGGTGATGTCGCCGCCGTCGGCCTCCAGGAAGGGGCGCAGGTCGCGCAGGGCGTCCTGAACGCGCTGCTCGAGCTGGCTTTGTTCGCGACGACGCATGGTTCAGGCGGTGACCGGCTGCCGGAGGCGCTCCAGCAGGGCGGAGCAAAGGTCGGTGAAGGCGGCGGCGCTGGGGGTGGCCTCCTGCAGCACGGCCGGCCGGCCCACATCGCCCGCCTCGCGGATGCTCTGCACCAAGGGGACCTCCCCGAGGAAGGGCACGCCGAGCTCCTCCGCCAGGGCGCGGGCGCCGCCCTTTCCGAAGATGTGGTACCGGTTGTTGGGCAGTTCGGCCGGGGTGAACCAGGCCATGTTCTCCACGATGCCGAGCACGGGCACGTTCACGCTGGGCAGCCGGAACATGCCCACGCCCTTGCGGGCATCGGCCAGGGCCACGGGCTGCGGGGTGCTGACGATGATGGCGCCGGTGAGGGGCACGGCCTGCACCAGGCTGAGGTGGATGTCGCCGGTGCCGGGGGGCAGGTCCACCAGCATCACATCGAGCTCGCCCCAGTCGCCGTCCTTGAAGAGCTGCTCCAGGGCCTTGCTGGCCATGGGGCCGCGCCACACGATGGCCTGGTCCGGTTCGGCGAAGAAGCCGATGCTGAGCAGCTTCACCCCGTGGGACTCCACGGGGACGATCACCGGCTTGCCGTCGCGTTCGGTGGTGCGCGGGCGCTCCTTCAGCACATCGAACATGAGGGGCATGCTGGGCCCGTGGATGTCCGCGTCCACCAGGCCCACCTTCAGCCCGCGTGCGGCCAGTCCGGCCGCGAGGTTGGCCGTGATGGTGCTCTTGCCCACCCCGCCCTTGCCGCTGGCCACGGCCACGATGTGCTTCACGCCCGGGAGCACCTTGCGGATGCCCGCGCGTTCGCCGCTCAAGGGGTTCACCGTCACCCGCACCTGCACATCTTCACCCAGCTCCTTCTTCAGCTGGAAGGTGACCGCCTCCTCCATGCGCTTACGGCTGTGGAGGGCGGGGTTGCTCACCTCCACGGTGACGTGCAGGGTGTTCTCGTCCACGACCACCTCACGCACCAGGTCCAGCGCCAGGATGTCCTTCTTGAGGTCGGGTTCGATGACGCGCGACAGGGCGGCTTGGATGGCTTCGTCGGTGATGGGCATGGGGGGCGCGAAAATAACGCCGGCCGGTGCCGATCACCGCCGTATTTCATGCGCCGGCTATGGCCGGTGAGCTCCCCTTGTCCATCAACCACAGCTGCGCGATCGACGGGTCCTGGAAGAAGGCGATGTTGTAGGGCACCACGGCGGCGGTCGCGCTCACCATGCGGTCCACCGCGATCTGGTTGAGGACATCCTCGCTGCTCACGATGGCGATGCGCTCCACCCCGGCCTTCACCAGCTGGGGCACGAACTCCTCCAGGGTCCACGCCTGGTCCGCATAGAGGATGGGGCCCATCCGCCGACCGTCGCTCAACCAATGCTTCAGGTGGCGCAGGGTCACCGTGTTCAACAGGCGCAGCAACGATCCCCGATACATGGCCCCGGACACCGGGCGCTTCCACGTCAGCCGCACCAGACGCTGGTCGGGCAGCACCTCGATGCGGGTGTCTTCGTCCTCGTGTTCCACTTGGATCATCATGGCCGGAAGGGGTTGGCCCGCTGAAGGTACACGATCCCCGCACAGCGGCCGGGCCCTACAGGCCCAGCTCCACCGCCGGATCCCAGAACGTCTTCCGAAAGTCCACCACCCGGTCGTCCTTCACCTTCACGCCTTCCTTCCTCAACAGGTCCTCCATGCGCGTGGGTGTGGCGAAGTGGTGCTTGCCGGTGAGCAGGCCGCTGCTGTTCACCACCCGGTGGGCGGGCACGGGCGGCTTCACCACGTGGCTGTTGTTCATGCAATAGCCCACGATGCGGGCGGAGCGCGCCGCACCGAGGTACCGTGCGATCGCCCCGTAGCTCGTCACGCGACCCTTGGGGACCTGGCGCACCACGTCCATGACGTCGGCGAAGAAGTCCCTTTCCTGCACGGCGCCATCGCGCAGCTGCTTCTTCGTGGATGTGATCGCCCGGCTCATGGCTCACCCGATCGCGAAGCGCACGTAGTGGATCTTCCGTCCCTCGGTGAGCCACATCGACTCGTAGAACGTGCGGATGCTCAGCACCGCCTGTTCCTCGGGGCCGACGCGCTGCACGAGGTCGGCGTACACATCGGCGCTGTGCTCCAACAGGGGCAGCTTGTGCGCCTCCACCTGTTCCAGGGTGTATTCGTACAGCAGCGGGCTGTCGGTCTTGAGGTGCACCAGCCCGCCCGGCTTGAGCACCTGCCGGTAGCGCTCCAGGAAGATGGGACTGGTCAGCCGTTTACGCGGTTTGCCGATCTGCGGATCGCTGAAGGTGAGCCAGATGGCGTCCACCTCCCCCGGAGCGAAGCAATGCAGGAGGTGATCGATGTGGGTGCGGAGGAAGCCCACATGCGCGATGCCCCGTTCCCGTGCGGTGCGCGCCCCCCGCCAGATCCGCGCGCCCTTGATGTCAACGCCCAGGTGGTTGTGCTGTGGATCGAGGGCGGCCAGCCCCAGGGTGTACTCCCCTTTCCCACAGCCCAGTTCCAGCACTAGGGGCGCCTCGCGGTGAAAGAAGTCGGCGTTCCAGCGTCCCCTCAAGGGGAAGCGGCCCTCCACCAGGTCCGCGAACGCCGGTTGCACCACCTGTTCGAAGGTGGCGTTCTCGGCGAAGCGGAACTGCTTGTTCTTGCCCATGGCGGCGCGAAAGTAGGCGGTGTGCCAGGTGCACGACCGGTGGACGTAACGCAGGCTTCACGATCGGCTGCGCACCTTCGCGGGCATGTCCGGTCTGCGCGATGCCCGCGTGCTGGTGGCCCCCCTCGATTGGGGACTGGGCCATGCGGCGCGCTGTGTGCCCGTGGTGCGTGCGCTGCTCGCACGCGGAGCGCATCCCGTGCTGGCCGCGGACGCCGGTCCGCTGGCCCTGCTGCGGGCCGAGTTCCCCGAGCTGGAGCATGTGCGGCTGCCCGGTATCACCGTCCGCTATGCCGCCGGAAGGAGCCAGTTCTGGAGCATGGCGCGCCAGCTGCCGGCGATGGTGCGGAGCGTGGCGGCGGAACGTGCGGCCTTCGACCGCATCGCGGCGGGCCTTCGTCTGGACGCGGTGATCAGCGACCAGCGGTTCGGGGTGCGCAGTGCACAGCTGCCCTCGGTGCTCATCACCCATCAGCTCTTCCCTTTCACCCCGTTCGCGCAGAACGCGCTGCGGCACCTCAACCTGCGGCATGTGGCCCGCTTCGATCGCTGCTGGGTGATGGACGAGCCCGTGGCACCGGGGCTGGCGGGCGATCTTTCGCATGGGACGCACCTGCCACCGAACGTGCGCTACATCGGCCCGGTGAGCCGCATGGCGGAAGGTGCGGCCACCCCTCGCTCCGCCCATCGCGTGGTGGCCGTGATCAGCGGTCCCGAGCCGCAGCGTACCCTGCTGGAAGGCATCCTGCTGGAGCAGCTCGCCACGCTGCCGGGGGAGCATCTGCTGGTGCAGGGACTTCCGCAACGGCCGGGAACACGCCGCATCGGTCGGGTGGAAGTGGTGGGCCACCTCACCGGCGATGCGCTTCGCGAGGCCCTGCTGGGCGCGTCGCTCATCGTTTCCCGCAGCGGCTACACCACACTGATGGACCTGGCGGCGCTCGGGCGCAGCGCCCTGATCATCCCCACGCCCGGCCAGCACGAACAGCAATATCTCGGTCGCCTTCACGCCCGCACCGGCAGGTTCCTGGTGCAGCAGCAGCACGCCGTCGACCTGGCGGCCGCGCTCGGGAGGCCGCACGCATCGCCCAAGGCGTCCACCGGGTACGCCCTGCTGGGTGCGGCCCTCGACGAGCTGGCGGGGATCCTGCGGTGACGCGCATCCGTTTACTTTCGTCGGGATGAACCCACGCGCCCTTCCGCTGGCCCTGTTCGCGTTGATCGGTCCTGCCCTGTGGGCACAGGACGGACCGGAACAGAGGCTGCGTGAACTACAGGCACGCGACCAGGAACTGCGCACGGCGCTCGAAGCGCTGGCGGCTCCGATCGATTCACTGAAGCTGACCATCATCCGCCGCGACCTGCGCGCCCTGGCCCTGCCGGCCTTGGCACCCGGCGACGAGCTGGTGGAGCATCCCGGACACCTGCTGGTGTATAGCGAGCGCCACGAACAGCCCAAGTGGACCGCGCACATCGCCACGCCGGACGTGATCACGGGCAACCTGGCCCGCATCGACACCTTCCTGATGGACACCAAGGTGCGCACCGGCACCAGCACGGTGGAGGACTACTGGTTCAGCGGATTCGACCGTGGGCATCTGGTGCCCAGCGCGGACATGCGCTGGAACAAGGAGGCGCTGACGGCGACCTACTTCTACAGCAACATCAGCCCGCAGCGGCCCGAGTTCAACCGCGACAGCTGGAGCGACCTGGAGGACTGGGTGCGGCGCACCGTGCGCTTTGGCGGCGAACGGGTCTTCGTGGTCACCGGTCCGGTGCTGCGCGAGGGCCTGCCGGCGATGGACAACCCCGGGCACAAGAACGAGGTGAGCATCCCCGAGCACTTCTTCAAGGTGCTCGCCGACCTGGACGGGCCGGAGCGGAAGATGATCGGCTTCGTGATGCGCAACGGGGTGAACGAATACCCGACCATCAGCTACGCCGTGCCCGTGGACAGCGTGGAGCGCCTCACCGGCCTGGACCTCTTCCCCGCGCTGGACGATACGCTGGAGGCGAGGCTGGAGGCCCAGCGCGATCCGCAGGCCTGGTACCATCCCGGCGATCCGTTCCTGGGCGAAGTGGAGCCGCTGCCGGCGCCGCTGCCCAAGGGCATGTTCAACACGGTGCAGGCGCGCCACCAGATCGGCCGTGTGGCCACCGTGTGCGGCACCGTGGTCAGCACGCGGCGCACGCAGAAGGCGAACGCGGTGTACCTCAACTTCGACCGCCTGCATCCCGCGCAGGACTTCTACTGCACCATCTGGGACAGCAACGGGCCCAATTTCCACTACGACCCGGAGGAGGCCCTGCTGCGCAAGCGGGTGTGCGTCACCGGCAAGGTCACGCTCTATGACGACATCCCACGGATCAGCGTGAACAACGAGAACGCGATCCTGCTCTGGGAGGAGGCGGTGCGATGAAGGTGGTCCGCTCGGAATTCCTATTTTGGTCTTGCGCACGATGAACCCGGTCCACCGACCGGAGACCCGGTGAGGGAGCTTTTCGGTGTGCGGAACGGCAGGTTTCCGGTTGTTGCCCGGCCTCGGCGACGGTGCCGGACATGCATCAACACCGAGAACCGCTTTGGATGCTGTCGATCGCCCTGGCGATCGGCTGCGGTGCGGACCCGACGCCCGAACCGGTCACTGCGCCGTCGGAAGCGACCCCGGCGCCTCTCTTCATCACCCTTCCCGCGGAGAAAAGCGGTGTCCATTTCGCCAACCGGGTGGAGGAGAACGACACGCGGAACTACTTCATGTACGAATACATGTACAACGGAGGAGGCGTGGCGATCGGGGATGTCAATGGGGATGGGCTTCCGGACATCTACCTCACGGGGAATCTGGTCGCGGACCGGCTCTACCTGAACCGCGGGGGGCTCCGGTTCGAGGACGTCACCGAAGCGGCCCTGCCCACGGAGACCGAGCATGGGTGGCACACCGGGGTGGCCATGGCCGACGTGAACGGGGATGGCCATCTCGACATCCACGTGTGCCGTGCCGGCTGGACCTCCGATCCGCAGGCACGCACCAACCTGCTCTACCTGAACGATGGCCAGGGCCGGTTCAAGGAAGTGGGCCATGAATGGGGCATCGCGGACACCACCCGGTCCACCCAGGGTCTCTTCTTCGATCATGACCGCGACGGTGACCTCGACCTGTTCGTGATCAACACCCCCGTCCAAGGGGCCTCCAAGCGGAGCAACGCAGAGGTGGAGCATGCGATCGCCGCCCGGCGATCCCCCAGCAGTCGCCTGTACCGGAACGACGGAGACCGGTTCACGGATATCACTGCGGCGGCCGGACTGTGGAACATGGCGTACAGCCTGGGGGTGGCCTGCAGCGACCTCGACCAGGACGGCATTGCGGACCTCTACGTGTCCAACGACTACGTGGCCCCGGACTTCCTGTACATGGGACGTATGGACGGCACCTACCACAACGAGGTCCTGGAGCGCACGCGGCACATCAGCAACTTCGGCATGGGCTGCGACATCGCCGACTACGACAATGACGGCCTGCCCGACATCGTGGTGCTGGACATGGTGAGCGAGGAGCATGCCCGCAGCAAACGCAACATGGGCGCCATGTCACCCGCCCAGTTCTGGGGGGTGGTGGCCGCCGGCTACCACCATCAGTACATGTTCAACACCCTGCAGCACAACAACGGCAACGGCACCTTCAGCGAGGTGGGGCAGCTGGCCGGGATCAGCAAGACCGACTGGAGCTGGGCGCCCCTGCTGGCCGACCTGGACAATGACGGCTGGAAGGACCTGTTGGTGACCAACGGCTACAAGCGCGACATGCGCGACAACGATTACAGTGCCAAGGCCAAGGCGATCAAAGCCTCCGGACAGGCCATGCGCCCCATGGACGTGCTGGCGCTCGTGCCCAGCACCCGGGTCCGCAACTACCTGTACCGGAACAATGGCGACCTGACCTTCCGCAACGTATCGGTCGAATGGGGCTTCACGGAGGCCGTGAACTCGAACGGAGCGGCATACGGTGACCTGGACAACGACGGCGACCTCGACCTGGTGATCAACAACATGGATGCCGTGGCGGGCATGCACATCAACCAGGCCGTCGAACAAGGCCGCGGGCACCATCTACGCCTGAAGTTGGAGGGCACCCCGGGCCGGACCGTTCTGGGCGCACGCGCCACGGTGGAGGCGAACGGAGTGAGGCAGCTGGCCGAACTGGCGCCCGTGCGCGGCTTTCAGAGCAGCGTGGAACCGATCCTCCATTTCGGCCTTGGCGGAGCCGGGAAAGCGGACCGGGTGGAGGTGTTCTGGCCCGATGGCCGATATACCCTCCTTGCCGACGTCCCTGCCGATCAGACCCTCCCGATCCGGCACGATGACGCGTCCGACCGCGCACCGGCGCCGCCCGCCCCTGCGGCCCTCCTTGAAGCTGTTGGCACCGGCCATGGATTGAGCTTCACGCATCGCGAGAATGCATACGACGACTTCGCGGTGCAGGTCCTGCTGCCCCACAAGCGTTCCGAGGACGGCCCCTTCATGGCCAAGGCGGACCTCAATGGCGATGGCCGCGAGGACCTCTACATCGGCGGCGCGCGCGATCAGGCCGGTGCCCTGTTCCTGTCCGACGGGGCCGATCGCTACCGGCAGGTACAGGGGCCGTGGATCGACCACAAGGACCGCGAGGACCAGGGAGCCCTGTTCCTGGACGCCGATCAGGATGGCGACCAGGACCTGCTCGTGCTCAGCGGCGGCTACGAGTCCGACCGGTTGGAGATCCACTTCCAGCCGCGTTTGTACTCGAACCGGGGCATGGGGCGGTTCGATCATGCGCCCGGCGCACTGCCCGTGTTGATGACCAGCGCGCAGCGGGCCGCCGCAGGCGACGTGGACGGCGATGGCGACCTCGACCTGTTCATCGGCGGCCGCGTGATCCCCGGAGCCTATCCGAGGGATCCGAGAAGCTACCTGCTCGTGAACGACGGCACCGGCCGGTTCAGCGATGCGACCGCTGAGCGCGCATCCCACCTGGCGGAAGCGGGCATGCTCACCGATGCCCTCTGGATGGACATCGACGGCGACGGGGACGCGGACCTCATCACTGCAGGCGAATGGCAGCCCATCGCGATGCACAGGAACGATGGTGGCCGGCTGGTCGCACACACCGTGGACGGCCTTCGGCACACGGCGGGCTGGTGGAACCGCATCGTGGCGGCCGATCCGGACCTCGATGGCGACCAGGATCTCGTGTGCGGCAACATCGGCTGGAACACCAAGTTCCACGCCACCGCCGATCATCCGCTGCACCTCTATGCCAATGACATGGACGACAACGGCAGCCTGGACATCGTGCTGGCCAAGGAGGGGACCAATGGCAAGGTGCCCGTGCGCGGCCGGGAGTGCAGCAGCCAGCAGTGCCGCATGATCATCGATCGGTTCCCGACCTTCAAGGACTTCGCCCACGCCGACCTGGAGCGGATCTACACACCGGAGAAGATCGGCTCGGCCCAACACCTCGTCGCCGAGCAGATGCGATCGTGCGTGGTGTGGAACGAAGGCGGTGGTCGTTTCCGTGTGGAGCCACTGGCGATGCACGCGCAGACGGGGCCGCTCCATGGCATCGCGGTGCGCGACGTGAACGCGGACGGACATGCGGACATCATCGCGGCCGGCAACCACTGGGGTGCCGCGGTGGAGACCATCCGGTACGACGGCGGCACGGGCATCGTGCTCCTGGGCGATGGCCAGGGCGGGTTCCGCCCGCGATCGGTCCGGGAAAGCGGGCTGTTCGCATGGCGCAATGCCAAAGACCTCGTGGTGCTGGAGCAGGGAGCCGGCCGCGCGCCCTGGGTGGTGGTCTCGAACAACAACGATGCGTTGGAGGTCTTCACACCGGGCCACGCCCGATCGGCATGGGCCGCGCGCCGGTGACCTCCGGTGCGGGCTACCTTCGCCCAGCCCCACCCGGACATGTCCCTTCGCACCACCTGCCTCCCTCTGCTCACGCTCCTGGTCGCCTGCGGGCCGAACGCTCCGGAGCCCGGTCCGGCGCCGCCGGCACCCAGCGGCCCGCTGTTCGTGGCCCTGCCGCCCGACAGCACCGGCATCCGCTTCACCAACCGCCTGGAGGAGTCGCCCTCGATGAACTACTTCACCTACATCTACGCCTACAACGGCGGCGGTGTGGGCGCGGGCGACATCAATGGCGACGGTCTCCCCGACCTCTACTTCACCGGCAACCAGCAGCGCGACCGCCTCTACCTCAACAAGGGTGGTATGCGCTTCGAGGACATCACGGAGACCGCCCTGGGAGCCGACCCGGGAGGCTGGCGCACCGGGGTGGCCATGGCCGATGTGAACGGGGATGGTCACCTGGACATCTACGTGTGCCGCAGCGGACCTACGATCGATACGGCGCTCACGCGCAACCTGCTCTACCTGAACAACGGCGACCTCACCTTCCGCGAGGCCGCCCATGCCCTGGGCGTGGCCGACACGAGCCACAGCACGCAGGCGGCCTTCCTGGACGTGGAGGGGGACGGCGACCTCGACCTCTACGTCATCAACCACCCCAAGGACCGGCTCACCGGCGTCAGCGTGTCGCAGGTGCGTGCGGGGATCGCTGCGGGCACCGCACCCAGCAACCGGCTCTTCGTGCAGGAGAGCGGTCGTTTCCACGAGGCCACCCGTGCGCATGGCCTGATGGACTTCAGCTTCAGCCTGGGCGTATCGGTGGCCCACCTCGATGATGACGACCGGCCCGACCTCTATGTGGCGAACGACTTCGACGTGGCGGACGCGCTTTACACCAACAACGGCGGCAGCTTCCGCGATGTGGTGAAGGAGCGCACGCGCCACGTGAGCAACTTCGGCATGGGCTGCGATGTGGCCGACATCAACAACGACGCGCGTCCGGACATCGTGGTGCTGGACATGATGGCGGATGACCATGTGCGCAACAAGACCAACATGGGCAGCATGTCGCCGCAGGCCTTCTGGTCCATCGTGGCCGCCGGTCAGCAATACCAGTACATGGTGAACACGCTGCAGCTCAACAACGGGAATGGCACCTTCAGCGAGATCGCACAGCTGGCCGGCATCGCCCGCACGGACTGGAGCTGGGCCCCGCTGCTCGCCGACCTGGACAACGACGGCTGGAAGGACCTGATGGTCACCAACGGCTTCAAGCACGACATCCGCAACAACGACTACCAGCAGCAGGTGTACCGGGGCCTGAAGAGCGGCGAGGACTTCTACCGCACGCTGGACCTGGTGCCGAGCACGCGCATCCGCAACTACCTGTTCAGCAACCAGGGGGCCGACAGCACGGGCCGGGCCCGGCTCACGTTCGCGGACAGCTCGCAGGCCTGGGGGTTCACCGAACCCCTCAACAGCAATGGCGCCGCCTACGCGGACCTGGACAACGACGGCGACCTCGACCTGGTGATCAACAACATCGACGCGCCCGCATCGGTATATGCCAACCGGGCCCGCGAACGACACCCGGACAGGCACTACCTGCGGTTCGCGCTCAAGCAGGGCGGACGGGACGCGCACGGGGCGCGCGTCACGCTGCGTCACCAAGGGTCCATGCAGTACCAGGAACTGAGCCCGGTGCGCGGCTACCAGAGCACCGTGGAGCCCGTGCTCCATTTCGGGCTGGGGCCGATCGCCATGGTCGACAGCGTGGAAGTGCGCTGGCCGGATGGCCGGTACACGCTGCTGCGCAACGTGAGGGCCGACCGGCTGATGGCGTTGGACGACCGTGATGCCGGACCGGCGCCGATGCATGGCCCCGGACCGACACCCTTGCTCACCATGGACCCGTCCCTGATCCCGGACGGCGCCGTGCACCGCGATCCCGATCACGATGACTTCCGCCTGGAGGTGCTGCTGCCCCACAAGATGAGCGAGCTCGGACCCATGCTCGCCGTGGCGGACGTGAACGGCGACGGACTGGACGACCTGTGGATGGGCGGAGGTCGGGGACAGGCGCCCGTCCTGCTGCTGCAGACCGCCTCCGGCGCGTTGCAGGTGGCCCGCAACGCGCATCCGCTCACCGGCGAAGGGCAGGAGCTGCTGGGCGCCCGCTTCATCGACGGCGATGGGGACGGCGATCAGGACCTGCTGGTGATCGCCGGCTCCAACGAGGATGACCTGCGCAGCATGGCCTACCGCCACCACTACCTGCGCAACGACGGCACCGGACGGTTCACGCGCGTGGAGGACGCCCTGCCGCCGATGATGACCAGCGGCCAGCGCGCCGACGCGGCCGACATCGATGGCGACGGGGACCTCGACCTCTTCCTCGGCGGACGCCATACCCCGGCGCACTACCCCTTCGCCCCCCGGTCCTACCTGCTGCTCAACGATGGCACCGGCCACTTCGCCGATGCCACGGAGCAAGTGGCGAAGGACCTGATGGGACCTGGCCTGGTGACCGATGCGCGCTTCGCCGACCTCGATGGCGACCACGATCCGGACCTCGTGCTCGTCGGTGAATGGATGCCGGTGATGGTGATGATGAACGCGGGCGGGCGCTTCACGAACGCCACGGCGGCCGCTGGGCTCGAAGGCACCACCGGGTGGTGGAACAGCCTCTGCGCCGTCGACCTGGACGGCGACGGTGATGTGGACCTCGCCGCCGGCAACCTGGGATGGAACAGCAAGTTCAAGGCGGACGCTGCCCACCCGGTGCACGTGTACTGGGCCGACATGGACGGCAACGGCCGCTCGGACATCGTGCTGGCCAAGGAGAAGGCCGGGCACCAGATCCCCGTGCGTGGCCGCGAATGCAGCAGCCAGCAGTGCCCCGTGATCTTGCAGCGCTTCCCCACGTACGAAGCGTTCGCCAATGCCGACCTGCAGGCCATCTACACGCCGGAGAAGCTCGGCCGTGCCTTGCATCGCACCGCCACCTGGATGCGCTCCAGCGTGATGCTGAACGACGGCGCCGGCCGGTTCAGCATCCGTGCGCTGCCCGTGGAGGTGCAGCTGGGTCCGGTGAACGGCATCGTGGCCCTGGACGTGAACGCCGACGGCAGGCTCGACCTGGTGACCGCAGGCAACCACTGGGGCGCCGAAGTGGAGACCGTGCGCTACGATGCGGGGCGCGGCTGTGTGCTGCTGGGCGACGGCAAGGGCGGGTTCACCCCGCTCACGCCCACGGCCTCGGGGTTCTTCGCCGGCGGCAACGCGCGCGACGTGGCGGTGATGCGCGTGGGGCCGCGCCGCACACCTACGGTGATCGTGGCCGGCCATGGCGACCGACCTGCGGCCTTCACCGTGGGGCGTCCCGTCAGCGCGCTTTCCGCAAGGTGAACGCGAAGGTGCTGCCCCGCCCCTCCTCGCTCTTCACGGTGATGGTCTGTCCGTGCGCGTCCACGATGTGCTTCACGATCGCCAGGCCCAGGCCGCTGCCGCCTTCATTCCGCGAACGGCTCTTGCCCACCCGGTAGAACCGCTCGAACAAGCGCGGCAGATGCTCCTCGCTGATGCCGATGCCGTTGTCGCTCACCTCCACGAGCACACGCTCATCCAGGTCGTCCACGCTCACCGTGCAGTGTCCGCCGGCGCGGCCATAGTTCACCCCGTTCACGAACAGGTTGACGAACACCTGGATCAGGCGGTCCTTGTCGCCGAGCACGGCGAGGTCCTCCGGCACCTTGTCCAGCAGGCTGATGCCCTTCTCCCGGGCCTGCAGCTCGACGTCCTCCATGGCCTCCTCCACGACCTCACGGAGCAGGATGCGGCGCGGCCGCAGGTCCATCACCCCGCTTTCGAGCTTCGTGATCAGGTCGAGGTCCTCCACGATCTTGATCAACCGATCGACCCCGTGGCTGGCGCGGGTGAGGAAGTCCCGATTGACCTTTTCATCCTCCAGGCCGCCTTCCAGCAGGGTGAGGATGTAGCCCTGGATGTTGAAGATCGGCGTCTTGAGCTCGTGGGCCAGGTTGCCGATGAACTCGCGGCGGAACTTCTCGCGCTCCTTGAGCTCGGTGATCTCGCTGCGGCGTGCGCTCGCCCACTCGGCCACCTCGCCTTCCACACGGCCCAGCGCATCGTCGCTCATGCCCACGGCAGGGATCTCCGCCGCCCCGCGAAGGCCCTGCACGGTCTTGTAGATGCCCCGGATGCGGTCCTGGATGAAGCGCCGTAGTGCGAAGCTCAAAAGCAGGTAGGACAGCACCAGCGCCGACACACCCACGACGATCGCCTGCGCGGTCCGCGGCAGGCCATGATCACCCGTAACGACAAGCGTCGCGCCCGCGGTCACGCCGCCGATCACCAGGGTGACCAGGAGGATGAGGTGGCGTGGGTGGATCGGGCGCATGCGAGGCCGCCAAGATACCCGGGGCGATGCGTGGAACCGGCCCAAGGCCGCGCCGAACACGGGATTTAATGCTCCGTTAACATGGCCGCAGGCCACCCCGGTACCTTTGGACGCCACCTCCGGGAGGAGGTCGACCCATGCCGTTCGGAATCCTCGCCTTCCTGAAGCTCGCCGGTTCGCTCGGGCTCTTCATCTACGGCATGAAGGTGATGAGCGAAGGCCTTCAGAAGATGGCCGGCACGGGCATGCGCACCGCGCTGAACGCCATGACGCGTGCGCGCTGGAAGGGTGTGCTCACGGGGATGGGCATCACGGCGGTGCTGCAGTATTCGAGCGCCACCACGGTGATGGTGGTGAGCTTCGTGAACGCCGGTCTGATGAACCTGCGGCAGGCCATCCCGGTGATCATGGGGGCGAACATCGGCACCACGCTGAAGGCCCTGCTGATCAGCGTGCTGGGCTTCGCCTCGCTGCCGCTCGCCGAACTGTGCATCCCCATCATCGGCGTGGCCTTCCCGCTCATGTTCCTGCGCAGCGACCGCTGGCGGCGGGTGGCGCAGTTCCTGATCGGGTTCGCCCTGCTGTTCCTCGGCCTCGACTTCCTGCGCGACAACGTTCCGGTGCTGAGCCCCGAGGCGCTCTACTTCCTGCGCGACCTGGGGGACAACGGGATCTTCAGCATCCTCCTCTTCGTGCTCTTCGGCCTCTTCCTGGCGGTGGTCATCCAGAGCTCGAGCGCAGCCCTGGCCCTGACGATGGTGCTGTGCGAGAACGGCACCATCGGCTATCCGATGGCGGCGGCGATCGTGCTCGGCGAGAACATCGGCACCACCGTCACCGCCAACGTGGCCGCGCTGGTGGGCAACGTGTACGCGAAGCGCGCCGCCCGCGCGCACCTGATGTTCAATGTCATCGGCGTGCTGTGGGCGCTGCTCCTCTTCAGCCCCATCCTCAGGGGGGTCGCCTGGCTCGTGCAGCAAGGCACCGGCGGGTCGCCCTTCACGGACATGCACGCGGTGAAGTACGGCCTGGCCTGGTTCCATGTGTTGTTCAACACCGTCAACACCCTGCTCCTGATCGGCCTGGTGCCCTTCATTGAGCTCCTTGTGACGCGATCGGTGCCGAGCCGAGGTGAGGCCGATGAGGAGCACCGGTTGGAGTACATCGACACCGATGTGCCATTGCCCGCCGAGCTCACCGAACTGGAGGCGCGCCGCGAGATCGTGAAGTTGGGGCGCCTGTGCGGCCGCATGCTGGACATGACCCGCGACCTTCTCACCGTCACCGCAGCCGGGGAGCGCGAGCGGCTGTTGCGCCGCATCGCCCGCTACGAGGAGATCACCGACCGCATGGAACTGGAGGTGGGCCGCTACCTGACGAAGACCGGTGCCGAAGTGCGCGATGAGGCCTCAAGCTCCCGCATCCGGGCCCTGCTGGCCATCGCCGGCGATCTGGAGCGCGTGGGCGACATCTTCTTCCAGATGAGCAAGGCCCTGGAACGCCGCTCGGACGATCGCCTCTGGTTCACGCCCGAGCAGCGCAACAACCTGCTGCAGATGATGGCTCTGCTGGAGAAGGCCTTCGCTGTGATGCACCGCAACCTGGAGGGCGACGGCACGAACGTGGCCCTGGACGAGGCCGTGATGGTGGAGGAGCAGATCAACCAGCTACGCGACCAGCTGCGCAAGGCCCACCTCCGCAGCATCGAAAGCGGCGACTACAACGTGCGCAGCGGCCTGGTGTACACGGACCTGTTCAACAGCTGCGAGAAGGTGGGCGACCACCTGATCAACGTCTCCGAAGCGCTGAGCGGCGAGTTCTGACCTGCGTTCAAGGCAGCACGATCGGACCCGTGGTGATCGTGTTGCTCTCGTGCAACGCACGGTCCACCAGCTTCACCACGTACCGCACCGTATCGAACGGCGTGTTGGGAATGGTCGGCCAGGGCGTCAGGGCCACGGCCAGCTCCCCTTCCAGCGTCTTGTCCTGCCCGGACGGGGTGATCACCGGTACCCGATAGTACAGGGGCAGCAGCAGGGCGGGCCGCACCCAGACCCCGTTCTGCTTCTCCTCGTAGTCGAGGAACAGGTTGTAGAACCACGGGGCCACATCGTAGGGCGGAAGCGTGTCGCCCTGACCGAGCCCGATGTCGCCATCGCCGTCGGTGAACGTGATGACCAGCGAGGCGGAATCCCCGTGCGTGGTGAACGACTTGAGCTCGATCCGGGGCTCCACGGGGAACTCCTCGGTGCGCTGGCAACCGGCCGTGAGCAGGAGCAGCGCCAGCGCTCCGGCTACCTTTGAGGAGATCGTTCCGAACCGGTGCATCACTCCAAAAGTACGGCTCTGCGCGCCGATCGCCATGCCCGCTGACGCGTGGTCGTCCTGGATGGAACGACCCTTCGCGGTCGACGGACCCGAAGCGTTCAACGCGCTGGCGCTCGATCTATTTCGTCTGCACGCGGCGCACAACCCCGTCTATCGGGCTTTTCTGGAGGGCCTGCGCATCACCCCGGACCGGGTGGGCAGCATCGAGGCCATCCCCTTCCTGCCCATCCAGGCCTTCCGGGACCACCGCGTCCTGCTGGAAGGCCTGACCCCGGCGCTCACCTTCACCAGCAGCGGCACCACCGCGGCCATCACCGCCCGGCATCATGTGCCCTGGCCGGAGCTCTACGCGCGATCGTTCATGACCGGCTTCCGCAACGCCCTGGGCGAACCGGCGACATGGCGGATCATCGCCCTGCTGCCGGCCTACCTGGAGCGCCCGGACAGTTCGCTGGTGCTCATGGCCCAGCGGCTGGTGGAGGCCAGCGGCGATCCGCTCGGTGGCCTGTACCTGAACCAGTACGCACAAGTGGCCGACCTGCTCCGACGGTCCGAGGAGGAAGGCCGAAGAACCCTCCTGCTGGGCGTGCCGTTCGCCCTGCTCGACCTGGCGGAACGACATCCCATGACGCTGCGGCACGTGCACATCGTGGAGACCGGCGGCATGAAGGGTCGCCGACCGGAGCTGGTGCGCGAGGACCTGCACACGCAGCTGCGTCAGGCCTTCGGGGTGGACCAGGTCGGAGGCGAATACGGCATGACCGAACTGCTGAGCCAGGCCTGGAGCCCGGGCGCAGGCCGCTACCACTGCCCTCCATGGATGGCGGTGCGCATTCGGGAGGTGAACGATCCGTTCGCGCCGCAACAGATGGGCCGCACCGGTGGCATCGACGTCATCGACCTGTGCAACATCGCCAGCTGTCCCTTCATCAGTACGCAGGACCTGGGCCGACTTCACCCGGACGGGAGTTTCGAGGTGCTGGGGCGCTTCGACCACAGCGACGTCAGAGGCTGCAATCTGCTGGCCGAGGCCTGAAGGTCACAGCTCCTCGGCCACCACTTCGCGCACGCCGGGCACCATCTGTTTGAGCAGGTTCTCCACGCCGCCCTTCAGCGTCACCATGCTGCTGGGACACCCGCTGCACGAGCCGCGCAGGGTCACCGTCACCACGCCATCGCGGAACGACCGGAAGGCGATGTGACCGCCGTCGCCCTCCACAGCGGGGCGCACATACTCCTCCAGCACCGCGATGATGCGCGCATCGGCCTCGTCGGAAGGCTCCACATGGCCCATGGCCCTGTCGTTGGCCTCGGCCAGCTCGCGTGCGGGCACGTCACCGTACAGCACACGGCCGTCGGTGCGCAGGTGTTCCTGGATGAACTCGCGCAATTCCAGGTGCACCATGTCCCAGCTGACGATATCGTTCTTGGTCACCGTGATGAAGTTCGCCCCGATGAGGACGCCCGTGGTCATGGGCAGGTTGAACACCTTTTCGGCCAGCGGGGACACGCCCTGGGCCTGCTCGGGGGAGAGGAACTCCAGCACGCGGCCCTCGGGCATCAGGGGCACGCTGCTCACGAAGCGCATGGTGGCCGGGTTGGGCGTCATCTCGGCGTACACCGAGGCGGGCGGTGGCGTGCTGGGGGCTGACATGGTGCAAAGCTAGGACGCCGGCCAGGCGTCTTGGGTTCACAAGAAGGGCACGCGGGAGGCTGGGGATTCGGGAGGTAGTCGCCTATTTTTGCACCCGATGAACGCGCTCCGTCGCACGCGCTGGATGCATGCCGCCTTGGCGGCCCTGCTCCTCCTGGCCGCTGCGGCGCCCGCCCTTTCGCGCATGACCTGCCTGGAGGCCGGGCACAGCCAGCTCGTCCTGGGTGACCTGCGCGATTGCTGCCCCGGACCGGAGGCCGGCGCCGGCGCCACGGTGAAGGCCCAGTGCTGCGTGGCCACCACCGCCCATGCCGCTCAGGACGTGTTCGTGCCTGCGCATCCGATCGCCACCGTGGCGATGGATGACTGGTCGCTGCCCGCCCCGGTGGTGGTGACGGCCCTGGCGGTACGGTCAGCCGTGCTGGTGTGCGGTCATGGCCCCCCTCCCCTGGCCGCGACCCGTCGGCTTGCGCGGCTGCAGGTATTGAGGATCTGATCGTCGGACGACCCGTGGTTCCGGCCTACATGGCCTTGGTCCCCTTGTCCTACCGAACGATCTCCCATGCATCCGTTCCCGAACAGAGTTCCTCTTCTCGTTTGCCTCCTGTGGTCGCTGAGCACGACCGCCCAGGAGGCGCTGGTCCGCGGCATCGTGCGCTCCGCTGCGGATGGCGGCACCCTGCCCTATGCCACCGTGGTGTGGTCGGGCACCGTGGTGGCCACCTCCAGCGACAGCACCGGCCGCTTCACCCTGCCCCTGCCGGCGACCCTGCCCGCCGTGCTCATCACGCGACTGGTGGGATTCTCCACGGATACGCTCCTCGTCCCGGCAGCACCGACCGGGGAGTTGGGCATCACGCTTCGTCCCGTGGGCCAGTTGAAGGGTGTGGACGTGGTGGAGCGCACCCAGGGCACCACCCTGAGCACCCGGTCGATCCTCAGCCAGGAGCAGCTCGGGGTGAAGGAACTGAAGCGCGCGGCCTGCTGTGACCTCAGCGAGAGCTTCGAGACGAACGCCACGGTGGATGCCAGCTTCAGCGACGCCATCAGCGGCTCGAAGGTGCTGCGCATGCTGGGCCTGGACGGCAAATACGCGCAACTCAGCGTGGAGAACCTGCCGTTCGTGCGCGGCCTCAGCGCCAGCTCGGGCCTCACCCTGATACCGGGTACATGGATCCATGCGATCAACCTCAGCAAGGGAGCGGGCACTGCGGTGAACGGTCCCAACGCCATCACGGGTCAGATCGACCTCTGCCTCCTGAACCCGCTGGACGAGCCTCCGCTCTTCGTGAACCTCTACGGCAACAGCCAGGGCCGTGCGGAGGCCAATGTGCATGCACGACAGCGGATCGGACCCCACGCCGCCAACCTGCTGCTGGTGCATGGCAACTGGTTCAACACGGAGATGGACCAGAACCGGGACGGATTCATGGACATGCCCCGGACGCGGCGCATCAACGTGATGGACCGCTTCATGCACGCCCGCGAGGGACGCACCACCCAGGTGGCCGTGCGCCATGTGGAGGACATCCGCGAGGGTGGCAGCACGTTCATGCACCTCGAGGGACCACCCGACCATCACGCACCCTATGTGGTGGACATCCGCAATGCGATGACCGACCTGCTGGCCAAGCACGGCTTCGTGTTCCGCAACGATGCCACACGAAGCCTGGGCTTCGTCACCGCATTGCGCCGGCACCACCTGACCGCGCGGTTCGGGGAGCGCCGGCATGAAGGGCTGCAGCTCAGCGGCTACGTGAGCGGCATCTACCAGCAGCTCGCGCGCGGAGGCAAGGACCAGCTGAAGGCCGGTCTGAGCCTGCAGGTGGACGACTTCGAGGAGACCTTCCAGGACAGCAGCTTCGCGCGCAATGAGGTGATGCCCGGGCTGTTCACGGAATACACCCTGCAGGCCGGGGACGTGGCCGTGGTGGCCGGTGTGCGGGCCGACCGCAACAGCTGGTACGGCACCGTGGCCAGCCCGCGGCTGCACGCCAAGTGGGACATCGGCCCGCTGACGGTGGCGCGCGCCAGCGTGGGGCACGGGTTCCGAAGCACCAATCCGCTGGTGGAGAACGCGGCCGTGCTGGCCAGCTCGCGGCGGGTGGTGGTGGAGAATGAGCCCGGACTTGAGCGGGCGTGGACCTTCGGGGCCGGCGCCCTGCACAAGTTCAAGTGGATCGAGCGCAGATGGGCCGTGGGCCTTGATGCATACCACACCCGCTTCACCACTCAACTGGTGGCCGACCTGGACCGTTCGCCGCAACTGCTCGTGTTCTACATGCTGGACGGACCGAGCTACGCCACGAGCGTGCTGGCCGACGTGCAGGTGGAGCTCTCGCGCACCCTGGACCTCAAACTGAGCTACCGCTGGTATGATGTGGCCACCACCTACGATGGGGTGCTGCGTGAGCGGCCGTTCACACCGCCGCACCGCGGCCTGGTGGACCTGGCGTGGGCGAGCCCGAACGAACGGTGGCGGGCCGACGTCTCGGTGAACCTCTTCAGCCGCTCGCGCATCCCCTGGACCACGGCGAACCCCGAGCCTTACCGCTTCCCGCGCCGATCGCCCGCCTACGCCACGCTGCACGCCCAGGTCACCTTCATCTGGCGCGCGTGGGAGTTCTACCTCGGGGGCGAGAACCTGACCAGCGCCGGCCAGACCCGGCAGATCATCGCCCCCGAAGATCCCTATGGCCCGTATTTTGACGCCTCGCTGATCTGGGGCCCCACCGTGGGCGCCATGATCTATGGCGGCCTTCGCTACACCCTCCGACCCACGAAGAACCCCTCATGAAACACACCATCACCCTCCTCCTCGCCCTGTGGGCCTCCCAGGCCAGCGCCCAGCACGGGGATGACGCTCACCTCGACATCGTGAGCAGCACGGTCTGCGACATGTGCGAACGCACCATCGAGGAGAACCTGATCTACGAGAAAGGCGTGCGGCAGGTCGATGTCGACCTGGCCACCTCCACGGTGCACGTCACGTACAAGGCCGGAAAGAACACCCCGGAGGGGCTGCGCGCTGCGCTGGTGAAGCTGGGCTACAGCGCTGACGGCATGCCGGGCGACCCCAAGGCCTTCGCCAAGCTGCCCGCCTGCTGCCAGAAGGAAGGCTGCGGAAAGCTCCCGACCGAGGCGAAACCCTGAGCATGGCGCTGATCAAGCAGGTGCGCGGCCATGAGCCGCGGTTCGGCGAGGGGTGCTTCCTGGCCGAGAACGCCGTGGTGGTGGGCGACGTGGTGATGGGCGAGCGCTGCAGCGTGTGGTTCCATGCGGTGGTGCGGGGCGATGTGAACGCGATCCGCATCGGCCACCGGGTGAACGTGCAGGACGGCGCGGTCCTCCACTGCACGTACGAACGGGCGGCGCTCACCATCGGCGACGATGTGAGCATCGGCCACCGGGCCATCGTGCACGGCTGCACGGTGCACGACAAGGTGCTCATCGGCATGGGCGCCATCGTGATGGACCACGCGGTGATCGGCAGCGGCAGTGTGATCGCGGCGGGTGCGGTGGTCACGCAGGGCACGGTGGTGGAACCGGGCAGCCTGATGGCCGGCGTGCCGGCACGGCGCATCGGTCCGGTGAGCCCCGAGCTCTCGAGCGGCGAGATCGAGCGGATCGCCCGCAACTACCAACTGTACGCGAGCTGGTTCACGGAGGGGTGAGGCGGCCGCCCGTCCACTGGAGACCGTGCACCGGCAAGGGGCCCAGGCCCAGGCGAAGGAGCATGCCGCGCAGGCGGCCCACCTCGCCGCTGGTGTACACCTCGATGCCGCCTTCGCCTTCCCCGGCGGCAAGGTCCGCCTCAGCGAGCACCTGGGCCAGCCGGCGCGCGATGGCCGGCGCGGGATCGATGACGCGGACGTCCGGCCCCACGATGCGCTCGATCAGCGGGCGCACGAGCGGGTAGTGCGTGCAACCGAGCACCAGGGCATCGATGCCGCGGTCGAGCATGGGCTCCAGCCATCCGCGCAGCATGGCCTCGGTTCGCGGGCTGTCCAGTTCACCGGCCTCGATCTGCCGCACCAGCCCGGGGCAGGCCTGTTGCAGCACGGTGACGCCTTGGGAGAAGCGCTCCACGATGCTGGCGAACACGGCGCCCTGCATGGTGGCGACGGTGGCGATGACCCCGACCACGCCGGTCCTTGTATGCTCCACGGCGGGCTTCACGGCGGGCTCCATGCCCACGATGGGCACATGCGGCAACCGCTCGCGCAGGGGCTTCAGCGCGGCGGCACTGGCGGTGTTGCAGGCGATGACGAGCGCCTTGGCATCGCGCTCCAGCAGCCAGTGCGCAATGGCCTCGCTGAAGGTCAGGATCTGCGCATCGTCGCGATCGCCGTAAGGCACATGGGCCTGGTCGCCGAAATAGAGCAGGCGCTCCGCGGGGAGCGCCTGCCGGATGGCCCGGGCCACGGTGAGGCCACCGATGCCGCTATCGAAAACGCCGATGGGACGGGGATCCCGCACGGCGCGAACTTAGGCTACTGGATGCCGAGCTTGGCCTTCACCTTGGGCAGGATGTCCTCGCCCTTCTCGTAGTAGAGCACGAAGCCCGCGCTGGTGTCGAAGATGTAGGTGAAGCCGTTCTCTGCAGCCACGTCCTGGATGGCCTTGTTGGTCTTCTCCACCATGGGGCGCAGCAACTCCTCCTCCTGCTTGGCCAGGTCCTCCTGGGCCTTCTCCTGGGCGTCGGTGATGCGTTTCTCCAGCTCGGAGATCTCGCGGATCACGATCTCCTTCTCGGTGTTGGTCATGGTGGCCTCCTTGGCCTGCGCGTCGGTCACCTTTTGCTGGTACTCGGCGCCCATGGCCTTCAGGCGGTCGTCGAGGCTCTTGGCGAAGGCCTGCATCTTGGTCTCGGCGTCCTTGCGTTCGGGCAGGGTGAGCATCAGGGCCTGGCGGTCGATGTGACCGAGCTTCGCCTGCGCGAAGGCCGGGGCGGCGGTGGCCACCAGGGCCAGGGAAAGGAGGAGGGTCTTCATGGGTCCGTTGCTCATCGTGGGGGTTTGATCGTGTTCTCGCCACCGCCGCGGTCGGGGCTGGTGCCGCCGTCGCGTTGGGGCTGGGCGCCGCCATCATCGGGCTGGCGCTCGGGTTGATCATCGTCATCATTGCCGCGCGTGTTCCCGGGCTCGCCTTCCTTGTCGGGGCGGATGCCGAGCTTGCGCAGCACGCTGTCGCTCTTGTCGTACTTCTCGCTGGCGAAGAGCACATTGTTGCCCTTGCTTCCGATGTCGAAGATGGCCACGTAGGTGGTGCCGGCCACCTCCTTGATGGCTTGATAGATGCGGTCCTGGATGGGCTGGATGAGCTCCTCGCGCTTCTTGAACAGGTCGCCATCGGGCCCAAAGCGCTTCTTCTGCAGGTCCCTTGCCTCACGTTCCTTCTTCTCGATGTCCTCGCGGCGGCTCGCCTTCATGTCATCGGTCAACAGGATGGCCTCGGCGTTGTAGGCGTCGCGCAGCTTGCGGATGGTCTCCCAGCGATCGTCGATCTCCTTCTGCCACTGGGAGCTCAGGCGGTCCAGTTCGCTCTGGGCGCTCTGGTAGTCGGGCATCTTGCCCAGGATGTACTTGGTGTCCACGAAGGCGATGCGCTGGGCGTGGCTGGCGATCGCCGGCAGCAGCATGCTCAGGACGAGCAGGCGTAGCGGAAGGAGGCGCTTCATGGAAGGCGTCGAAATTAGGCGATCGGGCTCAGAGCTCCCCAAGATCGATGCCGATCGTGAAGTGGAACTGGCCCGGGGCCATGGCGGGGCTTGCGGGCACATCGTCGAAGCGCCAGCCATAGTCCAGGCCCATCGGTCCGAACATGGGCAGGAAGAGGCGCAGGCCCACGCCGGCCGAGCGGTACAACTGGAAGGGATCGTACCGGTCGAACACGCCCCACGTGTTGCCGGCCTCGGCGAAGGTGAGCATGTAGATGGTGGCCGAGGGGTTCAGGGAGATGGGGAAGCGCAGTTCGGCGGTGTACTTGTTGATGAGGAAGTTGCCCGTGTTCGGCGCCAGGGAGAGGTCGTCGTAGCCGCGCAGGCCCACGATCTCGCGCCCGTCGAGCTGGAAGCCGGTGAGCGCGCTCCCACCGAGGTAGAAGCGTTCAAAGGGGCTGTTGCCGAGGTTCTTCGAATAGCGGCCCAGGAAGCCGAAGCCCGCGCGGGTCATCAGCACCAGGTCGTGCCCGCTCTTGCTGCGGGTGATGCGGGTGAACCACTGGGTGGTGAACTTCCATTTGTGGAACTCGGCCCAGTTGTAGCGCTGATCCGGAGGCTCGGCGGCGAAGTCGCGGCCCGGCTGGAACCACGAGTACGGCGGGGTGGCCTTCAGGCTCAGGGAGATGTCCGAGCCGCTGCGGGCGAAGAAGGGCTGGTCCACCGAGTTGCGCGAGAGCTGGATCTGGTAGGCGAGCACGTTGCTCTGGCCGTTGTTGAACGCGAAGAGCTGGTTCCAATTGCGCAGATCGTACAGCTGGTAGCTGATCGTCTGGCGCAGCAGGAAGTAATCATCGGGCCAGGTGAGGCGCTTGCCCAGGCCCACCGATCCGCCGGTGATCAGCAGGGACTGCCGCAGGGGGTTGTCCACCCGGCCGTCCTCGGTGTCCACGTACTTCCGTTCGCCATTGCTCTGGGCCGAGTGGAAGGCGGAGATGCTGAGGGCGTTGGGCTTGCGGCCGCCGAGCCAGGGTTCCACGAAGCTCAGGCTGTAGCTCTGGAAGAACCGGCCGTTGGTCTGGGCCCGCAGGTTCAGGGTCTGTCCATCGCCGGCGGGCAGGGGCTGCCAGGCCGCGGGCTTGGTGATGTTGCGCAGGCTGAAGTTGGTGAAGGACAGGCCGAGCGACAGCACCAGGCGGCCCGCCCCCCAGCCGCCGCTCAGCTCCAGGCGGTCGCTGGGTTTCTCCTCCACCGTGTACTCCAGGTCCACGGTGCCGGTGCGCGCGTCCTGCACCGGGTTCACACCGAGCTTCTCGGGATCGAAGTAGCCGAGGTTGGCCAGTTCGCGCTGGGTGCGCAGCACGTCGCTGCGGTTGAAGAGCTGCCCCGGCTTGGTCCGGATCTCACGCCGGATGACGTGCTCGTTGGTCTTCGTGTTGCCCTTCACCAGCACGTTCCGGATGCGGTATTGCTTGCCTTCGCGCAGCCGGATGTCCAGGTCGATGCTGTCGCCGTCGGCCACCTCGATCACCTCGGGATAGAAGGACAGGTAGCCATCGTCCATATAGAGGGAACTGACGTCGCGGCCGGTCTGGTTCATGTACATCCGGCTGTCGAGCACCTTCTTGTTGTACACGTCGCCCCGCTTGATGTTGAGGATGTCCAGCAGCTCCCGGTCGCTGTGCTTGGTGTTGCCGCTGAAGCGCACGTCGCGGAAGTAGAAGCGACGGCCCTCCTCGAGCTCGATCCTCACCATCAGCCGTCGGTCGTTCACGAACCAGGTGCTGTCGCGCAGGATCGCCGCGTTGCGATAGCCCTTCTCGTTGTAGGTGTCCAGCAGGTTCTCCTTGTCCACCCGGTATTCCTTGGCCAGGAACTTGCTTGATGCGAACGGATTGTACCACAGGCGACGGCGGGTCTTCTTCATCGCCCTGCGCAGCTTGGCGTCCGTGAGGGCCTCGTTGCCGATGAAGTCGACGTCCTTGATCCGCACCCGCTTGCCCTTTTTCACGGTGATGATGAGCAGCACGCTGTTCTCCATCAGGGAGTCGGTGCGTTGTTCGATGTCGGCATCGGCCTTCAGGAAGCCCTTCTCCACGTAGTACGCGCGGATGGTGCCACGGGTGTTGGTGAGAAGACCCTCGTTCACCTGCTGGCCGCGCGTGAGCTCCATGCGCTCGCGCAGCTTGTCCGCATCGCTCTTGGTGACCCCCTCGAACTTGAACCGCGACAGGCGCGGCATCTCGGTGACCACGATGTTGAGGAACACGGTGCGGCCACGGATCTCGGCGGCCTCGATGCGCACATCGCTGAAGAGCTTCTGCTCCCAGATGTTGCGGACGGCATCGGCGATGCGCGGCCCGGGCAGGGTCACCTGCTGGCCCACCTTCAACCCGCTGAAGAGCATCACCGCGTTGACGTCCACCGTGCTGGTTCCCGTGACGGTGATGCCGCCGATCTCGAGTTCGCGGGGCACGGACGGGTCCATGTACCGCCGCTCGTCCACCTGCGCCGCAGCGGAAAGCCCGAGCAGGACCGGGAGCAGGAGTTGTGGGATCCTCGTCGTCACCGGGGGTTCACCTGTTCACTGATGAGTCCGAAACGGCGTTCCCGGGACTGGTAATCCAGCACGGCCTCGAACAGGTCCTCCTTGCGGAAATCGGGCCAGAGGACACTGCTGAAATAGAGTTCCGCATAGGCGATCTGCCAGAGGAGGAAATTGCTGACGCGCTGCTCCCCACTGGTGCGGATCAGGAGTTCGGGGTCGGGCATGCCGGCGGTGGTGAGGTGGGCCGCCACGGCCGCCTCATCGATGTCCTCGGTCCGAAGGCGCCCCTCCGCCACCTCACGGGCCAACCGACGGGCCATGTGCACCAGCTCCCAGCGGGCGCTGTAGCTCAGGGCCAGGGTGAGGGTGATGCGGTCGTTGTGGGCGGTGCGGGCCATGGCCTGCTGCAGGATGGCATGGCAGTCGCCGGGCAGGCTCTCCAGATCGCCGATGGCATTGAGCCGCACGCCGTTCTCGTTGAGGCTGTCCACCTCGCTCATGAGCGTGCGCACAAGCAGGTCCATGAGGGCATCCACCTCCGCCTGGGGGCGGTTCCAGTTCTCTGTGCTGAACGCGTACAAGGTGAGGTGGCGTATGCCGATCTCGGTGGCGCCCACCAGGGTATCGCGGACGGCCTTCACCCCGCTGGTGTGGCCCACCACCCGGTGCTCGCCCTGGCGTGTGGCCCACCGGCCGTTGCCATCCATGATGATGGCCACGTGGGCGGGCACCCTGGCGGGATCGATGCGGGCCTTCAGGTCCATGGGGGCCTCCCCTGGCGGGAAGGGCCGCAAAGATCGCACAATGCCCGGATCAGCGCCGTTTCTGGAAATACAGCATGTCGCACTCCGTGAACTTCGTCAGGACGTACGACAGGGTGAGGCCCGTGTACTGGTACCAGTCCCGGGTCTGCGCGTCGCCCCGGGCCTGCCCCGTGCGGTCCACCACGTCCCGGTCGGCGCTGCGGTCCGAGAGCTCGGCGGCCAGGGGGTTGATGAGGTCGGGGTCGGCGTAGGTGCCGCTGACGTCATCGATATGGTCCGTGAAGGTGCGGCGCATGCCCCACTCCAGCTGGAGGTCCACATGGCCGCCGAAGTTGAACTTCAGGCCGAACCCGAAGGGGATGCCCACCTGGTCGACGCTGTAGGGTTTGGCGGCACCAGGCACCTCGGGCGAACCCTGTCCTTCGGTGCCCAGGGGCTGCAGGTCGTACCAAGTGTCGTTGAGCTGCGCCCGCGGGCTGGCCCGGAAGTAGCAGAGCCCGGCGAACACGAAGGGGGTCCAGCTGCGGCCGTCCTTGCCCAATCCTCTGTAGTTGAAGAAGTTCACTTCGCCCAACACGGCCAGTTCGAAGAGGCTGGTCCGGAAGCTGAGGTTGCGGGCCACCTGCAGGCTGTCGGGCGAATCACTGTCATAGGCCTCCAGTACGCCATAGAGCGCCTGGGCACGGATGGCGTAGCGGGTGTCGAAGTTGTAGCGGAACATGAGCCCCCCGGCCGGCTTGGTGCGGGACGGGTAGTGCTTGTAGGGGTTCAGGTCGCCGATGTAGTACATGACCCCGCCGGTAAGGCCGATCTCGCTGACCGACTGGGCCTGAAGGCCGCAGGCCGGGATCAGAAGGAGCAGGGCTGTCGCCAGGCGCATGAGCGGGGTAACGCAGGTGCGGAGCGCCGTGGTATACGGGCCACGCGGGGGCGAAGTTAGGCCGAGGGCCCCGGGGCCGACCGGGCATCCAGACCCCAATTGAGCTTGTGGCGCAGGGTGCTGAAGAAGTCGTGGTCCGGCAGGTGGGCGATGCGGGCCACCAGGCCGGCCTTGCGCACCCCGATGGCCCGGCGGCCGCTGAGGGTGATGCTGCGGTTGTCCAGGTTCACCAGGTAGTTGAGCTCCCGCGCCTCCACCTCCACCTGCAGCACGCAGGCGTCCGGCAGCACCATGGGCCTGATGTTGAGGTTGTGGGGACTGATGGGGGTGATGACGAGGTTGCGACAGGACGGGTCCAGGATGGGCCCTCCGCAACTGAGGGAATAGGCCGTGGAACCCGTGGGCGTGGCGATGATGAGGCCGTCCGCCCAGTAGGTGTTCAGGAAGCGGCGCTCCGCATGCACATGCACGGCGATCATGGACGAGGTGTCCCGCTTGTGCACACTGACGTCGTTGAGCGCCAGGTCCTGGTCACCAAGCTCGGCCTCGCAGCCGGTGACCTGGAGCATCATGCGCTCCTCCAGCACGAAGCGTCGCTGGGCCAGCAGCCCGAGGGCCTCGTGCACCTGGTCGGGGCCCATGGCGGCCAGGAAGCCAAGGCGGCCGAGGTTGACGCCCAGGACCGGGATGCCGCTCCGGGCCACGAGGCCGACAGCGCGCAGAAAGGTGCCGTCACCGCCCAGGCTCATGAGCAGGTCCGTTCCCGCCGGGGGGGCACCGGCATCGAAGGTGGCGTGCGGCACCGCTCCCTCGGTGTCGGCCAGAAGGGTGGCCAGCTGAGCGTCTACGATGGGAGCGAGGCCGTGAGCGGGCATCGCCTGAAGCAGACCGGCGATCAAGGGCAGGGTGCTCGGCTCCGGTTGGCGGGCCTGAACGGCGATCCGCATGGGGTCAGAAGGGTTGCGTGAAATGTAGGAAGAAACCGAGCTCTCCCCGGCCATTGAGGGCGCTTTCGGCCCGCAGCACCTGATCGTACGAGGTCACCAGATCAAGCCCCAGCCCCGCACCGTGCATCCAGGTGTTGGCCAAGGGGTTCGCGGCGGCATACCGGTCGTCCCACACGCGTCCGCCGTCGATGAAGGCGTTGATGTAAAGGGCCAGATGAAGGGTGCGGAAGGCCTCCATCGGCATGAAGCCCAGGCGCTGGATCCGCGGCCGCAGCAGGGTGAACAAGGCGTTGAACCGGCCGAGCGCGAAGTGCTGTCCGTCGATCACGTAGTACTCGTACCCTCGCACGTAGTGAGCGTAGCCCAGCCCCTCCTGCAGGAAATAAGGGATCGGCGGACCCAGGGTGCTGCGTCCACGCAGGCCGATGGCCAGGGTCCACCGGTCGGCCGGGGTCCACCACTCCTTCACCGTGGCGTACAGCACCGTGTTGTCCGGCGCGTGAGGTCCTCCGAGCCCAAGTCGGTCCACGCGCAGCTCGGCATAGCGTCCGGTCCGTGGGAACACACGCGAGTCGCGGCGGTCGCGGATCACGGTGTATCCAAGGGTGATGAAGGCCAGGCGCCGGGCCCCGTCGTTGAAGTGGTCCGGCCAACTCCAGGCCACCGAGTCCACCACACGCGCATCGCGGTGGCCCACGCGGAAGGCATGCCTTACGTCGTGGGCACGACGCAGACCGAGCTCGGCCTCCATGTTCCACTCGATGCGCGCATGGCCTTCGGCGGGACGGAAGAAGATGCGCTCGTTGTCCGCAGTGCCCACGGTGATCTCGCGCTGCTGGTGGTAGCCGCCGCCCACGGACAGGCTCCAGCGCCCTGAGCGGTCGAGGAAGGGCACCCTGTACTTCGCGGCGAAGCGCTGTGTATAGCCGAACTGCGCCAGCACGTAGGCGGTCTCGTTCATCCCTCGGGCGTTGTAGCGGTACAGATAGCCGCCCCAGTTCAGCCGGCCGAGGTCGCGGGTGAGCCACCAGGTGTTGAAGTTCGGATCGCCGCCCACCTCCAGGATGGGCGCCGGCCAGAGGTACCAACGCTCGTTCAGGTGCACCTGCACCACCACTTCGCCCTGTCCGATGGGCACCGGAACGAGGTTGACGGTGTTGAAGAGCCCGGTGTTCAGGAGGTTCTCCGTACTACGGCGAACCGCTGCTGCCAGAACCTCCTGAGCAAGGGTATCGCCCTCCCGGAAGGTGAGCTCGCGCAGCACCACGCGTTCGCGTGTCACCTTGTTGCCCAGGACAAGGACGGCGCGGACGTGCACGGAGGCCGGTTCGGCCTGCGCACGGACCGGGCCACGGACCGCGACCGAGAAGGTCACACCGAGAACAAGAGGCAATGAGCACAGGGCCCTCACAGGTCCAGGAAGCGCATCAGCTCGTCGTAGCGGCCGCGCAGGTCCTCGTGGAACTTCGAACCCTGGTAGATGCTCTTCACGAAGTAATCGTACCGCTCGAAGGACTGCAGGATGTCGCTGATGTCCTCGCGGTTCACCTTGAGGGTCACCTCCACGCGCGGGCCCTCGGGCAGGGTGCGGTTGTACACACTGAGGAGCTTGGCGCCGTTGCTCTCCACGATGCCGGCGATGCGCTGCAGGCTGTAATCGTTCTGGTTCATCTCCAGCACCACCACGCTGCCCGGTTCGCCGATGTTGATGGCTTCGGCCAGTCGGCGCAGCGCCTCGTGCTCATTGATCGCGCCGAGGTAGGTGCCGGTGGGGTCGAGCACGGGCAGGACGGTGAGGCCGCGCTCGGCCATCACCTTCATGACGTCGTAGATGTGCTGGCCTCCGCGCACGTAGGGCAGCTCGGCCTGACCCATCAGCTCGCGCACCGCGGCCTTGGCATCGTTGCGGTCCACCAGGTCGGTATCGCGCACCAGGCCCACCAACCGGCCGTTCTCGGTGACGGGCAGGTGGCGCACCTTGAACTCCTCCATCCAATCGAGCGCACGGCCCACGGTGTCGTCCGGCCGCAGGGGCGGAAGATCGGGGGCGATGAGGTCGCTGGCGTGCATGGGGCCTCGGCACCGGCGTACTTTCGGCGCCGCCTGCCGCGCCCAAGGTAGTGCATCGCATGACCCGCCTCAGCGTCAACATCAACAAGGTGGCCACGCTGCGCAACGCGCGCGGCGGCAACAACCCGGACGTGGTGGCCACCGCCCTGTTGCTGGAACGGCATGGCGCGCAGGGCATCACGGTGCACCCCCGTCCGGACGAGCGCCACATCCGCCGCAGCGACGTGCGCGCCCTGCGGGCGGTGCTCACCACCGAGTTCAACATCGAGGGCTATCCGTCGGAGGACTTCCTCGCTCTGGTGACCGAGGTGCGTCCCGCCCAGGTGACCCTCGTGCCCGATCCCCCGGGGGTGCTGACGAGCAATGCCGGTTGGGATGCCCGGGCGCGGAAGACCTTCCTCAGTGAGGTGGTGCGACGCCTGCATGCGGACGGTTTGCGCACCTCCCTCTTCCTGGGCGCCGATAGCGAACAGGTGGGGCATGCGGCGGACACCGGTACCGACCGGATCGAGCTGTACACCGAGCCCTATGCGGCGGGGTACCACAACGATCGCGAAGCGGCGGTGGCCCCTTTCGTGAACGCCGCGCAGGCTGCCGCCACGCATGGCCTCGGCCTCAACGCCGGGCACGACCTGGACCGGCACAACCTGCGGTACTTCCAGGAGCACGTTCCGGGGCTGCTGGAGGTGAGCATCGGCCACGCCCTGGTGTGCGATGCCCTGCAGTTCGGATGGGAGAACACCGTACAGCTCTATCTCCGCGAACTGCGACCATGAGCACCGTCCCGCTCCACCATCGCCGCATGGGCCAAGGCCGTCCCTTGCTTGTTCTTCATGGTCTCTTCGGCAGCAGCGACAACTGGAACAGCATCGGCAAGGCGTGGGCCGAGGAGTTCGAGGTGGTGCTGGTGGACCAACGCGACCACGGACGCTCGCCCCACACCGACCGCATCACTTACGCCCTGATGGCCGATGATGTCGCCGCACTGATCGCCGACCTGCGATTGCATGAGCCCGTGGTGGTGGGCCATAGCATGGGCGGAAAGACCGGCATGGTGCTGGCGCAGCGCCACCCCGGACTGCTGCACCGGCTGGTGGTGATCGACATGGGCCCGCGGGAATACCCACCGCACCGGCACGCCCACATCCTGCAGGCGCTCACCACATGCGACCTCGAACGACTCCGCACCCGCAAGGAGGTGGAGGACCATCTGGCCACATCGATCCGCGAACCGGGTGTGGTGCAGTTCCTCTTGAAGAGCCTGTACTGGGCCACCCCCGAGCAGCTGGCGTGGCGCTTCAATGTGCCGCTGTTGGCGCACGACATCCACGACATCCTGGCCGCGGCCGGCCCGGAGGTGGTGCGCACCCCAACCCTCTTCATCCGAGGCGGGCAGAGCGATTACATCACGCGGGAGGACCTGCCCCAGCTGCGCGAACAGTTCCCGCAGGCCCGGGTTGAGACCATCGACTATGCCGGCCACTGGGTGCACGTGCAGGCACCCGATGAGGTGATCGGGCTGGTGCGCACCTTCGCCCCATGATGCGGTCGCTGATCCTGCTTCTGGGGCTCGCGACCGGTCTGCGCACCGCCGGACAGATGGACACCATCCGGGTGCCGTACAGCACCGGCTTCGACTTCCGCGAAGGCATTTACCGCAGCTTCCGGGAGTTCCGGTTGAACGCACCCTCGGCCGGCCTGGAGCAGCTCACCGATCGGCAGGGGCTGCGCATCGACCCGCGGGGCGATGACACCTGGCACCTGCCCGACAGCCTGGGACGGCCCACGGCCGTGCCCGACCGCTCGGTGTGGGGGTTCTGTTCCAACAACGTGGTGTACCTCAGCACGGCCACGGGCTTCCACCGCATCGGCCTGATGGGCGCCCTGAGCCACCTGCTCTACACGCAGGTGATCCGCGACTGGGACCCTTCCTTCTACGGGACGGGGGGCACCCGCACGTACACGATGGAGTCGCAGGGCTTGCTGGTGATGGCCACGGGGGCTTTCCTGCCGTTCAGTGCAGCGGGCATGGATCAGGCGCTGGCGGACGACCCGGAGCTGCTGGCCGAGTTCCGCGCGCTGGGCAAACGGGCCCGCAACGAGCCCGGCACGCTCTTCGCCTTCCTGCGGCGTTACAACCAACGCCACGACCTGCTCTTCCCCCGGTATTGACGCCCCCACGCACCGGGCTACCTTGCGCCGCCATGCGTTCCCGCCATCGTTCCCTTCCGCCCCTCGCCCTGCTGTTTTTCGCCTGCGGGCCTGTGGCCTGCGCACAGTCCGACCAGCGCTTCACGGCGGCCTGCATCGGCTTCTACAACGTCGAGAACCTCTACGATACGATCGACTCGCCGGACACCGACGATGCGGAATTCCTGCCGGGCGGACCGAAGTTGTGGGGCACCACGCGCTACCGCACGAAGGTGGAGAAGATGGGGCGCGTGATCGGCGAACTGGGCAGGGACGTCCACCCGGACGGCGTGCATGTGATCGGCCTGGCCGAGGTGGAGAACCGCCGTGTGCTGGAGGACCTGGTGAAGGCGGAGGCCATCGCCAAGCGCGGGTATCGCATCGTGCACGAGGACGGTCCCGACCGGCGCGGGGTGGACGTGGCCCTGCTGTACGATCCGCGGTACTTCACGCTGCTGGGCCACCGCAGCGTGCCGCTTGTGGACCCGGCGGACACGGCGTTCCGGACCCGCGCACAGCTGCTGGTGAGCGGCCTCATGGACGGAGACACGGTGCATGTGATCGTGGCGCACTGGCCCAGCCGGCGCGGAGGCGAGAAGCGATCGCAGCCCAAGCGCATGCTGGCCGCCAAGCTGGGCCGCGCCCTCATCGATTCGCTGCAGCAACGCGACCCGGGCGCACGGGTGATCTACATGGGCGACCTCAACGACGACCCGGTGGACAAGAGCGTGCGTGGCGGGCTGATGACCACGGCCCGGCCTGAACAAGCCACAGGCCGTGCGCTCTTCAACCCCATGGAGCCGCTCTACGAGAAGGGCATCGGCTCGCTGGCCTGGCGCGACTCCTGGAACCTCTTCGACCAGATCATCGTGACGCCCTCCCTGGCCGCCCGCTCGGACGACCGCTACCGGTATTACGGGGTACGCGTGTACAACGAGCCCTACCTGCGCCAGCAGGACGGCGCGTTCAGCGGATACCCCTTCCGCACCTTCGTGGGCGACACCTGGGCCAACGGGTGGAGCGACCACTTCCCGGTGTACATCATACTGGTGCGGCCGGTGCACTGATCACGCCTTCGGGCCCAAGGAAAAGGCAAGGGCCCCGGTGCGCATGCACCGGGGCCCTTGAAACGTCGCGGGATGTCGATCAGCGCGCCACGGTGAAGCGCACGCTGCTGCGGGCCTCATCGCGGGCGAGCATCAGGGTGTAGAGCCCTGCCTGAAGGCCGGCGACCGGGAGCGTGTTGCGCAGGGCGCTGAAGGAACCCTCGCCCACCAGGCGACCGGTGGCGTCCAGCACCTGGAAGCGAACACCCGGCACCTGCACATCCACGGTGAGGATGTCGGTGGCGGGCACGGGCCACACCTGCGAGGCGGCCAGCAACTGCTCGTTGAGGCCGGTGGAGATGGCCACATCGGCGGCGAAGCGCGGCTCGATCTTCCATTCGCTGAAGCTGTAGGACACCAGGCCGGTGACGTCGTAGTTCACGCCCAGCGTCGGGGTATAGGCGTACAGGAGGTCGTTGACCAGCACGGCGCCCGAGCCGTCATCGATCGTCCATTGACCGAAGTTGTTCGCGATGTCGTCGTTGGTGCAATCGGCGTTGGTCACCTGCACCAGCACACCTTCCCACTGTTCCTGGCCCACGATGCCGGTGGTGGCCGCCTGCACGTCCACCGGGTTGCCCGGCGACACGATGTTCACGTTGGCGGCATCGCTCAGCTGGGTCTGGTTGAAGTACTCCTCGACCAGTGCGGTAAGGGTGAGGCTGTCGCCCAGGGCCACCGGCGAGCTGTCGAACACGTAAAGGCCGGACCATGGGCCGGTGCCGCTCTGCAGCCAGTAGCCATTGCTGGCCACGCCGCAGACCACTCCGCCCGTGTTCACCGTCTGGCCCACGAGCGGAGAAGCGCCGTTCGGGTCGGTCGTGAACTGGATCTCGTAGATGCTCGCGTCGGTGGGCGGGTTCACCGCACCGGACCAGATGCGCACACTGTCCACCTCCAAGTGGCCGCCTGTGGCGAGGGTGTTGCGCACGCTGAGGATGAACTCACCGTCGATGGTGTCGTTCTCCGCCACCACCTGCTGGCTGTAGGGTGTCCAGGTGGTGCCGTTCACGGTGATGTAGGGGTTGTAGGGCGCATAGCCGAACCCGGTGGCGCGGCCATCGAACAGGCCGGTGCGGATCTCGCCGTTGCCACGGGCATAGAAGCTGATGTTGTAGGCCGTGCCCGCGGTCACGCTCTGGCTCGTGGTGGTGAAGCGCTTGTGCGTGTTGGTGGCGCTCACCAGGCGGACGGCGTAGGTGCCGAACTGGATGTTCTGGTCGGCCTGCTGGATGCTGTCGGCGGCAAGGTTGGTCTTGCTGCCCACCCAGCCGTCGGGCACGTTGCCGGTCCAGCTCTCGAAGCTGGTGGCCACGATCGTCTGCGCCTGGGCGGAAAGCCCCAGCAGCAGTGCGGTGAGGAGAGTAATGTGTTTCATCGGTGAAGGGTTAGGGGGGTGCGGAAGGGAACGGGTCAGTTGTCGGTGATCACGATGTCGTCCAGGTTCCAGCGGCGGCCATCCGTGCTGGAGCCGGTGTATTTGAAGGCCAACCGGAAGTTGCCGCTGATGTACGGGGTGAGGGCCTGGCCGCCGGAGGGTGTCCAGGTGGCGTTGGTGGCCAGGGTCGGGCTCAGCGCCGTCCAGGTCGCTGTGGACGGAGCGCCGCCGCTGTAGTTCGTGCTTACCAACACTTCCAAGGGCGCGCCGGCAAAGGCGACGGAGGTCTCGAAGTTGAGCACAGGCGCCGTGGTGGCGCTGAGGTTGACGGAGGGGCTGATGAGCCAGGTCTCGCAGGCGGTGTAGACCCCGCCGCTGTTGTTGGTGATCGAGCCGTAGCCGGCCGTGGCCGTCCAGCCCACCGTGCCGCTCACCTGCTGCTGGGTCCAGCCACCGGAGGTGGTGCTGCCGTCCTCGAAGTCCTTCAGGAGCAACTGGATGCCGAAGGCACCGCAGCGCGGGCCGGAGAGCTGCACCAGCGAAAGGTCATGGGCGAAGAGCTGCATATCGCTGCCGAATTGGCCCACCACCGCGGTGAAGGAGCCGTTGCCCTGCGGCAGCACCTGCGCGGCGAAGTTGGCATAGCCACTGGTGCGCACGATGATCGTGTTGCCGTCGCAGTCCTCCAGGGTGCGGTTCACGCTGCTCTGGTTGACGGCATCGCTCCAGGTGGTGACGCCATTGGCCTCATCGGCGATGAACTGCACGCTGTCCAGACGGATGAGCTGGCCCTGCAGGGCGGGGGTGATCTGGGTGACGGATACCACCTTGGGCGCCACGGGCACCAGGGTCTCCTGCTTCACCACGTTGTTGTCCACGTCCACCGAGTCGAGCTGGAGCAGGCCGGCATAACTGCTCAATGTGGTGCCCTTGAGGTAGATGCGGATGCGGTCGCCGGTGTAGAGACCGCCGCTGTTCTTCAGACGCAGAACGATGCCCGCTGTATCGTCCTGCATGTAGATGTTCTTGTAGAGGTTGCCGTTGGTCTCATCGGCGGTGACCACGCCGTAGACCGACGAATCGCCCGTGAAGCGGTGCGGGAGGTAGGCGAAGGTGGTCGCGTGCAGGTCGCGCAGTCGCTTGATGCTGAGCACCGATCCGGTGGGCAGGGTGCGCTCCGGCGGCGTGTCGAGCTCCTTGTCGCAGCCGCTCAACAACAGCAGGACGGCCAGGCCGGTGGCGGTGGACAGGGTGTGGGTCAGGTGCTTCATGATCAGAAACCGATGCTCAGCATGGCGAAATAGGTGCGACCGAACAGGTAGCTCAGGCGCGGGGGGAACTTGTCGACGTCCATCCGTTCGTAGCGGAGCTGCTCGAAGCCGCCCACCACGAAGTCCTGGTTGTTCAGCAGGTTGCTCACCGACACGTTCAGGGCGATGCGGTACTTGCGCTGAACCATCCACGACTTGCCGCCGAAGAGATCCAGGGTGAACGCGTTGTCGAGCTTCGTCTGTTCCAGGAGCTGTTCCCACTGCGGATCCTCCACCACCAGGCCTTCCAGGGCTTCGGCGGTGCGGCGGTCCGGGTTGGGGTCCAGGTAAATGTCCGCGAAGTAGTTCGCCGTGAGGCTGATGAACCAGAACTTGGGGCTGTTGTAGCGCAGGCCGAGCGAAGCGGCGGTCTGCGGCATGCCCCCCACCCGGTAATTGGTCCAATAGACAGTGCGGTCCGTGGCGAACACCTCCTCGCTGTTGTCGCGGGTGATGCTGGCCTGCGGGCGGCTCGTGTACACGAATCGGCCGGTGCCCAGCACGGCGTTGACGCTGACCGTGGAGGTGACGTTCGCCTCCAGGCCCAGCTCGGCCCCGGTGTGGCGCTGATCCACCCCGCGCATGGTGTAGTTCACCAACGTGAGGTATTCGTCATGGAAGAAGGAGCGGGCCCACACCTGATCGGCGATGTTGGCCCAGTACACGGTGGCCCGGCCTTTCAGCCGGGGGAAGCGCACCACGTAGCTCAGGTCGGCGCTGCTCACTTTCTCGGTGGTGAGGCCCGGCACCACGGCGTCGCGTGTGCGCGGCGACAGGTAGGCCCAACGGGCCAGGGGCGGTCGGGTGAGGTAGGCGCCGTTGAGGGTGACGAACTGCCGGCCGCTGAGCTTGTACACGGCGCCCGCCTTCAGGCCGTAGTGCAGAAAGCCCTGCACCTCCGACTTCCCGAACGAGTTGTCCGGGAAGCGACCGTTCACCATGAACCCTTCGCGGAAGAAGGATTGATGGCCCAGCATGCCGGAGACGTACGCCTCCACCTGCTGCCACCGGCGCTCGAACTGCACGAAGCCCGTCGCCTGCCGCACGTGCATGTCATAGTCGTGCCCGAAGCGCTCGCCCACGGTGATCACGGCGTTGGGGCGGTTGAGGTCGTTCTGTGCCACAGCGGGGTCCGCGGACACCTGGTCGGCGAACTGGTCCACGTCCACCCAGAAGTCGCCACCCAGCAGGTCGTCCACCACGCGGTAGTTGTGTGTCACGTGGTCGTGATAACCCACGCTTGCGGTGAGCTGGGTGTGGTCGTCCAGCGCCTTGGACCACACGCTGTTGAGGCCGAAGCGGCGCGGGTCGTTGCGCTGGCCCTCCACGATGTACTTGCTGCGATTGCCGGTGATGTTGAGGCCCGCGATGCCATCGGCGTTCTGCACCGTGTACAGGTTCTTGCCGTTGGCGAAGTAGAGCTGGTCCCAGTCGATCTGACCGGCGTTCCCATTCTGCCAGGCCTCGGTGAGGCGCGCGGCTTCAGCGGGGTCGGTCTCTGTGTAATAGCTGGGCAGGTACCTGTAGTAATCCGGCCGAGGGTCCTTCGCATCGAACCAGTTGATGTTGGTCTGCGCGTCCCGGCCTGCGGTGTAGTAAAGGCTGGTGGTCCAGGAGGTGTGCTCGTCCGGTGTGAAGTAGTGCGTGACGATGGCCATCGGCTTATGGTCATAGCTCACGCGGGCGTTGCGCTTCTCGCCGTTCTGATAACCCCAGAAGGGGTTGTAGTAATTGTCGCCGGTGAGGTCGTAGGCCTCCTGGACGGCGAGGCCCTGTCGGCCCTGCCGGATGGGGGCCCCGAAGCCGGTGAATCCGATGCGGTGCCGGTCGTTGAGCTTCTTCTCCACGCTGAGGAAGTAGGCGGCGGCATTGAAGAAGGTGCCTTCGGCATATCCTTCGTTCGCATAACGCCAGCTGGCCGAGGCGCTCACCGCCCAGCCGTTCTTCATCATGCCGGTGCTGTGGGTCAGCATCACGCGATGGTCGTAGGCGCGGTTGCTCAGGGCATAGGAGATGCGCGTGCCGCGGCGCTGGTCGCTGGCACGCGCGTTGATGGCCGAATACCCTCCGATCCCGGCGAACACCAGGCGTGAGGCGGACAGGCCGGTGCGGATCTCCATGGAGCGCGTCACGTCGTTCAGGCCACCCCACTGGCTCCACGTGGCCCATCCGGCCTCGGGGTCGTTCACCAGGATGCCGTTGATCAGCACCGAGGTGTTCTCCCCGTCCAAACCACGGATACGGAACCGGGCCGGGCCCCAGCTCAAGCCCGCTGTGGAGGCGAACACATCGCGGGACGATTGCAGGATGCCCGAGATGTCCTGGGAACCGAGCTCGGATTCCAGATCGCTGGAGGTGACCGTGTACACGGGCACACGCTCCTGCATGGCGCTGGAAGAGTCCCGTCGGATCCCGATGTCCAAAGAATCCAGCTCTTGACCGGAAAGGGAGCAGGGAAGGGTGAGTAACAGGAAGGAGCAGGCCAGCGGACCGGACAACGGCCTGATGCGTCCTAACGTCCTCAGGGGTCGAATGGCCGGCTTCACGCGATCGGATAAGGGCGGCAAAAGTACAGTATCCCCCCGGGAACCCGGGGTTACGGGGATGTTAAGGATGGACGCATCCGAGGCGTTGGTCATGAACACGACGACGTGCACGACAAGTCACTGGATTTCAGCAACTCCAAACCGTACATTCGCGGGTTGATCCGCAGGTGCCCGCCGCCCCTACCATGCGTTCCCCCTCCACCCGTTGGCCACAGACGCTCCGCGCTGTGTGGATGGCCTTCGCCGTAGCGTTGAGCGGGGTGGTCGGCGCGAACCATTATTCCGGGGGCAGCATCACCTACCAGTGCTTGGGCGGCGACCAGTACCTGGTGAACCTGGACCTGTTCGTGGACTGCTCCGGTGTGGACCCGATCCCGCAGAACCTGACCTTCCAGAGTGACTGCGGCACCACCTTCACGCTCAACGCACTGCCCGTCCCGCCAGGTACGGAGGTCTCCCAGCTCTGCCCCACCTCCTTGCCGAACAGCACCTGCAACGGCGGAGCGCTGCCGGGCATCGAGCATTTTCAGTTCCAGACGGTGGTGAACCTGACGGCCTGTGACGACTGGACGATCAGCTGGTCGATCTGTTGCCGGAACACGACGGTGAACCTCACCGGCACTCCCGGCATGTACCTGGAGGCGGTGCTCGACAATGCCACAGCGCCGTGCAACAACTCCCCGGTCTTCACGGACCTGTCCATCCCTTACGTCTGTGCGGGACAGACGGTGAACTACAACTACGGCGTCACCGAGCCGGACGGCCACAGCATCGTGTACTCGCTGATCAGCGCCCGCTTCGCGGCTCCGGTGCCCACATCGGTCCCTTACGCCATCGGCTACAACGGGGGAGCGCCGATCCCCGGGATCACGTGGGACCCCACCACCGGCCAGCTCACCTTCAATGCGGCGCTGCAGGGCAACTATGTGGTGGCCGTGCTGGTGCAGGAGTTCGATGCCAATGGCAACCTGATCGGCTCGGTGATGCGCGATCAGATGTTCGTGGTGATGAACTGCACGGGCAATGCGCCCACAACGGGTGGACTGGTGAACAACACCGCCGGTCTTCTGCTCGGCAGCAACTCGATCGAGGTCTGCGATGGCGAGGCGTTCTGCGTGGACGTGGTGTTCAGCGATGCTGATGCGGCCACGGTGCTGACGCTGTCCTCGAACGCCACCACGCTGCTGCCGGGTGCCACCTTCACCATCACCGGGACCAACCCTGCCACCGGTACGCTTTGCTGGACGGGTGACATCAACAACAGCCCGGTGAACGTCTATGTGGAGGCCCGGGATGGCAACTGCCCGATCGAGAACGTGGCGTCAACCTCGATCAACATCATCTCCACCCAGGGCGGAGGACCCCTGCCGGATGCAGGCGCCAATGGCGTGCTGAACCTGTGCACGTCCAGTGGCAACGCGAACCTGTTCGCCAGCCTGGGCGGTACGCCGGATGCGGGAGGCACCTGGCAGGGACCGGGCGGGGTCCCACACAGCGGCACCTTCGTACCCGGCACCGATCCGGCAGGTATCTACACCTACACGGTGGGCAATTCCTGCGTGAACGCCACCGCCACCGTGAACGTGGTGGTGAACCCGGGACCCAACGCGGGTACCAACGGCAACCTCACCGTGTGCAGTGATGGCGCTGCCGTCAGCCTCTTCGCACAGCTCGGCGGCACCCCGCAGGCCGGTGGGGCCTGGGCCGGACCCAGCCCCGTGGTCGGAGGCACCTACGATCCCGCCACCATGGCACCGGGCGTCTATACCTACACGGTGACCGGCGTGGCGCCCTGCACCAATGCGCAGGCCACCGTCACCGTCGTGGAGAACGCGGCCACCAACGCGGGTACCAACGGCAACCTCACCGTGTGCAGTGATGGCGCCGCCGTCAGCCTCCTCGCGCAGCTCGGCGGGGCTCCGCAGGCCGGTGGGGCCTGGGCCGGACCCAGCCCGGTGGTCGGAGGCACCTACGATCCCGCCACCATGGCACCGGGCGTCTATACCTACACGGTGACCGGCGTGGCGCCCTGCACCAATGCACAGGCCACCGTCACCGTCGTGGAGAACACGGCCACCAACGCGGGTACCGACGGTGCGATCACCGTGTGTGACCAGGGTGCCGCCGTGGGGCTCTTCGCGCAGCTCGGCGGTGCACCCGATGCCGGGGGTACCTGGACCGATCCCCTGGGCAACGTGCACAGCGGCAGCTTTGATCCCGCTGCTGATCCGGCCGGTGTCTACACTTACACGCTCGCGGCCCTGGCGCCCTGCCTCGGCGATGCGGGCACCGTCACGGTCACCGTGACCTCGACGCCGGACGCTGGTGCGGATGGTGCGATCACCGTGTGTGACCAGGGTGCTGCGGTGGGGCTCTTCGCGCAGCTCGGCGGTGCACCCGATGCCGGCGGTACCTGGACCGATCCGCTCGGCAATGCGCACAGCGGTTCGTTCGACCCGGGCACCGACGCAGCGGGTGTCTACACATACACCCTCGCCGCGTTGTCGCCCTGCCTCGGCGATCAGAGCACCGTCACGGTCGCGGTGACCTCCACGCCGGATGCCGGCACCGACGGTGCGATCACCGTGTGTGATCAAGGTGCGGCCGTGGGGCTCTTCGCGCAGCTGGGTGGTACGCCCGATGCCGGGGGCAGCTGGACCG
>JADLBK010000157.1 GCA_020847755.1 Flavobacteriales bacterium | reverse complement strand
AGTAGGTGCAGCGCAGGTCGCACTTGTCCACGATGCTGATGCGCAGGCTGCGATGCGTGCGGCCGTGGCGGTCGGTCAACATGCCCGCAAAATAGGCCTGTGCCGGGGCGTCCCGCTTGCCGAGCTTTGCCTTTCACCCGCCCGCATGCGCTCCTTTGTGCTGATCACCGCCCTGCTGCCGGCCATACCCGGGACGGCCCAGCTGCTGTTCGACCGCATCGGCACGGAGCAGGGGCTGCCGGCCGACGAGGTGCATGCCCTCTTCGAGGACCGCGAGGGATTCATCTGGGTGGGCACCACCGACGGCCTCGCCCGGCTGGAAGGAACGCGTGTCCGTACGTTCCACCATGATCCCATCGACAGCACCAGCCTGGCGCACGACCAGGTGAACGGCATCGATCAGGCAGCCGACGGTACGCTGTGGTTCGCCACGATGAACGGGCTGTCTTGTTATCAGCCCCGCTCGGGCACCTTCATCAATCAGCGGGTGACGGCCACGGGCAATGATGCCCTTCAGGCCAATCGGATGCGGCAGGTGGTGGCGGTGGGCGATACCCTCCTCTGGGTGGTCACCGAGGCGGGGCTCTTCCGCGGTGACCCGCGTGACGGGTCGCTCAGCAGTGTGCAGGACCTGCCGCCCGGACAGGGGCCGGCCGGGTCCATGCGGTCGAATTCCTCGCTCCATTGGGATCCATGGCGGGCCACGCTTTGGGCCGCAACGGCCCAGGGCATCGCATCTTGGGATGCGGCCACCGATCGGTGGACGGACCACCGCAACAGTGCGCTGCTCCCCTGGGCGGACCGCTCGCCCACCGGAGCGCCGGTGGTGCGGGGCCAGGCCCTTTGGTACATGCGGCACGGCCCGTATACCTTGTTCCGGTATGACCTGGGGACCGGTGAGCTTGCGGCGCAGCCTGATGTCGAGGCCCGACCCGATCGGTTCGAACTACGCTGCCATGGGTTCGATGCCGAGGGCCGCCACTGGCTCGCCACATGGACGCACCGCCTCTTCGTTCGTCCACCGGATGCCGGGTGGTCGGAGGTCGGCGTGGATGGCACCGGCCTGACGAGCACCCGCGTGGGATGCCTGCGGCCGATCCGTTCCGGCGACCTGCTGCTGGGCACCGCGGATGGTCTGGCCCTGCTGCGTCCGGGGCCGCAGGTGCACACTTTGCTTCCGTTCGATGCGGCGCCTTTCGCCATCTCCGTCCTTCGGGCATGGGGGACGGACACGCTGTTGGTGGGCACCGAGGGTGGCGGTGTGCATATCGTTGATCGACGCTCAGGGGCGTCCACCGTGTTGCGCATCGATGTGCCCGACGCGCCGGATGGTGCCCTTGCCGCCGCCAACCGGGTGAACGCATTCGGTGCCTCGGTCGATGGGCGTATCCTGGTGTGCACCGGCCATGGCTTGGCCGAGCTGGATGTTCGTCGGGCCATCCTTCGTCCCGCCAAGCGCATCATGGAGCTGGTGCCCATCGGAGGTTCCTCTGCCTTCACGTTCGCGGAACAGGCCGATGAGGCCCTCTGGCTGGGTACCTGGCGGCATGGCCTGTGGCGTGTCGACCTGCATTCGGGTGGGGCGCAGCGCGTGGACACCGTTGACGGGCCGTGGGGACGGTTGCCGAACCGCATGCTGCTCAGCTGGCTCACCACGGCCGATGGCCGACTCTGGGCTGGCCTGAACAACGGTGGTGGTCTTGCGCGCTTCCGGGAGCGCCGGTGGTCCGCAGTGGTGAACTCCACCGGCGCCCATGTGGGCGGTGTGGTGCGCTGCATGGTCCAGGGGCCGGACAGCCTGCTTTGGTTGGGCACGCATGAACATGGCCTTGTCGTTCATGACCCGGACGGCGCCTCAGAGCGGTTCATCGGCCGCCGCGACGGACTGCCCGGGACCCGTATCCTTGCCCTTTGCGCCACGCGGGATGGCACCATCTGGGTGGCCACGCCGCAGGGGGTTGTGCGTCGTCCACCGGGTACGAGGACATTCGCCCGGCTGCAGTTGCCCTCGGCGCTCTCCGGGCAGGTGCACACCACGGCCCTGGTGGAGCTGGACGATGGGCGCATCGCCATCGGGGTCGGTCCTCGGATCCTGGTGCATACCCCTTCGCGTGAACGGCTGCAGGCTCCTCCTGTTCCTGTGTTCACCGCCCACCGTGTGGGCGATGTCGCCGTCCTTGGAAGTCCCGAAAGCTTGATCCTGGAGCCCGACCGCAAGGCCCTCATGCTCGAGCTCGGCGGCATCGGTGTGATGCCCGGCGAGGTGCCGCTCTTCCGATACCGCGTCCTTCCCACCGATACCGGGTGGAAGGAGATCGGCGCCGCCAAGCGGATCGACCTGTTCGACCTGGATCCGGGCTTGCATCGGATCGTGGTGCAGATCGGTCGGGACGGTGTGCACTGGGGCCCGAGGGAGGCTTCTGTGACCGTGGAAGTGCTGCCCCCGTTCCACGCCACCTGGTGGTTCCGTACGCTCTTCCTTCTCACGGTCGCTGCGCTGGCCTTCGTTGGCTTCAAGGCCTATCTGCACGCACGGTTGCGATTGCAACGGGAAGCGTTCGAGCGCGAGCAGGCGGTGCTGGCCGAGCGCATGCGGATCGCCGGGGATATGCACGACGACCTGGGCGCCGGGCTCAGCGCCCTGAAGCTGCGCAGCGAAATGGCCCTCCGTGTGGAGCAGGACCCGGCCAAACGGGAGCACCTCCGATCCCTCGCCCGCACCGCCGGCGAGCTCATCGGGAGCATGCGCCAGATCATCTGGGCCATGAACGCCGACCAGACCGAGCTGGCCGATCTGGTGGCGTACACCACCAACCATGCCCGCCGCTATTGCGATGAGCATGGCATCCGCCTTCGGGTGGAGGTGGAGGAGGACATGCCGCTGCGAACGCTGAGCGCCGAGCAGCGACGCAACATCTTCCTGGTGGTGAAGGAGGCGCTGCACAATGTGGTGAAGCATGCGGCCGCCAACCAGGTGCTCCTCGGAATGGCCTGGCGCGAGGGTGCGCTGGACGTCCGCATCTCGGATGATGGTCCGGGACCACCCGCCCATGCCGAGGCCACCGAGGGCAACGGTGTGCGCAACATGGGCCGTCGGATCGCGGCCCTGGGCGGTACGCTCACCCCGGCGCGCTCCACGGAGCCGGACCTCCCGGGGGCCTGCCTGCGCTTCCGTGTTCCGATGGACCCCCCCTAACCTTCGTTCTATTGGTCGCCCGACAGGTCCGGATGACCTTCGCAGCGCATGAACCCCGAACCCATCCGTGTGAGCATCGTGGAGGATGACCCCATCATCCGGGAAACGCTGCGCGCCCTGTTCGGCGGCGAGCCGGGCCTGGAGGTGTTCACCGCCCACAGCAGTGCCGAGGACGCCCTCCTGCGCCTGGGCGCTCATTGCCCCCATGTGGCCATCATGGACATCAACCTCCCGGGAGCGAGCGGGATCGACTGTGTGCGTGAGCTCAGCCATCGCTGCACCGCCACCCAGTTCCTGATGTACACCGTCCATGACGACGACAATCGCGTGTTCGAGGCCTTGAAGGCCGGAGCGAACGGCTACATCCTGAAGAGCGCCACCCCCGATGAGATCATCGAGGCCGTGAAGGAGCTGCACGGTGGAGGCAGCCCCATGAGCGCGCATGTCGCACGGCGGGTGGTGGCCCACCTGAGACCACGGTCGTCCGGGCCGGTGGACGGGGTACGGCTCACGGAACGCGAGCAGCAGATCCTGTCGCTGCTGGCCGAAGGCCTGTTGTACAAGGAGATCGGTGAGCGGTTGGGGATCACGGTGGGCACCATCAAGCAGCACATCCACCGGATGTACGAGAAGCTGCACGTACAGAACCGCACCGAGGCGGTGAACCGCTACTTCGGTCGATGACGGCGTTCATCAGGGCCTGTGCGCTCTCATGCACGCTGCTGGCCGTCCTTGGCCCGCTCAGGGCCCAGCAGCGCATGGGCCGCACCATGCAGCAGCTTCCGCCTTTTTCCGATCCCGATCTCCATCGGCGGATGGAGGACATCCTGCTGCAGATGGACGCCTTCCACGGGGATGCGGCACTGCGGTCGATCAACGAGGCCCTCGTCCATGCGCGGGCCGATGAAGAGGCGCGCTGCTATCTGCTGAGCTACCGGGCCGAGGTGCTCTACTACGATGGCCTCTTCAATGAGGCCATGCGAGATCTGGATGATTGCGGTACGCTGGCCGACCGGCTCGGCGACAGCACGCTGATGGCCAACGTTTACAATATGAAGGGCCTGCTGCATGAGAACATCCAGGACAACCGGCTGGCCCTGCCGTATCTCCGTGCGGCCCTGCGCTGGTTCCCTTCCCGCCCCAGGGCACGGTATCCCGTCACCGAGCTGCACCACATCCACGGCAATCTCGGCACCTACCTCACCGCCCTCGGCATGCACGACAGTGCCGAATGGCACCTGCGGCGCTCCCTGGCCCTCGCCGAGGAGGCCGGTGCCGGTCGCGCCATGGCCGTCGCATGGTGGGGCCTGGGGAACCTGGCCCTGGACCAACGACGGCACGACAGCACCCGCAACCACTACGAGCGCTCCTTCGCCGTCGCCGCCGAGCACAACGACCACGACATCGGCGTGGACGCCCTGGTGGGGCGGGCCTTGGCGCTGGCCAGCGCCGGGCTTCAGCAGGAAGCGATCCGCGCACTGGAGCGGGCCCGCGCCTACCTGATCGAGCATCGCTCCGGCATCGGCCTGGTGACCCAACGCAACTTCGCCCGCGTCGCGAGTGCGACCCTCCGGCAGCTCGGGGATCCCGAAGGCGCTCTGGCCGACCTGGCGGACTGGCACCGCATCGACAGCACCATCACCGCGCGGAACATCCGTTCGGGACTGGCCGCCCAGGCCGAGCTGCTGCGTGCGGACAACGACCTGGAGGTGGAACGCCTCGAGCGTCAGCGCATCGCTGCCGAGCTCGATCGCGCCCGCGTCGTCCGCCTCGTCATCCTGGCCGGTGGCGGTCTCCTGCTCGTGGTGATCGTGGTCATCTTCCTGCTCTCTTCCAGCCGGCAGAGGACCCGCCGCCTCCTGGTGGAGAGCGAGCTGCTGCGCGAACGGCAGGACCGCACCATCGCCGAGCTGCGCGTCCGCGAGCAGGTGGGCCGTGACCTTCACGACGACCTGGGTGTGGGCCTCAGCGGGCTGAAGCTCCGCAGCGAGATGGCGCTGCTGCCCGGGAGCCGCATCGACCGGGAGGAGCTGCTGCGTGAGCAGGCCCGCCGCGCCGAGGAGCTCATGGCCAGCATGCGCCACATCATCTGGGCCCTGCAGGACGATCAGGGTGAGCTCGCCGACCTCGTGGCCTACATCAACAACCACGCACGCACCTACCTCGCCGAGCACGGCATCCCGCTCCTGGTGAAGGCCGATGGTCCCTGGCCGCCGATGACCGTAAGTACCACCGAGCGCCGTAATTGCTTCCTCGTCGTGAAGGAGGCACTGCACAACATCGTCAAGCATGCCGGAGCCACCCGGGTGACCCTTGCGCTCCGGTGGGCCGATGGGCTCACCATCGAGGTGGTCGATGACGGCTGCGGGCTGGCCAGGCTGACCGATCACGGGGGGAACGGCCTTCCCAACATGCGCAAACGCATGGCCGGCATCGGAGGCGTGGTGGAGCTCGTTCCCGCCGATCGAGGCACGCACCTGCGCTTCACCGTGCCGCTCGGACAACGAAAGTTAGCTTGATGGGATGGCCGCGACCGGCCACCTTCGCCGCATGGCAGCCCGCCCGCCCATCGCCCTGCGGATCGTGGAGGACGACCCCTTGATCCGGGAGCTCCTCAGCGCCGTGTTCATCGCCACCGATGGCATCCGCCTTTGCGGTGTTCACGGTTCGGCCGAGGAGATCCTCGCCTTGGCCGATGTGCAGGACGCGCCCGAGGTGGTCATCATGGACATCAACCTGCCCGGGGCCTCGGGCATCGAGTGCATCAGCGAGTTGCGCCACCGCTGGCCGGATGCACAGTTCCTGATGTACACCGTGAACGACACCGACGAGCTCGTCTTCGAGGCCCTTCGCGCCGGCGCCAACGGCTACCTCCTCAAGAACGCCTCCCCGGACCGCATCGCCACGTCCGTGTTCGACATCCATCAGGGCGGTGCCCCGATGAGCATGACGGTGGCACGCCGCGTGATCCGGCATTTCCGACCCGCCCCGGCCGCCGGGCTGCAGGCCGCCACAGGCCTCTCCGACCGCGACATGGCGGTACTGGAGCTGCTGGCCAACGGCTCCCTGTACAAGGAGATCGCCGACCGCTTCGGTGTCAGCGAGGGCACGGTGAAGCAGAGCATCCACCGCATCTACAAGAGGATGCATGTGGTCAATCGGACCGAGGCGGCGAACCGGTATTTCGGCCGTTGAAGGGACGCTGCCGTAACAGAGGCACGCACCTTCCCTCAACGTTCTTCATGCCCTGGCGACGGTCCGTGTGAGGTCGGCCAGGGGTACGATCGCCGTGAGGTCGACGATCATCCATGGCCAGGCAGCGACCACCGGTCCCATAAGGCCCGCTCCCACCACCAGCGTGGGCGTTCCGGGCCCCATGAAGGGGAGCATGAGGGAGGTCGCACGACGATCGCGCACCTTCGCACCGATGACCATGAGCTCCTCCGAGGACCTCATCCGCTGCCCCTGGCCGGGCACCGATGAGCGCATGATCGTTTACCACGATACCGTCTGGGGCGTTCCCGAGCACGACGACCGCAAGCTCTACGCGAAGCTGGTGCTCGACGGCGCCCAGGCGGGGCTTAGCTGGAAGACCATTCTGCACAGGAGCGAGGGCTACCGCCGCGCCTTCGACGACTGGAACGTGGAGAGGATAGCCCGGTACGGGAGGAAGGATGTCGCGCGCCTGCTCGCCGATGAAGGCATCATCCGCAACCGCGCCAAGGTGGAGAGCGCCATCAGGAACGCACAGGCCTGGGTGAGCATCATGGAGCAGGGCAGGGGCTCCTTCGATGACTTCCTCTGGAAGCACGTGGACCATCGCACCGTGGTGAACCGTTGGACCGGGGTCCACCAGGTCCCGGCCAGCACGCCGGCCTCCGATGCACTGAGCAGGGACCTGAAGAAGGCCGGGTTCAGCTTCGTGGGCACCACCATCGTGTACGCCTACATGCAGGCCATCGGCATGGTGGATGACCATCTGGTGGGCTGCTTCCGGAAGGCGAAGGGCTAGGAGGTACCTTTCGCGCGCTGCTCATGCGTCCTCCGGTCGCCACCGTCACGATCCACCGCGTTGAGGACGGGCGCGGTGTCCGCGCCGAGGACCTCCTCGTGACCGAAGAGCCGCTCGAGATCCGGCTCGGCTTCGGGCAACTGGATGACCGGCGCGAGGTGCGGCTCAGTGTCACCATGCGCACACCGGGTCATGATGAGGAGCTTGTGCTCGGTTTCCTGCTCTCCGAGGGCATCGTGACCGGGGCGGCGCAGGTGCTGCGTGTGGAACAGTGCGCGAACGTGAAGGAGGAGGAGCGCGGGAACGTGGTGCGTGCGGAGCTCCACCCGTCCCTGGACCTCGATCCCGACCGCTGGCAGCGCAACTTCTACACCACCAGCAGCTGCGGGGTGTGCGGCAAGAGCAGCATCGAGGCCGTGCACGCCCAATGCGGCCGGTCGATCACCCCGTGGGGCCCGGTCGATCCGGCCGTCCTCACCACGCTGCCGGATCGCATGCGGGCCGCGCAGACGGTGTTCACGCATACCGGCGGCATCCACGCCGCGGCGCTGTTCGATCCCAAGGGCCGGCTTCTGCTGCTTCGCGAGGACGTGGGGCGGCATAACGCCGTGGACAAGGTGATCGGCGCCGCGCATCGCGCCGGTCTTGCGCTCACGGCCTCTCAGCTTCTGGTCAGCGGCCGCGCCGGGTTCGAGCTCGTCCAGAAGTGCGTCGTCGCCGGCATCCCGCTGATGGCCGCGGTAGGCGCGCCCTCCTCCCTGGCCGTGCAACTGGCGCGGGACGGCGGGCTCACGCTCGTGGGTTTCCTGCGTGGCGGTCGGTTCAACCTCTATGCGGGCGGCGCATGATGGACCACACCAACATCAGCGCCGGGCGGATCGCTGAGCTGTCCGGTGAGCCCATTGCCATCGTGCCCTATTCGGAGGAGTGGCCCGCACGCTACGCCGCCGAGGAAGCCCGCCTCAGCGCCGAACTTCCGCCGGACCTCTGCACCCGCATCGCCCACATCGGCAGCACGGCCGTGCCCGGCCTCAGCGCCAAGCCCGTGGTCGACATCCAGGTGGAGGTCACCGACCTGGACCGCGTTCGCCGCGAAGTGGTGCCGCGGATGGAGGCGTTGGGCTATGAGTTCATCTGGCGGCCCACGATGGGCGAAAAGGCCCCGTACTACGCCTGGTTCATCGGGCGGCATCCCGATGGACGCCGTGCGTTCCATGTGCACATGGTGGAGCCCGATGAGGCCACCGTGGACCGGTTGCTGTTCCGTGACCACTTGCGCGCGCACCCCGAAGTGGCCCGTCAGTACGAAGCGCTCAAACGCGGGCTGGCCTCGACGCACCCGGCCGACCGCGCGGCCTACACCCGTTCCAAGACACCCTTCATCGCGGACGTGCTCCGACGCGCCCGCGCAGGACATCCGTGATCATCATGAGAACCCTCCACCTGTTCGCCCTGCTGGGCCTATGTGGTGCCGTCCAGGCGCAGCGCACCTTCGACGTCTCCATCGCGGACAGCACCTACCACATGAAGCAATACTGGTTCGTCCTGTACACCAAGGGAGAGGGTCCCGCCTTGGACAGCCTCACCGCTGCAACCCTTCAGAAGGAGCATCTCGCGCATCAGGATGCCCAGGCGGCCCGGGGTCTGATCGTGATGGCCGGTCCCTTCGACAACAACGACACGGGATGGCGGGGGCTGCTGCTCTATGACTGCGACACCCGCGAGGAGGTGGAAGGCTACCTGAGGCAGGACCCTTTCGTGAGGATGGGACGGTTGAAGTACACGATCGCTCCGTGGTGGGGAGCGGTGGGCACGCGCCTACCCTAACCGGAGATCACCAGCCAGGCCCGGCTTCGCAACCCGTCCGCACTGCGCCAGAAGTAGCACAGCCGCGACCGACGGCTCTGGAGCAAGGCCTGCACCTCGGGATGGTCGCGGTCGGTGTAGTGCAGGTGGATGCGACCCGTGGCCTCATCGAAGGTGGCCGGGGGCACGACCGCTCCGCCGGGAACGAAGCTCACCTGCAGGCTACGGGCCATCTCGCCACGGGAGAACGGGCTGCCGGTGAACAGCAGGCCCGATGTGCTCTCCACCTGCTTCCGTCCCACGCGCAACACATGCAGACGTCCTGTACGATCGAGGTGCTCGATGGTCGAGCGTAGGGTGCCGACCGGGGGTGGGCGCAGGGTCGTGGCGGAACTCATGAAGCGCGTTTCGTGTCCCGAAGGTCGGACGGCATCAGGCGCTCCAGTGCACCAAGCCGAGAACTTCATGTGCGGTTAACACGGACTTAACATGCACATGGCGGCGGAGCAAAGTGGGTGGGTCGCCGGTCCGCTCAGCCCACCAGCCCTCTCACCCTCGCCATCCACCACGGCGCCATGGCCGTTACGATCGGCACCAGCACCCAGATGCGGCCCTGCGTGACGTCGTAGTCCACCAGCAGTTCGCTCCACGGCTTCTTGAAGAGGAAGTGGCCCGCCCCGAACTCGAAAGCGAATGTCATGGCGAGCCAGAGCAGGCCGATGCTCCAGGCTTGCGCGGCAGTTGCCGGCCCCATCCAGCGGATGCTCAACCACGTGGCCAGCAGGATCAAGGCACAGAGCATCACCGTGCTGATGGCAAGGCCAGCGGTGAGACCGGTGTAGGGAATGATGAGCTTGATGCGCACCGTGCCATTCATGATGGCGAGCAGCATGAGCACGAACCAGAGGAGGATGGCTTTCCACCACATGACGGGAGGTTTTCCGAAAGGTCTGTCCGACGATGTCACGCTCCGCTGTCCGGCGTCAGTTGATGTCAGTGGACCTGCCCGGAGCTGTACTGGCGTCGGGGGTGTACGGGGTTCGTTCTGGATGTCAGTGCTCCTGGTGCATTGTATCCCTTCACGATCAAGCGGCCTGCGAGCACCATCTCGTACACCGCGATCGGCATCGCCAGCAGCATGGTGGTGTCGGAGTATGGCGCGATCACACCGAGCAGCTCGATCACGCCGACGATGAGGATGAGCCCTGCACCAATGATGCCCAGTGCCGCCAGCGAACGGGGCATCAGGCCTGAGCGGAGGAAGAGCGAGCTGTAGATCAGCGTGTTCACGCCCAGCATGAAGTGCGGGCCGAACACGAAGGTCCAGTCGTGGATGGCGATGAGCGCCGAACCGATCGCCTGAGCGCCCGGTGCATCCTGCCCCGTTGATCCGGCCACGGACGCCAGTGCCAGCATGCTCACCGCCCCAACGAGGATCGCCTCGACCTCCAATGAACGGAAGACCACATAGGCCGGACCCAGCCGCTTCGATACCTGGCTGAGCACCGGCAGCATCATCACGGCTGTGCCGCAGTTGGCCAGGCAGAGGAGGGCCTCGAAGAACGCGCCCCAGCCTATGCGTCCGGCATGTGCGCTGGCCGAGGCGATCGGATCCGCGGCATCGATGACGGGTTTGTAGAGTAGGAGGCCGATGATGGCTGTAACGGTAGCCGTGATGAAGAACAGGCCGGTGATCGCGGCGTGTCGTCTGGTGGAGATGTTGTTCGGGTCCATTGGTCTGGTGGTGGTCGGGTTCTTAGAATTCCTGGGCGATCAGCTCCTTGTTCAGCATCATGCCTGCTGTTGTGCCGGTGGCCACTGCATTCGCCACCGTGCGCAACCGCATGGTGTTATCGCCGCAGGCGTAGATACCGGGCAAGCTGGTGCGCTGTTGGGCATCCACCTGGATGTAGCCATCCTCCGTGAAGGCGCAGCCGAGTTGTTGGGGGACCGCGCAGTGCTGCTCGAAAGCGGGCATGGCATAGAGGGCACTGATCGTGCACGCGGACCCGTCGATGAAGCGGACCTGATACAACCGGCCCTGATCGTGGACCAGTTCCTCCACAGGGGTCTGCTCGATGCCGATGCCATGTTGTTGCAGCACAGCGGACTGTTCGGGCGTCAACGTGGAGGGTCCGTCGGTGAAGAGCGTGAGCTCCTTCGTCCAGTTGGAGATCATCCGCACAAGCTCGAAGGCTTTGTCGCCATTGCCGAGCACGCCGGTCACTTCATCGCGTACCTCGTAGCCATGGCAGTACGGGCAGTGCAGCACGGAGATGCCCCAGCTCTCCGCGAAGCCGGGGATCGCAGGCATCAGGTCACGCACGCCCGTAGCGAACACCACCTTCTTCGCACTGAACAGGGTATTGCCATCCACACATACATGGAAGCCATCGGCCGTGATGGAGGCATCCGTGACCAGTCCGTTCAGGAGCTGCACCGAGGCATAGCGCTCCACCTGGGCCCGTGCCTTGGCCGCGATCAGGTGTGGCGGCACGCCATCCTGGGTGATGAAGTTGTGTGAGAAGGGGGTCTGCCGGTTGCAGGGCTTCCCGCCGTCCACGATGAGCACACGGCGCAGCGCGCGGCCCAGGGCCATGCCTGCGGCGAGGCCGGCGTAGCTGCCACCCACGATGATCGCATCGAAATGCTGGTTCTCGGTCATGGCCTTATTGATGGTGTTGCCCAGTGCGCGCAGCGGCATGGCCTGAGCGCAGGCTGCGCTTGCGCTCAGGGCGATGAAGTGGCGTCTGGTCATGGATGGTATGCTTGCGTTCCTTCTCCGTCGGATGGAACATCAAGCCTCGGTCTTCGTGGTGGAAAGGGCGCGGATCACGCGGTCCACGAGCGGCACGCCGGCGAACACGATCCAGGGCACCAGGCAGATGGTGAGCAGGAAGGTGCGCTGGTAGAGCGGCAGGGCCGAGAGCTGCTCGCCGAAGAGCGCCAGGAACAGGGTGATCGAGGGGTAGATGATCACCCAGATCTTCAGGGAGGCCAGCAGTTTCATCTTCGTCTTCATGGGTTGCCTTGTTTGCGGGGACAAAGCAACCCAGGGCCCTACCCGGGTGGATAGGACGATCGTGTGATCGTGTGGTACGAATGGCAGGTCACCTCGACCGCTGCCGGAATCCCTCCGGTGTGTGGCCGGTGTGCTTCTTGAAGAAGCGGATGAAGTACGAGGGGTCGTCGTAGCCCAGGCGGTCGGCCACCTGGCTCACCTGGTCCGAGGTGGCGAGCAGGTAGCGCTTAGCCTCCAGGATGATCTGGTCGGTGATCAGTTCGGAGCAGGTGCGGCCCGTGCCCGCCTTGGCGATGGCGTTCAGTTGGTACGTGGAAAGGCGCATCAGATCGGCATAGGCCCCCACTTCCTTGGTGTCATACACATGCGTCTCGATCAGCTCGAGCAGCTCCTCCAGCCGATCACGGGCATACGTGTTCGCCGCATCGGCTTCTACGGGGGCTGATGCGCCCAGGGCGAGCTCGGCCAGGAAGGCGCTCAAGTAGGCGCGTACGATGTGCAGGTGGCCTTCGCGTCCTGCTGCGCACTCGCGCGCGATCCTGTCCAGGAGCAGGGTCAGTTCAGCGTAGCGCTGTGCATCCGTATGGAAGGCTTCCACGTGGCCGGCCCTGCGCAGCACCAGTCGCGCCCCGTGCTCGCTGGTGGCCAGGAAGTCCGCCTTGAACTGCAGAAAGTAGCCCGTGGCACCCGCCTTCAGCTCCAAGCGGTGCACCTGCCGAGGCCGCATGGCATAGATGCTGTGCGGCTGCAGGGCATGGGACCGGAAGTCGCATTCATGAACGCCTTCGCCCTGCGTGAGCACCAAGATGAAGTAGTGGTCGTGCCGGTGAAGGGGCTGCACCATGTCCCTACCTGCCATCGTCGGTCCGATGGACCGGATGTTGAAGTCGTCGGAAAGCTGCACCACGGTGCGCGCTTCCAAACGGCGGATGGGGATCTCCTTCATCGCGTGACGATCGCAGCGCTTCGGTCCGAGCGTTGATGAAAGTAGGCATCGGAGCATCTTACACCTCCGCTGGACCTGTTGGAACCAGGCACATGCTGCATGGAAGTGTGATCGGAGGCGTTCTCGAACAGATAGGGCCAATGACAGAAGTGCTTCCTTTGGATGGCACACGCCCCACCGAACATGCGCAACATCCTTTCCTCCCTCATCACGGCAAGTCTGTTGGCCTTTTCGACTGGCATCGCCGCTCAAACACCACCACCCGCCGTTGTGGTAACGGTGGACTACCGTGCGCTGCCGGGCAAGGGCGATGCGCTCCATGCCGCCCTGCAGCCGCTGCTGGCCGAGGTGCGCAAGGAGCCGCACTACCTGGGCATCACCGTGCTGCGCGATGTGCAGGGCGATCCCGACCGCATCCTGCTGGTGGAGCGCTGGGCCGACCAGGCCTACTACACCGGCGCACATGGCAGCACCCCGCACCTGGAGGCCTTCAAGGCCGCGGCCATGCCGCTGCTCGGCGGCCCGCCTGCAGTGTCGCTGTGGCCGGGCGTGGAGGATGTAGGGAAGCCATAAGGTGCATGGCCGAGGGTCACACCCTTGCTGCAGCCACCCGTTCACACGCCAACCCCTCCGCCAGCCGCTTCAGGTTCTTCAACTGCGCGCGTTGCATCAGGGCATGCACCGGCGGGAACACCACCGCACCCTGCAGCCATGCCGACCATGGCGGCGTGCCGATGCCGCGCACACGGGTGACCAGTCGCGTGGCATCACGGCCGAGCGGCTCCAGCACAAAGGACCAGGTAGTGCGCACATGCCCACCCATGCGGTCCGTCTCGCCACCGAGGATGAGGTGTTGTTCGGGCTGCACCTGGTGTACGGTGTAGCCGCCGGCGAGCGCTGGGGTCGCATGGACGATCTCGCCCACGCTTCGCTCGCTCCATTCCGCGCGCAGTTCCTCCACGCTGGGTTCCCCGCCGTGGTTCAGCGCATCGATGCTGTACCAGCCGCCACGGTCGCAGCCCAGTTGCATCAACCAGGGCCACACCAGCGTGGGCGGCGCCTCGATGTCGATGGTGTGCGTGAGCCGGTAGGGCGCGTCGGGGATGACTTCGTCGCCGGGTAGTGACCGGTCATCATCCGATGGAACGTTGGCTTTGCCCAATTGCGCCTCCAAGTGCGCCATGGCCGAGGTGCGGATGAGATGCGAGAAGGGGCCGATCAAGCGGAAGTAGGCGGTCTGCCGCCGCCAGCTGACATCGTCGGTGGCGGTCACGCGCAGCTCCAGCGTGACCCAGCTTCCTGTTCCTCGGGGTTCCACGCGGATGCACCAGGCCACCTTGCCCCAGCCGGACTGGTTGAACGCGGCGAACTCCTCTGCTGGCACATCGGTGAAGGGGATGTTGAGGTGCCAGAACTGCCCGATCGCGCCCACCACCACCTCTTCACCGGGCTTCTCATCCAGCAGCATGAAGCCGTGCCCGTGCGAAGCGATCTCGTCCACGCCCAGGCCGCTGTCCTTGGCCATGGGCACGTCCATGCCGCGCATACGGTCCGGCAGCGTGCGCAGGTCGAAGAGGAAGCGCACCCAGGGGATGGTGGCGCCATCGAAGTGCCGTGCGACCGCCCACGCTTCTTCAGGCGAAGCCTTCACGGCGATGCGGTGGATCTCCGTGTGGCGGGGGCGAGGGAGGAAGTGCTGGATGAGGCGCATACTCAGTGAAGATGCATGCTATCAGCCATGGTGCTGATGACGATCGTCACGTGAGCGGGCGCAGCGGCAGCCCGGCGTCGGAAGGGCCTTGCAACCACGAGCAGCGAGGAGGCTGACGAAGGAGGACCCCGCAGCGCCGTGGGTGCTGGCCCTGACAAGTCCGGCTACAGCGGAGCACGCGACCCCGAGGCTATTGCGAGGGGGCACGCCCATCCTTCGACTACGCTCAGGATGACACGTGCCTAGACCTTCTCCACCACCTCCCCGATCAGGCATCGAAGCCTCCGGCGAAGGTGCCCGCCTTCCGTAAATGCCCCTTCTTCGCCTTTCGTATCCTGCACAGCGCTGTCCAGCAGAAGCGGTGCCACCATGAGGACCTGGTAGTTCAGCGACCCGTTGTGCCGGCCGCTGGTGTGGGCGGCGGGACCATCACTCCACCACCAAGCGAAGGCCGTATGTCCGGTCGGCACGCGCCACACGGACCACGTACGTACCGGTTTCCAACGGCCGCACGATGCGCACCGTTGTCGGACCTGTTGCATCTGCGTACAGTCGTTGGTATAGCACCACACGTCCGGCAAGGTCCAGGACCGTAAGCTCCATGATCCCCTCTCCGGCGGCTCGATCCCCCAGGTCCAACAGGAAGCCGGTGCCGTCGTTCGGGTTGGGCCAGAGGGACTGGTCAGCTGCCCGGGCGGGTTCCTCCATCGACGTGCTGATGCCCACGTCCATCTTCACCACAAAGCCGTCAAAGACCCCGCCTGCAAAGGTGTTCTGGTGGCCCGCATCGGCGATGCCCGAACTGGAGCTCGTCAAGCCGCACAGGTACAAGTTACCCATGTCATCCACCGCACAACCGTACGCGTCGTCGCCACCCGGACCGCCGTAGTAGCTGCTCCATGCACGCGTCCCATCGGAGAGGAACTTGGCGAAGAACCCGTCGTTGCCGCCCCCGTAGGTGTTCTGGTACCCTTGGAAGGCGATGAGGGAGTTGGAGTTGGTCTGCCCTGTCAGGAAAACGTCACCGGTAACATCCACCGCCACACCGGTGCCCTGGTCGGTCGCCAGCCCACCGAAGTACGTTCCCCATTGGCGAACGCCCGCGCTGTCGAGCTTCGCCAGAAAGGCATCGTTCCCCGGGCTGGTGAGCGTGTCCTGATGCCCCCCCGCAGCGATGCCCGTTGTTGAAGCGGTGGTTCCTGCGATATACACCGTGCCGTCCGCTTGCACGGCCATTCCAGCGATGGCATCCTCATCCAGGCCGCCATAGTAGGTTCCCCGGATGCGCACGCCATTGGGTGAGAACTTGACCATGAACCCGTCCGACAGGGAGGGCGCACTGGCATGCACGTTCTGGTGACCGTTGAAGCTGATGTTGCCGGGCGATCGTGTTGTACCGGCCAGATACACATTGCCGAGGGCATCGGTTCCGACACCGGAGGCACCATCGATCTGGTTGCCTCCGTAGTAGGTGCCCCACTGCCGCACCCCGGCGGCATTGAATTTCACCAGGAAGGCATCGAGCGCACCTGCCCCCCAGTTGCTCTGGTGCCCGTTGAAGGCGATCACCCCTGGTTGTGTGCTGCTGGTGGTGCCTGCCAGATACACATTGCCCAAAGGGTCCGTGGCGCAGAGGCCGTCCTCATCCCTGCTCGTACCACCATAGTAGGTGGCCCAGAGCCGCGTGCCGGCCGCATCGAACTTCACGAGGAAGGCATCGTTGGGCCCCAGGCCCGCGCCAAAGTTGTTCTGGTGCCCGTTGAAGGAGATGCCGCTGGAGGACTGCGTGTACCCGCTCAGGTATACGTTGCCCGATGCGTCGGTGCAGCAGGACATGCCCTCATCAAGCTGATCACCGCCGTAGTAGGTGCTCCACATGAGCGTGCCGTCCGGTGCATACTTGGTGAGGAAGGCATCGAACTCCCCGCCACCATGGACCAGCTGATGGCCGCCATCCGCGATGGCGCTCTCGGAGCGGGTGCGCCCTGTGGCATACACGTTCCCGGCGGCATCGGTGCATACCGCGTTCGTCCAATCAACAAAGTCGCCGCCGATGTACGTGCCCCACACGCGGGCCGGGTCGATCACGAGGTTGCGGGTCGGGTCGTACGCGGCCACGTCGAAGGTGAGCAAGTCGCCTTCGAGCACGAAGCGGGTGGGTATGGCGCGGCCGCCCTGAAGGCTCACCGGTGCATCTTCGATGAAGCGGCCCAGCCGGTTGCCGTGGTGCAGGCGGCCGGTGCTGTCGAGCGTGAGCTCCTCGTGGTGCATGCTGCGCATACGGATCAGGCGTGGATCGGCGCCCGGGTGCAGGATGAAGTCGTACTTGATGCCACCTCCGTGCAAGTAGACCACCCAGTCGATACCGGGGTACACGTCGTGATAGGTGATCCGCCCGAAGTGCCGCACGCCCATTACATTCCTGGCGTAGTGGTTCCAAACGCCGGATAGCCGCTCATCGGCCGTGATGCGCACCCCTGGTCCGACGCCCTCGAGCACCATGTCCATGCGGTAGGTCTCCGTGCGTAACCCGGCCTCCAGGACGCGCAGGCGTTGGTCCTCTTCGTTGGTGCGGTGCCGCTGTGCCAGTAGTTCCAGGTAACCCTCGGGGTGGTGCTCACGTGTGAACTGATAGGCGATGCCATGGTCCAACAGGAAGATCTGCGCATCACCACGGTCCAGGCGGAACCGCACCTGCGTGGCGAGCATGCCTTGTGCATCCAGCACCTGCCCCTTGTTCTCCGTGAAGCCTTGCATACGGCCGGATGATGAATGGGGTCCTTTCTCCTGTGCACCGATCGCGGAGCTGGTCATGACCCGGCCGAGGCAGAGCACGGTGACAAGGAGGCGGGTGAAGGTCGACGACATGGATGGTGTTGTTGTTGTAAAACTATCCCTCGACATGAAATGAAGCTATCGATGAATTCGACCGCATTTTGGAATGCGGGCGTTCAAGAAGGTCGTTCGCGACGGCCAAGAGCGATGTGTCAGACCAGCGGTGCGCGCTGCGATCACGGACAAGTGGGTTCGTCACGCCTTCTCCAACACCTCCCCCGGCTTCCGGAGGTGCGCCTTCTTCGCCTTCCGGATTCTACACGTCACCACCTTGCTGCGCCTTCGCGAAGCCGCTTCGGCGGAGCGAGGTACTCCGGGCACATCCGCCGTACGGCGGGCCAGTGAGTCGCTCACGCTGCAGCGAGTCCTCTGACCAGCGAAGCAAGAGATGTCCGAGCGGGTGATCATGTTCAGCATGATCTCCGGGAAGTGGAAGGTGCTGCTGAGGATGCCTACTGGATGAAGAGTTTCATGGCGGGGCGCTTCTCACCCTGCCTGAGGCAATAGATGCCCTGTGCGATCGTAGAGATGTCCACACTGCTTCTACCAACATCAAATTGGCGGTCCATTACCAAGCGGCCGATCGCATCGAACATGGTGAGCCGCTTCGGAGCGTGGAGTACATCGAAGACCAGCATCGTCCCCTCCTGATGAATGACGAGGCCGTCGTCATCGTCATCGATCACAGCCGTCACCTCGAAACTTGTGGAGCCCGAGCAACCGAACGCGTCTGTTATTATCAATTCATGTGAACCAGGGGCCAGGCCCGTCAGGGTGTCCCATGACTGTACCACATTTCCATCGAGCAGCGCGGTATATGGTGCATAGCCAACATCCATGCTCACCGTCGCACTACCAACGGCCGGACTTGAATTTCCGTACAGGACGCTCACGTTCACAGTAAGCCCGTCACACAGATACGGACACTCGTACACGATGCAGTTGGTGTCCAGTTCCATTCGCCACATAAGGCTTCTTGTCGCCGCGCTACTTGGTAGTTCTGGTCTGAACTGCTGCCCTCCGAACAGGTATATGGAATTGGTCTCTGCTCGATACCAACCCATATTGCCCATGGCCCCATAGGGCCTGTTGCAAGGATCAGGGTCGCCTTTCTGGCCGAAGTCCCCAACGGCATCAGCTGGCTGTTCTGGCCCCATGATCGCCCAGGAGTTGGTCTCCACATCGTACTTCCACAGATCATTCAGGAATGACTCGTTCTGGACCAACGCACTAGTCCTTCCGCCCCACAACCACAGATCACCATCAACATCTGTCCAGTGTGCCGAGCATTCGAAGCGACTCGAAGGGGAGAACAGTCCGTCCTCTTCACACAGGCCGCCCATGGCTCCTGTATCCGACACGATTCCCGGTGTGCCATTCATCCATGTCCAGCTGTTCGTGGAGATCCGATAGCGCCACAGGTCATTCAGGTTGTCGTACCAGTTGTTCGTTCGCCTTCCACCGAACAGCCAAAGGTCTCCGGCCTTGTCTGTCCAGGTTGTAGCCGCCCAACGTGATCCAGGCTCATTCAAGGGGTCTTCAACTCCTTGAACCCCATAGTTGCCGGGAGTTCCGAATGAAGATGGTCCTTTCATCCAGGTCCACATATTCTCCGTTATCGAGTATCGCCATAGATCCCCGCCGACCACTGGACCGTTGTTGAACGCCTGCCCCCCGAACAACCAGAGGTTGTTCTCATGATCCGTCCATGTCGCGATCATTTCATTCCGAGAACCCGGATGGTTCGCAGCGTCAGGTACACCTTGGATACCATAAATCGGCGCCTGACCAGATTGCTGAGTGCCATTGATCCATGTCCAATTCTCAGTAATGGGGTTGAATCGCCATAGGTCGGCATAGTAGACCCAATCGTTGATGTAAGCAGTTCCGCCGAAGAGCCAGAGGTTGCCGGTCGTATCTGCCCAGGCGGCAGGCCCAAAGCCACGTGCAGGTGGCATGTTCGCTGGGGCTTCAACTCCCAGCAATCCGTAGTGACCCGTGTAGTTCGGAACATCAGGACCCTTAACCCAAGCCCATTGTTCCAACTGTGGGTCGTATAGCCAAAGTTCTGCGCCCCAGCCTGACCCATTCGTAGTCGATAGGTATCCCGACTCGAAATACCAGAACATGTCGTCCTTCCCTGTCCAGCGCGCACCTTCATAACTGCCAAGGGGACGATTCAGGCTGTCTGGAATACCCGGTGTTCCCTTCACGGGTTCCTGCTGATGTGTCGTATCTCCGCTGACCCAGGTCCAGATACCGGGTTGAGAAAACGCGGTGCAGCACAGACCACCTACAAGTGCAGTGATGCTTGCTCGGAGTAGCATGGCTACACTTTCTCGGTTACCTCCCCCGCCTTCCGCAAATGCGCCTTCTTCGCCTTCCGGATGCGACAGGTCACCACCTTGTACTCCGGGCACATGGCCAATGAATCACTCACACTGCTCGTGATCACGTTCAGCATGATCTCCGGGAAGTGGAAGGTGCTGCTGAGGATGCCAGGCTTTACCTCATCGGTCACGCGCGCCTTGATGTCCACCTTGCCACGCGGGCTTTCCACGCAGACCATGTCGCCATCGGCGATGCCGTTCTGCTGCGCGTCGGCGGGGTTGATCAGGAGCATCATGCCGCCTTTTTCTTGGCCTTCAGCTGCTCTTCCAGCAACTTCGTCCACTTGGCCTTGATGCGCTTCAACTCAGCCGGGTCGAAGTCCGGGTCATTGTCCTTGCGGTACATGGCATCGCGGATCTCACGGACCATCTGGACCGCATCGTAGCGCTTCTTGGGCTTGGTCGTGGTGCTCATGACGTGAGGTCTCTGGGGCTGCGGATCTCCAACAGCTTGTAACCGTGCTTCAAATTTACCGCATTGTAGAGCCGGATGCGGTCGTAGTTCACGATGTGCTTGAAGTTCCAGCTGACGAGCAGGTCGACCTGGGCGATGGTGGCGATGGCGATGTGCTCCGTGTCGGCCTGGGACTTCTTGGTGACGATCCGTTCCTTGATGTAGGCGGATGCCAGCGCTTGTGCCTCGTCGGTCAGTTTGATCACCTCCAAATGCTTTGCACCAAGTTCCACGCGCAACTGGCGCACATGATCGGGTGCGAACTGGAGCTCGGCTTCGCTGATGTCTGAGATGACAGCCTTGTACTTGCCGCTCCGGATCAGTTCGAAGAGGCTTGAAGACCACTCCTGGAACTCCTCATCGAAGCACCCGCCAAAGACCGATGTGTCGATGTAGATGCGCATCCCTCAGGCCTTCGCGACCACTTCGCCTTCTTTGCGCAAATGCGTTTTCCGCGCCTTGCGTATGCGACACGTCACCACCTTGTATTCCGGGCACATCGCCAGTGAGTCGCTCACGCTGCTGGTGATCACGTTCAGCATGATCTCCGGGAAGTGGAAGGTGCTGGAGAGGATGCCGGGCTTCACCTCATCGGTGATGCGCGCCTTGATGTCCACCTTGCCGCGGGGGCTTTCCACGCAGACCATGTCGCCATCGGCGATGCCGTTCTGTTGCGCGTCGGCGGGGTTGATCAAGAGCACGTCCTCGCCGAGGATCACCTCGTTGCCGGTGCGGCGGGTCATGGCGCCGCAGTTGTAGTGCTCCAGCTCGCGGTTGGTGGTGATGATGTAGGGGTAGTCCTTCTCGTTGGCGCGCACCTCGGGGCTTTTCTCCCAGGCGTTGAAGTAGAAGTGGCCGAGCCCGCGCTTGAAGCTGTCGGTGTGCAGGATCTTGGTGTCGGTGCCGTCGGGCTTCACGGGCCATTGCTTGCCGTTCTCGCCCAGCTCGTCCCACTTCACCCCGGCGAAGAAGGGCACGATGCGGCTGATCTCCTCCAGCACCCACTTGGGGTGGTACTCGGTGCTCGCATTGCCGCTGCGCTTGCCGGTCTTCGCGGCGTAGCGCTCCATGATGTCGCAGGTGATCTGGCCGTCGGGCTTGGTGCCTTCGATGGAGTCCACCACGGCGTTCACGCGCTGGATGCGGCGCTCGCCGTTGGTGAAGGTGCCGCTCTTCTCCAGGAAGCTGGCGCCGGGCAGCACCACGTGGGCCATCTTGGCGGTCTCCGTCATGAAGAGCTCCTGCACCACGAAGAGCTCCAGCTGGCCGAGGGCCTTGCGCACGTGCAGCGTGTTGGGATCCGTCTGGCCCATGTCCTCGCCCACCACCCAGAAAGCCTTCAGGCTGCCGTCGAGCATGGCGTCGTACATCTGCGGGATCTTCTTGCCGATCACGCTGGGGACCTCGGTGCCGTAGAACTCGTTGTAGAGCTGCGCGTACTGCGGGTCGTCCACGGCCATGTAGCCGGCGCCCTGGTGGGGCTGGCAGCCCATGTCGGCCGCGCCCTGCACGTTGTTCTGGCCGCGCAGCGGGTTCACGCCCACACCACGGCGACCGATGTTGCCGGTCATCATGGCGATGTCGGCGATCTGCATCACGGTGAAGGTGCCCTGGTAGTGCTCGGTGACGCCCAGGCCATGGAAGCTCATCGCGGCCGGGCTCTTCGCGTAGGCCATCGCAGCCTCGCGGACCAGGTTGCGGTCCACGCCGGTCTCGCGCTCCATCGCGGCGATGTCCACCGCAAGCAGTTCCTTCTTGAAGTCGGCCCAACCCTCGGTGCGGGTGTCGATGAAGTCCTGCTTCACCAGCCCCTCGCTCACGATGTAGTACATGAACATGTTCAGCAGGGCCACGTTGGTGCCGGGCTTCAGCTGCAGGTGGTAGTGCGCGTAGCGGGCCAGCTCGGTGCGGCGCGGGTCGATCACGATCAGCGTCTTCCCCTTCATCACCTGCTGCTTGATCTTGGCGCCGGTGACGGGGTGCGCATCGGTGGGGTTGGCACCGATCACCATGATGGTGTGCGTGTCGCGCAGGTCGTCGATGCTGTTGGTGGCCGCGCCGGTGCCGAAGGTCTTCTGCATGCCGAGGGCGGTGGGGCTGTGGCACACGCGCGCGCAGCTGTCGATGTTGTTGGTGCCCACCTGTGCGCGGAAGAACTTCTGCAGGAGGTAGTTCTCCTCGTTGGGGCAGCGCGCGCTGCTCACACCACCGAGCGCGTCGGGGCCGTGCTTCTCCCGGATGGCGATGAACTTGTCGACGATGTAGTCGTAGGCTTCGTCCCAGGTGGCGGGCACGAGTTCCCCGTTCTTGCGGATGAGCGGCGTGCGCAGTCGCTCCGGGTGATCATAAAAGCGGAAGGCATAGCGGCCCTTCAGGCAGGTGTGACCTTGGTTCGCCTCGGTATCGTAGGGCGCGGTGATGCCCGCCACCTTGCCGTCCTTCACCTTCACTTCGAGGTTGCAGCCCACGCCGCAATACGTGCACACGGTGCGCACCACCTCATCGGCCTTGGTCTCCTTGGCGCGGAACACATCGGTGATGGCGCTGGTGGGACAGGCCTGCGCGCAGGCGCCGCAGCTCACGCAGTCGCTGTCGAAGAAGCTCTCGTTGGTGCCCTTCACGATGTGGTTGTCGAACCCGCGACCGGCCATGGTGAGCACGAACTGGCCCTGCACCTCGTCGCAGGCCCGCACGCAGCGGTAGCAGCCGATGCACGCGCTGAGGTCGCTCACCATGTATGGATGGCTCGTGTCCATCGGCGTGTCCAGGTGGTTCCACCCCTTCGGATAGCGCACGCTGTCGATGTCGAACCCGATCCGTTTGACCACGTTGTAGAGCTCGT
>JADLBK010000156.1 GCA_020847755.1 Flavobacteriales bacterium | reverse complement strand
TGCGTCAGCACCAAGCAGGCTTGGTCCGCTTCACGCGGGACAAGCTCCCGGTCCAGTGTGTCGCGACGTTCGGTTTTGCCGATCGGCAGAAGGCCTTCGCGTTCGAGAAGTACCTGAAGACGGGTTCCGGACGGGCCTTCATGAACCGGCACCTGCGTTGATCCCTCGCCGAAGCCACGTTCCGCGCCTCGCGCAGGACGTGGCGGAAGCGGGGTTCCGTGCGCGTGGCCCAAGCCACGTTCATTGATCCAGTGCGGCAGCTCTCGCGACGGGCGTGGCTGGTCCTCCCTGGGACAGCGACCCGCACCGCGCTTCACCGCCCCCGCGCGCCCCGCAGCACCGCCCAGCTCACCAGCGTGCCCGCCAGCCCGGCCACCACGGCCAGCAGCACGGCGCCCAGCAGGTACTGCATCATGTTCCAATGGATGGCCTCCAGGGTGAGGTCGGCGAAGCGTTCGATGCGCACGCGGTCGTCGCCCACGAACGGCGCGCCCATGCGGTAGCTGCCGTACAGGATCAGCGGGATCATGGGCGGGATGCTGATGTTGGCCGCTGCTACGAAGAGCACGCGGTTCAGCTTCAACAGGAAGGCCAGCGGGATGCCCACCGCCAGCTGGAAGCCCCAGATCGGCACGATGCCCATGAAGAGCCCGAAGCCGATGCTGAGCGCCTTGTGCAACGAGCTCTCCTCCGGCCGCACCGCTTCCTCCTTCAGCCGCCGCCACAGCCGTCCGCCGGTGAGCAACTGCTTCGGCCAGTGCCACAGGAAGGCCAGCGTCACCAGCACCGAGTTCAGCAGGCTGATCCGCAGGAAGTCCTTGCCCGGCCTGAAGTGCGACACGCGCTCGGGGAAGTCGTAGCGCACGCTCACCGGCACCTGCACGAAGGGCACATCGCGCCACGCCAGCCGCACGATGGTCTCCACCTCGTACTCGAAGCGCGTGGTCCAGGCCCTGAACGAGCAGGTGGGCCCCAGCGGGTAGGCGCGGAAGCCCGTCTGGGTGTCGTCCAGCCTCCAGCCCGTCTCGATGCGGAACCAGAAGTTGCTGAAGCGGTTGCCGAAGCTGCTCTTGCCGGGCACGTCCGCACCGCTCATGTCGCGCGCGCCCATGATCATGGCCCCGGGGGTCGCCGCGATGGCCGCGCGCAGCTTGGCGATCTCGCCCGGGGCGTGCTGCCCGTCGCTGTCGATGGTGATGGCGTAGGTGAAGCCCCGCGCCAGCGCCGCCTCGAATCCCCGGCGGAGCGAGAAGCCCTTGCCGCGGTTGCGGTCGTTGGTGAGCACCGTGATGCCGTCGATGCGCGCCAGGATCGCCGACGTGCCGTCGGTGCTGCCGTCGTTCACCACCAGGATGTCGCGCTCGCCGGCCGCCTGGATCGCGCGCAGCACGCCCTCCACGGTGGCGGCGTTGTTGTAGGTGGGCACCAGGATGCAGGCGCGCACGCTGCTCATGCCGGCAGGGGGCCGAAGCCGCCCTTGATGCTGAAGACCGCGCGGTCGCCGCAGCTGCCGCTGACGTCGCACGACACGCTGTCGCCGTCCTCGCCGGTGATGCGCAGCGTGAGGTCGAGCACCGTGCCCGTGGCGGGCTCCAGCGGCGACAGGAACTTGATGACGCGGCTGCTGCGCAGGTGCACCGGACGCCCGAGCCCGCGGCTCAGCAGGGCGCCCGCCAGCTGCACCATGGCCACGCCGGGCATCACGGGGCGGCCGGGGAAATGGCCCTGGAGGATCGCGTGCTGCGGGTCCATCACCGCGCGGGCCTGCCAGCCGCGGCCTTCGGCGAGGGGTGCAAAGGACTCCACGTGGAAGAGGCTGCGGCAGGCGGCGTCCATGGCGTCAAAGATCGGTGAAGGCCCCGGAAGGCACGGGCCGGTCCACCTGCACATCGCTGTACCGCACCACGGTGCGGTCGCCATCGAGCTCCACGGTCTCCATCTCGCGCAGGCGGTAGGTGCGGCGGTCGAAGCGGAGGACCATGCGCTGCACGCGCCGCGCCATCGCGCCCACCGGGGTGAGGTGGGCCACCAGCACGTCGCCGCCCAGCTCGTAGCGCGGCTTCATCTCCGGGCTGTCCAGCAGGCGCCCGCTCACCAGGTCCAGCACCAGGGCGTTGATCGAGGCATACATGCGCTGCTCGGCGGGGCCGAGGCGCTTCTCCGCGCCGTTCTCTTTGACGCGCACCAGGGGGCCGGCGGTGAGGATGGTGAGCGGCGCGGCCCCGTCCACGCTCCAGCGGAAGCGGTCGGGCCGCTCGTACACGAAGCGGCCGGGTTCGCTCACCGGTTCCTTCAAGGCCCGCAGGTGCTTCTCCTGCACGAAGGTGGCCTGCACGGTGCGCATCGCCCGGGTGGCGGCCAGCAGCCCCTTCACCGCTTCATGGTCGGGGCCGATGGCGCTGAACTGGCCGTGCACCAAGGTGCACAGCGCCAGCAGCAGGAGGGTGGTCGTGTGGCGCATGGGCTCAGGACAGGCCGAGGGACCGGTCCACCCGCAGAAGGGGCACACCGGCGGTGCGGCAGCGTTCGATGATGGCGCGGGTGGTCTCCACCACGGGCCCCACGGTGTCGTGCAGCACCACCACGGTGCCCTTGGGCCGCTCGCCGAAGATCCAGGCGAGGCGTTTCTCCGTGGTGCGGAAGGTGGTGTCGAAGGGGCGCACGTCCCAGCCGATCACCCGCATCCCGGTGCGGCGCACGGCGGCGGCCACGTTGGGCGAGGTGACCCCGAAGGGCGGACGGAACCAGGGGGTGCGCATGCCGCAGGCCTGTTCGATGGCGGCCACGCCGCGCAAGATCTGTTCCACGCTGCGGGCGGTGCTGATGAAGCCCCAGCCCACGGGATGGTCCATGCTGTGGCAGCCCACCAGATGGCCTTCGTCCACCATGCGCTTCACCAGCGCGGGATGCCGCTCCACCTCCCGACCGATGCAGAAGAAGGCGGCCTGCACACCCTCGGCCTTCAGCAGGTCGAGCAGGGCGGGCGTGTGCTGCGGGTGCGGACCATCGTCGTACGTGAGCGCGAGCGTGCCGGGCTTGCCGTGGCGGTGGGCGCGCAGGAAGAGGCCCAGCGCGTGGTCCATCGCCCCCCAGCCCAGCAGCAGCAGGTGGGCGGTGAGCAGCGCGATGAAGGGCCACCACGGCCAGGCACCCGTCCACGCCAGGGCCAGCAACAGCGCGTGCAGCGGCAGCAGGACGAAAAGCAGTTTGTGGTGGAGGCTCATCGCGCCACGTGGATCAGCCCGTGCTGTTCCCCCTCGCGGTCCATCAGTTGCACGCCTGGTCCGGCATCGGCGAGCGCCAGGGCCATGGCCACTGCCGGTGCGCTGTGGTGCAGCCCGGTGCGGTGCACGTAGGAGGCGCCGTTCGCCGCGGCGGGCACCAGGGCGCCGGTCCACACCGGGGCATCGTCGCGCAAGGGGACCCGATCGGCAGGGCCCATGCGCACGTCCACCACACGGCCCTTCACCGGTCCGTCGGCACCGCCGAGCACGAAGAAGGCGGCGCCTTCCGCGGGCCGCGCGCCCGCCGGTACGTGCGCGGCGCCGTGCAGCGCATCGAAGAGGTGGTCGAGCAGGGGCAGGTGCTCATCGCTCGCGCCCACCAGCACGCGGTCGCCGGGGCGGCGCTCCAGGTGCATCAGGGCGGCGAGCAGCGCGGCGTGGAAGCTGGTGAAGCCCTGGCTGAAGGTGAGGTTCGGCCCCTGGGCCTTCAGCGCGAGCGCGATCAGCCCGGCCACGGTGTTGTGCGTGCTGCGCATGACGCTTGTGGGCGCCAGCAGCGACCCGGCGTTGCGCTCGATCTCCAGCAGGAACTCCCGGGTGTCGGCCAGGCAGCCCAGTCCGGTGCCATAGCAGATCGCGTCGGGCCGTTCGATGCCGGCCTCCGCCAGCGCCGCGAGGGCGCAGGCCATCGTGCGGCGCACCGGGGCGATCATGCGGCGCGCCATCGGCTTGGGCAGCAGCTCCATGCCGGGCACCACGGCCTCCTCGCCCGAGCCCGGGCGCAGCGTGTAGTGGGCGGCGGCGCGGATGATCATGGTGTGGCGGTGAGGACCAGCGCGCTGTCGTTGCCGCCGAAGCCGAAGGAGGTGCTCAGCACGGTGGCCACCCGGGCCTCGCGCGGGGCGGTGTTGGGCGCACTGCGCGAACCCTCGATGGGCGCCGTGAAGCGCAGGTTGGCCGGCACCACGCCGTGGCGGATCGCCAGCACGCTGAACACGGCCTCGAGGGCGCCGGCGGCGGCGAGCGTGTGCCCCGTGGCGCTCTTGGTGCTCACGAAGGGCGGCACGGTGGCGAAGAGGCGCTCCATGGCCACCTGCTCGGTGCCGTCGTTGTTGTCGGTGCCCGTGCCGTGCGCGTTGATCAGGTCCACCGCCTCCGGCGCCCGGCCCGCATCCTCCAAGGCGGCGCGCATGGCCTGGTAGGGGCCTTCGCCATCGGGCGAGGTGGCCGTCTGGTGGTGCGCATCGTTGGTGTTGGCGGCCCCGGCGAGGTAGGCCAGCGGGGTGCGTCCGCGCGCCGCGGCCCGGTCAGCGCGCTCGAGCACCAGGTAGGCCGCGCCCTCGCCCAGGTTCATGCCACCGCGGTCGGCGCTGAACGGCCGGCACGGGGTGCCGTCCATGGCGCTGAGGGCCCGGAACCCTGCGGTGGTGAAGCGGCACAGGGCATCGGTGCCGCCGGCGAGCACCACCTCGGCCCGGCCCGAGCGGATCAGCCACGCGCCCAGCATCAGCGCGTTGGCGCTGCTGGAGCAGGCGGTGCTCAGGGTGGTCACCAGGCCGCGGAGACCCAGGTGGCGGGCCAGCTGGAGCGCGTGGTCGCCGACGGCATGCCCCGGGGCGCGATCGATGCCGTCCACGCCGCCGGTCATCCATCCCGTCGCGAAGGCCTCGCTGCGGTCCATGCCACCCACCGTGCTCGCGCTGAGCAGGTCGACGACCGTGTCCGCACCGATGCCCGCATCGCGCAGCGCCTCCTGTGCGGCTACGAGACCGAGCAGCACGGTGCGTGAACGGTCAGGGTCCACCCCGGCCAGGGCGGCGAGGTCGGTGTTCGTGGCCTTCACTTCACCGAACCAGAGCTCGGGGAAGGGCAGCTGCAGGTGGGTGAGGTGGCCGATGCCCGAACGGCCCGCGCGCAGGGCCTCGAGCTGGGCCGCGGTCCCGGTCCCCAGCGCAGAGATCGCGCCGATCCCCGTGATGGCGACCGGAGGATGGTTCACTTGCCGTGGCTCTGGATGAACTCCGCCATGGTGTTCACCGACCGGAACACCGTCTGCCCCTGCTTGGGATCGGTGATCTTGATGCCGTAGTGGCGTTCCAGCAGCACGATGAGCTCCAGCGCGTCGATGGAATCCAGCCCAAGGCCTTCACCGAACAGGACCTGATCGTCGCCGATGTCGTCCACCTTCACCTCCTCGAGGTTGAGCTGTTCGATGATCTGCGCTTTGAGCTGCTGTTTCAGGGCCTGTGCGTCCATGGTCAGGGAGTGCTGGGGAATAACGTCGTGGGGTCGGCTTGGTTCGTCGGGTCGTCGTCCGGACCGAAGAGCACGGCCTGGGCCTCGAAACGAGCGGCGAAGATATCGGACCACAGGCAGACCAGCCATCGCACCCGCGGGTCGCGCCGGAGCAGCCGGGCCGCCATCACGCTCTCCGCGCTGTGGGGCCCATCGGTCATCAGGCAGAGCGAAGGGCCGTGGATGCCGTGGCGGATGGTGAGCTCGCCCACGCCGATGTTGGGCAGGGTGTACACGAAGACCGCCGGGCTGGCGAGCCCCGTGTCCTGCCGCACCCGCCAGTGCTCCACATCGCTGCTGCCGCTGCCACTGCGGCTCAGGGCCAGCACGGCCGTGCCCTCGGCCAGGTCGGCGCCGCGGTCGCGGGCCACGCGCAGCACGGGTTCGGCCACCAGCACGGTCAGCTTCGCCGCCAGGTCCATCTTGTGGAACTTGGGGTAGTCCATCGCCAGGGCCTGGTACGCCGCGCGCAGCGCTTCAACGGGGGGGGCTGACGGCGCGGCGAGAAGCGTCCCGTTCAAGGTGAACACCCCGGGGGACAGGCGGCTGTGGGCGATGGGCGTCATGCGCGGAGCACGATGGCGGCGTTGCAGCCCCCGAAGCCCGAGGAGGTCTTCAGCAGCGTGCGGCCTTGGGTGTGGCGATGCTCATGGAGCACATCGATGCCGGGCAGCGTGACCGAGCGGGTGGCGCCGAGGCTGCGCAACATCACGCCCTGGCGCAGCGCGTGTGCGGCCACCAGGGCCTCCACCAGGCCCGCGGCGCCGAGCGTGTGGCCGAGGTAGCCCTTGTAGGAGTTCACCGGTGCGTGGCCCAGGCCCAGCCGGGTGAAGGCGATGTGCTCCATGCCGTCGTTGTACACGCTGCCCGTGCCGTGCGCGTTCACGTGGGTGATCGCGTCCACCGCAAGCCCCGCGTCGGCCAGCGCGCCATGCACGGCGCGCACCAGGCCTTCGCCGGTGCGCGAGGGGCCGGAGATGTGGTTGGCATCGTTGCCCATGCCGCCACCGAGATAGGTGGCCAGGGGGCCGTGGCGGAAGAGGCCGGGGTCGCGCGTGAGCACCACCGACGCAGCGGCCTCGCCCAGGGAGATGCCGTCACGGTCATCGTCGAAGGGGCGGCAGGGCCCGTTGGCGATGGCGTGCAGGCAGTGGAAGCCGGAAAGCACGAAGTCCGTGGCCTCATCAAGCCCCGTCACCAGCACGTGGTCCACATCGCCGCTGCGGATCAGTCCGGCGGCCAGATGCACCGCCAAGGTGCCGGAGACACACGCGTTGGACACCACGATGGGCGTGCCCGGCAGACCGAGGGCCACGCCCGTCCGCATGGCGAACAGCGGCAGCTCCGCGTCCTCGGGCCGACCTTCCTCCAAGGCCCGGATGTCGCCCTTGGTGGTGGCCAGGACCCAGGCGGTGCGGGGCAGGGTGCGCAGGCTGCGCGAGAGGCCGGACATGGTCTGTCGCACGGCGGCGCCCAGCAGGCGTTGGGCGCGGCGGCCCCCGCCGGTGAGCGCGGCCTCGTCACACCGGCCCACATGCACGGGCGCATCACTGCCGGGGAACGGTTCAGGCCGCAACCCGCACCGGCCCGCATGCATCGCGGCGAAGCTGTCCTCCAGGGTGGCGCCCAGCGGCGTCACACAACCGGGTGCGCCCAGCAGGATCGGGTCGGTCACCGGAGCCCGTGGCGCTGTTTCCATTCCTGATAGAAGGGTGGGGCGATCAACTGCAGCTTGCGCTCGCGGTCCAGGAACACCTGCGTGGTCTCGGCCATCGCTGCCACCGTTGTGCGGCCTTTGGCCCGGATGCGGTAGCGCAGCACCACCTTGGCCGCGGCCTGGGGTACGAAGGTCGTGGCGATCTCCACGATGTCGCCGTACTCCAGCATGGCCTTGTGGTCGATCACCGTGCGCACCACGGGCGTGGTGAAGCCGAGGGCGAAGATCTTCATGGCGTCCAGGCCATGCGCATGGCCGAAGGCCTCGCGGCCGCGCTCCATGAACTTCACGTAGTTGCCGTGCCACACGATGCCCATGGGGTCCAGGTCGCCGAAGGTGATGGGCACCTCGCAGGTGGTGGTCAGTTCAGGCTCCATCGGCTCCGGTCATCAGGAACACCTTCATCTCCATTTCGGCGATCACCGTGCCGGCCGCGCGCACGGTGCCCAGCAGCACCTGCACGTTGGCCAGGCGGTGCTGCATCGCCACGGTGGTCTCCAGTTGTTCGCCGATGCGGGGCAGCCGTTCGATGCGCAGGCGCGACACGGCCCCGATGAAACCCACCGGGGGTTCGCCCTCACCTGCGCCGGCCGCGGCGTAGCCCGTGCCCAGTGCGGTGCTCTGCGCCACATGCTCGATGAGGCCCGCCTCCAGCAGGTGGCCCTCTTCGGCGAAGACGTTGTCCGCCCTCACCACGAGCCGTGTGGTGTGCGTGTCCCCGTCGGAGGTGACAAGTTCATCGACCAGCACGATCGGCGGGCGGTGCGGCAGGAACCGCAGCACGGCCTCGCCCCGGGGCAGCGGCAGGGGCATCGCTCCAAAATTCATAAAAGTTGGACCATTGGAAAGGGTGGCGCTGAACGATCGCCTCCAGTGCGGCCACGAACCGGGCGAGCTGCACCTTGGCATCGCGGTCGTGGGGCAGGGGGTCGGTGGCGGTAAAGGTGTACTCACGGGGACCGGTGCGCACCACGAAGGCGAAGCAGACCGGCACATCGAAGGCGGCGGCGATGGCGAAAGGACCCAAGGGGAAGGGGGCCTCGGCGCCCAGGAAGGGCATGCGCGCAGTGCGGCCGCCGGCCAGGGACCGGTCGCCGTGGATGCACACCAGCCGCCCTTCGGCCAGGGCCCCGCGGATGCGGAACAGGTGCGACATGTCGTCCTTCAGGGCGATCACCTCGTAGCGCTTGTCCTGGGTGGCCTCCTCGTGCGCCTGCTTGATGGCCTGCTCCTCCGCATCGAGCATCACCACGCTCACCTGCCCCCGGTAGCGCTTCAGCATGTAGCTGGCCATCTGCCAGTTGCCCACATGGGCGCTGATGAGCAGCCCCCCCCGGCCTTCATCGAGGATGCGCTGAAGGGTGCCCGCCGCCTGATGCTCGGTCCGGAACCGGTCCTTCAGGCCCGCCATCACGGCCGCCTTGTCGATGATCAGCTTGCCGAAGGTGTGATAGCCGCGGAACAGGACCCACCAGCGGGGGCTGCGGTCGGTGGGACGCACGCGGGCGTAGTAGCGCAACCAGGCACGGCCGGGCTCGCGGGCGGCGATCACGAAGTAGAGGGATACGGGGACCAGCAGCGTGTACGCCGCCCACAGGCCCACGCGGCGGATGAGGAAGATGAAGATGCGGTGGCCGAGCGGAGTGCCCCGGCTGCGGCCCTGCCAGGCCGCAGGGCGGTCCTCAGGCGCGGGCGATGCGCTGCTCAATGTGCTCGTAGAAATCCTGGAAGGTCCCGATCCGCTGGAAATCCTCCGCGGTGAGCTTCACACCGAAGTTGTCCTGGATCACGACCACCAGGTCCACGTAGTCCAGGCTGTCGAGGGCCAGGGTCTCCTTCATGTCGGCGTCCGGCAGGATCAGGTCCTCCTGCACCTCGAACTCCTCCACCAGGAACACCTTGGTGCGGGCTTCGATCTCCTCCCGTTGCGCAACGGTGCTCATGTCAGCTGGCGTAGCGTTTGATGATCAATGATGAGTTCGTCCCCCCGAAGCCGAAGGAGTTGGAGAGCAGCACGTCCACTCTCCTGTCCATCGGACGGCTCACGAGGTTCAAACGCTCGGAAGCCTCATCGGGTTCTTCAAAATTAATGTTCGGGGCGAGGTAACCGCCCTGCATCATCAGCACGCTGTACACCACCTCGCTGGCGCCGGCCATCCAGCACTCGTGGCCGGTCATGCTCTTGGTGCTGCTCACCAGGGGGCGGTGGGCGCCGAACACGGCGTCGATGGCGCGGGCCTCCACCAGGTCGCCGATGGGAGTGGAGGTGGCGTGGGCGTTGATGTACTCGATGTCGGACGGGCCCATGCCGGCCATCTTCAGGGCCATGTTCAGCGCGCGTACCTGGCCATCGAGGTCGGGGTCGCTGATGTGCAGCCCGTTGGAGGAGAAGCCGTAGCCCATCACCTCAGCGAGGATCGGCGCGCCGCGCTCCAGCGCCGACGACAGGCTCTCCAGCACCAGGGCGGCACTGCCCCCGCTGGGCACCAGCCCGTCGCGGTCCTTGTCGAAGGGGCGCGAAGCGCGGGTGGGGTCCTGCTCGCGCACACTGAAGGCCGAGATGCCATCGAAGCTGCAGAAGGCGATGGGGTTCACCTCCTGCGCACCGCCGCAGAGCACGATGCGCTGCAGCCCCTGCTTGATCAGCAGGTAGCCCATGCCGATGGCGTGCGAACCGCTGGCACAGGCGCCGCTGACGGTGAAGTTGATGCCCCGCAGCCGGAAGATCGTGGCCAGGTTCATCGTCACGGTCGAGTTCATCGACTGGAAGATGGAGCCCGAGCCGATGAGGGTGGTGTCCTTCTTGCGCCGCAGGGCATCCACCCCTTCCACCACGGCCATCGCGCTGCTGTCGTTGCCGTACAGGATGCCCACCTCGTGGTCCAGGAAGGTCTGCTCGGCGATGCCGGCCTGCCGGAAGGCCTGGGCGGTGGCCGCATAGGCATAGAAGCACTCCTCGGCCATGCCCACACGCTGGCGGCGGCCCAGTTCGGCCTTCAGGTCGGGCATGTCCACCTTGCCGGTGAGGGCGCTGCGGAAGCCCATCTCCTTGCGCACCGGGTCGAACACGATGCCCGAACGGCCGATGCGCAGGCTCTCGGACACCTCCGCCAGGTCCTTGCCGAGGCAGGACCAGATCCCCATGCCGGTGATGACGACGCGCTCCACAGTGCGATCAGGAGTGGATGCCGCCGTTGACGTGGATCACCTCGCCGGTGATGTAGCTCGCGCGCGGCGAGGCCAGGAAGGACACCGCATGGGCCACCTCCTCGGGTTCGCCGAAGCGCTCCATGGGGATCATGCCCTTGAGCTGGTCCACCGGCAGGTCCTTGGTCATGTCCGTGCGGATGAAGCCCGGCGCCACCGCGTTGACGGTGATCTTCCGCTTGGCCACCTCCTGGGCCAGGCTGCGCGTGGCGCCGATGACGGCGGCCTTCGCTGCGCTGTAGTTGGTCTGCCCGGCCACGCCCTTGGCGCCCGAAACGCTCACCACATTGATGATGCGGCCCGACCGCTGTCGCACCATCTTCTGCATCACCGCGCTGGTGACGTTGAAGAAGCCGTGCAGGCTGGTGTCGATCACCGCGTGCCAGTCCTCGGGCTGCAGGAAGACGAACAGGTTGTCCTTGGTGATGCCGGCGTTGTTCACCAGCACCTCGATGCGGGCCTCGGGATGTGCTTCGGTCCAGGCGGTGATGGCCGCGTGCGTCGCTTCCCGGTCGGTGACATCGAAGCCGAGGGTCTCGGCCTTCACCCCGTGCTCACGCACCATCCGGGCGGTCTCCTCGGCCTGCTCGGCTCCCTTGGCGTAGTTCACAAGAATGTTCAAGCCATGGTCGGCGGCCAATGCGACGGCCACTGCGCGGCCGATGCCACGGGAGGCCCCGGTGACCAGGGCATAGCGTTCGGGGGTGGCGCTCATCCGGGGAACAGGTCGTTGATCAGCAGGCGGGAACGCAGGTCGTGCAGGGTGGCCGTGCTGGGCGCATCGGTGATCACCGGCGCGGCCACCGCGCGGATCTCCTCATAGAAGGCCCGGTTGGCGGGGGCCAGGGTGTCCTTCACCCCCGCGATGTCCACCGCCTGGGCCAGGGCCAGGCACTGGATGGCCATCACCTGCGCCGTGTTGTCGATCACCCGCGCCGCCATCCAGGCCGCGTTGGTGCCCATGCTCACGATGTCCTGGTTGTCGTTGTTGTTGGGGATCGAATGCACGTACAACGAGGTGCTGAGCGCCTGGCACTCGGCCGTGGTGCTCACGGCGGTGAACTGGATGCCCTGCAGCCCGTAGTCGATGCCGGGTCGGCCCATCACCAGGAACGGCGGGAACCGGCCGTTCACCTTGTCGTTCAGCAGGAAGTTCAACTGGCGCTCGGTGAGCATGCACAGCTTGGCCACCGCCAGCTTCAACTGGTCCATGGCCAGGGCCACCTGGTCGCCGTGGAAGTTGCCCCCGTGGTACACGCTGGCGGTGCGGTGGTCCACCACCGGGTTGTCGTCCACGCTCAGGAGCTCGTCGTGGATCGCGCGGGCGCTCTGCTCCACGGTGTCGTGGATGGGCCCGAGCACCTGCGGGATGCAGCGGATGCTGTAATGCTCCTGCACCTTGTGGTCGAACATGCTGCCGTTGGAGCGGTCGCGCTGCTTGTAGAGGTGCTCCTCGCGCTTCTTGGTCCAACAGGCGCCTTCCAGCCTGCCGCGCAGCCCCGCGGCCACCACGTTCTGGCCGGTGTGCCGCTTGGCGCCATTGAGCACGTCGCTCAAATGGTCGTCGTAGGCGCCCACCACCTCGCTGATCAGCGCGCCCATGGCGATGGCGCGGTCCACCAGCCGACGCGCGTGGTGCACGTTGATGGCGCCGAGACCGCTCATGCAGGCCGTGCCGTTCACGATGGCCAGGCCGTCGCGCATGCTCAACTTCAGCGGCGCGACGCCTGCTTCCTTGAGGATCTCGGCCATCGGCCGACGCACGCCTTGGTAGGTGCCCGTGCCTTCGCCGATCAGGCCCAGGCCGATGTGGGCCTGCTGCACCAGATCGCCGCTGGCCCCCACGCCCCCATGCTGCGGGATGGTGGGGTGGATGCCCCGTTCCAGATACGTGAGCAGCTGGTCGATCACGGCACGGCTCACGCCCGAATAGCCCAGCAGGAAGGTGATCGCCCGGCTCAGCATGCAGGCCCGCACCGCCACATCGGGCAGGGGGGCGCCCATGCCCGAGGCATGGCTCCGAAGCAGGTTGTACTGCAGCCGCTCGCTGTCCGCTTCGGGGATGTGGTACTGCACCAACGGGCCGAAGCCGGTGTTGATGCCGTAGATCACCTTGTCCCGTGCGAACTCCTGCAGGAAGGCGTAGGAACGGTCGGCCGCGTCCAGGTCCTCCACCGAGGGACGCAGGGTGCCTTCGCCCATCGCGATCGCCACGAAGGACTCAAGGTCAAGGTCACGCACAGTGCGGGGGCGGATGTCCACGGTCACGGGCAAGGGTTGGGAAAAGGCGGGCAAAGTTAACCTACCGGTCTAATTTCGCCGGGTCCGTGGCGACCGCGTGACGAACGAGCATGGGAGAAGGGTTCAGCGCGTTGTACCGGATGTTGCGGAGCCGCCGCTGGCTGCTGGTGGCCTTTCTGGCGGCCTGGGCGGTCTTCGTGGCGCTCTCCCTCCCGCGCCTGCGGCTGGTGAACGACCTGTTCCACGCGCTGCCGAGCGACCCGCAGGTGGAGCGTTTCCGGACCCTGCTGGGCACGGCGCCCGGCGCGGACCGGCTGCTGGTCGGCTTCACCGCGGAGGCGGGTGTTGCGCCCGACAGTGCCATCGCCGCCTCGGACCGCTTCACGCAGGCCGTTCGCTCCGGGGCCGCCGCCGATCGCTTCATCCAGATCGACAACACGCCGGACCCGCAGTGGTTCGATGCCGCGGTGGAGGTGGCCCTGCGCGACCTGCCCGCTTTCGCCGACACCAGCGCGCTGGCCCGCCTGCTGGCCCTCGACGACCACGGACTGGACAGCCTCATGGGCCGAGTGCGTGCCCGCCTGCTGGGACCTGGCGGCATGGTGCAGGAGCCGCTGATCCTGGGGGACCCGGCCCACCTGCTGGACGGTCATCTTCAGGTCATCCGCACACGTTCGGACCTCGGCGGGGTGGATGGCTCCTCGGGCGTACTGCTGGATCGCAGCGGGAGCACGGCGGTGGTGCTGCTCCGTCCACGGCCGGAACTGCCCGACACCGCCTTGGACCACCTGGTGGATGAACTGCGGCTGCACATGGCCGAGGCGTGCGGCACCGGCGTACAGGCCGAGGTCTTCGGCCCTGCCGCCATCGCCCGGGCCAACAACCTGCGCGTCGCCGCGGATTCGCGCCTCACCACCGGCATCTCCGTGGCGCTCTTCCTGCTGCTGCTGCTCGCTTACTACCGCAAATGGAGCATGCCCCTGCTGGTGCTGCTGCCCGCCGCCTTCGGTCTTTTGAACGCCTTGAGCATCCTCGCCTGGGCGGCCCCGACACTGTCCTCCATCGCCCTCGGGGTCTCCGCCACCCTCCTGGGCATCGCGCTGGACTATGCGCTCCATCATTTCACCCACCTGCGCCACAGCCGCGATGTGGAGCGCACCGTGAAGGATGTGGCCACCCCGCTGCTGCTGGGCAGTGCCACCACCATCCTCGCCTTCATGGCCCTGCGCACCCTCGGGGCGCCCCTGCTGCGCGACCTGGGCCTGATGGCCGCCCTGATGCTCGGCTCGGCCGCGCTGTTCACCCTGGTGGTGCTGCCCCATGTGCCGGTGCGCTGGCCCGCCCGGCCGGCACCGGAGCCTTTCCCGCGGCCGATCCCCGCGTGGCGTCGGCGTGCCGTGGCCTGGAGCCCGCTGGCGGTGCTGCTGATCACGCTGGCGCTCTGGCCCTTCACGGACCGGGTGCGTTTCGAGGATGATCCGGAGCGGCTGAGCTACATGCCCGCCCCCATGCGCGAGCTGCGTGAGCGGCTGTTCGGCGCATCGGGGGACCTGCGGACCGTGTTCATCGTCACCGAGGCCGACGATGAGGAAGGGGCCCGCCGCGCCACAGGCGAGGCCGTCCACCGTCTCCGCACCGCAGCGCCGGCATCGTTCGTCACCCTGGTGTCCCCCACGGACCTGCTCCCGGCGGACAGCGTGCGGGAGCGGTCGAGGTCGGCGTGGGTGAACGTCCTGCAGCGGCACGACAGCGCCGCCTTCCGCCTTCGGCTGCTGCGCGCCGCCGACCGGGCGGGCTTCGCGGCCGAGGCCTTCACGCCGCTGATGCGCGCCATCACAGGTGCCGCACCCCTTCCGCTGGACAGTGCCACCAAGGCCCTGCTCGAGGAAGGCACCGTGACACTGCTCCCCGATGGCCGTGTGCGCTGCATGGCCCTGGCGCGTGTGCGGCCCGGTGATGAGGCCCGGGTGCAGGCCCTGCTCACCGGTACGCCGAGCGAAGTGCTCCACCGCGGCCTGCTCGGCGACCGGCTCAAGGCACTGGTGGGCGATGAACTGCAGCGCGTCCTCTGGATCACCGCGCTGCTGGTGTTCGGCGTGCTTCTGATCACCTACGGGCGCATCGAACTGGCCGTCATCACCTTCCTGCCCATGCTGGTGAGCTGGGTGTGGATCCTGGGCATCTGCGGGTTGTTCGACATCCCCTTCAACATGGTGAACGTGTTGGTGTGCACCTTCATCTTCGGCCTCGGCGACGACTATTGCCTGTTCACGAGCAGCGGCATCCTCAACCGCTATCGCGATGGCAGCGACGACCTGCCGGCCATCCGCGCGGGGGTGGTGCTCTCCGTGGCCAGCACGGTGATCGGCACCGGCGTCCTGCTCCTGGCCGAGCATCCCGCCCTGCGCAGCATCGCGTTGCTCAGTGTGGTGGGCATGTTGTGCATCCTGGCGATCTCCCTCACGGTACAACCCGTGCTCTACCGCTGGCTGATCACCGGCCGCGCGGCCAAGGGCCGGATGCCCTTCACCCTGCGCTCGCTGCTGATCTCCCTCTTCGCCTTCGTCTACTTCCTGTCCGGATGCCTGGTGCAGCTCGCGGTGCTGCCCCTGGTGGCCGTGTCGCCCATCCCGCGTGAGACCAAACGCCGCGTGTTCGGCCGTTCGCTCATGATCTTCACCCGATCGCTGGTGTACGTGATGGCCAACGTGCGCAAGGACGTGCAGGACTTCCGCCCCGCGCTGCGCAACGGACCCGCCATCCTGATCGCCAACCACGCCTCCTTCGTCGACATCCTGGTGATGCTCATGGTACACCCCCGCACCATCATGATGACCAACCGCTGGGTGTGGAACTCCCCCTTCTTCGGGGCCTTCGTGCGCTTCACGGGGTTCGTGCGCAGCGAGGACGACATCACCACCAACACCGAGCGGGTGCGCGAGGCCGTGCAGCGCGGCTGGAGCCTGGTGGTGTTCCCCGAGGGCACGCGCAGCCGCGACGGACGCATCGGCCGCTTCCACAAGGGGGCCTTCCACATGGCGCAGGAGCTCAGGCTGCCGCTGGTGCCGGTGCTGCTGCATGGCGTGGGCTACGCCATGGCCAAGAGTGACGCCATGCTGAAGGACACCACCATCACCATGCGCACGCTGCCGCCGATCATGCCGGACGACCCGCGCTTTCCGGAACCGCTGCGCGAGCGCACCAAGGCCATCACCGCCTGGTTCCGGCAGGAGCATGGCGCGCTGCGTGAGGCCCGCGAGACCCCGGCCTTCTTCCGGGCACAGCTCGTGCGTGCCTTCACCTACAAGGGTCCCGTGCTCGAGTGGTACATCCGCATCAAGTCCCGCATCGACGCCCGGCTGGACGAACACATCCATGCGCTGCTGCCGCGCACGGGCGATATCGTGGACCTGGGTTGCGGCTACGGTCCGCTCACCTACCTGCTGCATTGGAGCGCTCCGGAACGCCGGTTGCTCGGCGTGGACCACGATGCGGACAAGGTGGCCGTGGCCGCGCACAGCCTGCTGCGCGGCGACAACCTGCGGTTCGAGCAGGCCGACCTGCTCACCTGGCGGCCACCGCCGGCGGATGCCTATCTTCTAAAGGACGTGCTGCACTACCTGCCGATGGCGCGGCAGGAGGAGCTGCTGCGTTCCTGTGCGGAGGCCCTGCGCCCGGGCGGCGTCATCGTGGTGCGCGACGGCTTCACGGGCGATGCGCTACGCCATGCGCGAACCCGTTGGACGGAGCGGTTCTCCACCGGCCTGGGCTTCAACAAGACGGCCGCGCCCCTCACGTTCATGGGCCGGAAGGACCTGGAGCGCATGGCGGCCATGAGCGGCCTGCGTCTGGAATGGGTGGACGAGGGCCGCATCACCTCCAACGCCCTGGCGGCCCTGACCAAGCCGGCATGAGCAGCGACCGCTCCTTCGATGTGCTGGTGATCGGCGCCGGGCTCGGCGGGCTTGAATGCGCCGTGATCCTGGCGCGCGAAGGCCTGAGCGTGTGCGTGCTGGAACAGAACAGCCAGCTCGGCGGCAGCCTGCAGGTCTTCAGCCGGGAGAAGCGGCTCTTCGACACCGGTGTGCACTACCTCGGCGGTCTGCTGCCCGGCCAGAACCTCGACCGCTATTTCCGCTACCTCGGCATCCGCGACGGCCTGAAGCTGCACCGCATGGACGTGGACGGCTTCGACCGCATCACCTTCGGCGACGATCCGCAGGAGCATCCCCTCGCGCAGGGCCATGCCCATTTCGTGGATCGGCTCACCGGGCTCTTTCCGCGTGAACGCGCCGCCATCCAACGCTTCAGTGATGATCTTCGCGCCACCTGCGAACGTTTCCCGCTCTACTACCTGCGCTATGCCGAGCACAACGAGTGGGAGGATCCGGCCCTGCAGGTGAACGCCCGCGACCACATCGCCTCGTTGACCCGCGATCCCGCTCTGCGCGCCGTGCTCGGTGCGCCCAACGTGCTGCACGCCGGCCGTGGCGACCGCACGCCCTTCTACATGCACGCGCTCGTGCTGAACACCTACATCGAGAGCGCCTGGCGGTGCGTGGACGGTGGATCGCAGCTCGCCAAGCTGCTCGCCCGCGAGGCCCGCGCCCACGGTGCGGTGATCCTGCCCCGCAAGCGCGTCACCCGCCTGGACACCGACGCGATGGGTGTCCGCGCCGTGCATACCGCGGATGGCGATCGCTTCACCGCCCGACGCGTGGTGGCCGACGTGCATCCGGCCGCGGTGCTGGACATTATAACCGGCGACGGTGTGCGCCCCGCGTACCGCAACCGCGTGAAGGCGATGGACAACACCATCGGCACCTTCTGCGTGCACCTGGCGCTGCGGCCCGGGTCGTTCCCGTACCACGACCACAACCACTACCACTTCGCCGATCACGACGTGTGGGCGCCCATGGACCCGGGCTCCAGCCGTCAGCGCGGCCAGTTCATGCTGTTCACACCGTTGATGCATGGCGACGACGGCACGGTGGACGCGGTGTCCATCATGACCTTCATGCCCTACGCGGAAGTGGCGCGCTGGGCGGGCACGCGCAACACCGTGGCCGAACCCGGCGGACGCGATGCCGACTACGAGGCGTTCAAGCACCGCGCCGCGGAGGAGGTGCTGGAGCACGTGCATCGGTGGTACCCCGCCTTGCGCGACGCGATCACCGGCCGCTGGACCACCACGCCGCTCACCTTCCGCGATTACATCGGCTGCCCGGAAGGCACCACCTACGGGATCCAAAAGGAGGCGAGCGCGCCGATGCGCACCTACCTCTCGCCCCGTACCAAGGTCCCCAACCTGTTCCTTACCGGGCAGAACATCAACCTGCACGGCATCCTGGGGGTCACCGTCAGCAGCGTGGTCACCTGCGCGGAACTGCTGGGCAAGCGCTATCTGGTGGAGAAGATCCAGCGCGAGACCGGCGGGGGGGAGGTGGTGGTGAAGGGGTAGCCGCAAGTACGGGTTGACCACATCTTCCCGATCCATCAGCCGCCTGTAGTAGAGCGAACAGGTTCGGGCGGTTAGGCTGTTGCATGCAAGAGTGTATGGCTGACCTTCCCATGCCACTGGAGTTCAGCGCTTCTCCCTACCTTCAACCCACTAACCCCCCCCCACCCATGGACACGCGGAGTTGGATGCTGCCGGTGGTGCTGACGACGGGGCTGCCGCTGAGCGGGCAGTACATGGTGAACCCCTACCCGGACCTGGACGGACAGGTCTTCCAGGTGCCGGTGCCCCTGAATTGCGGAGGCAATTGCAACAACTACGTGGGGGAGTATCAGATCTTTCTTTCGGACGGGCATTGGAACCTGGGCGAGCAGGATCGCTACGCCACCTACCGGATCGAGGTGGTGTCCTTCCCCTTCACCCCGCCGCCGGCACCGCTGGACACGGTGCTGAGGCCGATGGTGATGCCGGACCTGGCGAGCTATGGCTACACATCCGAAGGATATGGTTGCACGGGCTGGGCGTGGAACAGCACGAACCAGTATCTGACAGAACCGACCCGGACGCTGATGCGTGAGGTGCGCGGCGACTTCACCGGATCGGAAGGGGGCGGGTCGGCTTGGATGAGCGACTACCAAGTGCCGGCCTCGGAGCAGATGATCGCCGGTGGTGCACCTGGAACATGCGGGGACCTGGGGAACGAAGCTTGCTACCGCATACAGTGCTGAAACACACCGTGTACCTGCTTGGGGACAACGATGTGGCCCTGGACTCGGTGAGCTGGGTGTATGACCACACGCGCGGACGGATGCGGTACTATCCTTTCGTGGACGGACCTTCGAACGAGAAGCAGTATTACGACCTGTGCTTTCGGCCCTTTGTGCGCACGGACAGCGCCGGGCACACGTACGAAGCGACGACGAACGCGGGCTGGAGCGGGGTGGCGGGAGGAGGGACGGCCAACCACTTCCCGGTGCCCCTGGACTGGGAAGACCTGTTGCAGTTGTACCCGGACGACCTGAGCGATGCGTTCGACCCGGCCTCCACGGCCGACCGACCACCGCCCTACGCCCTGCTGGAGGCCCCCCTGTTGTCGAACAACGGAAGTTGCTACGCCGGTTATGCCGTGGACAGCATCACCGGCCAGATGGACGCGCTGTGGGGCGGCGCGCCGTGGAACGAGGTGCCCCACACCTACGTGATCGACAAGCCGATCGACCTGCGACTGATCAACGCCCAGGAGAAGGTGATCTACAACCCGAGCGACGTGACGATCGCGATGGACAGCGCCTACCAAGGCACGCCCCTGGTGTTCCCCGGAGGCACCACCTTCCGCACCGTGCACGGCACACACCCCAGCCGGGCGGCGGTGGAGACGGTGGACCCGCTGGGGCTGCTGGACCCGCAGCTGGTGCCCGTGCCGAGCACCCTGGGCGATTCGGCCTCGTTCTACCGCATCGCGGACGGGAACACGTTGATCATTGAACCGTGCGTGACGATCATGGACGCGGTGATCGTGGTGGAGGCGGGCGGCACCCTGTACTACGACGACCCTGTGGTGGACGGCAACTTCACGGTGGTGAACCAGGGGGGCACGGTGCTGCCGCTGAGCGCGGTGGCGCCGGACAAGCCCTGCCGCCTGGCCTGCCTGGACGACTGATACATGGAGGCGGGGGATGTGGTGGTGGACAGCTCGGCGACCTGGACGGTGAGCACCCTGCCGGGCGATGCCAACACCGACGGTACGCTGACGATCGGTGGCACCCTGCGCGTGCGACCGGGCGCCAGCTTGACGATCGGCAGCGGTGTGGAACTGGCCTTCGGACCGATGGGCCAGGTGGTGGTGGAGCGAAATGCCGAGCTGATCGCCGATGGGGTGACCTTCACGAACGCATGCTGGACCATGTGGCATGGGGTGGAGGTGTGGGGAACGAAGGACGCCACGCAGAACCTGTACTTCGACGAGCAAGGGTACTTCCGCGCAGAAGGCTGTGTGTTCGAGCATGCACGGGAGGCGGTGCGCGTGTACCGCACGAACGACCCCAGCGGAGAGCAGGCCTACAACGGTGGCGTGGTGCACGTGGATGGATGCACGTTCCGGCAGAATGGCCGGGCGGTGCGGATCAAACGAACGACGAACCCGGGGAGCGGTGGAACCTTGCGCAACCTGTGCGACATCCGCAACAGCAGCTTCCTGAACGTAGGGCCGCTGATCGAGGCGGACCTGGACCACGGACAGGCTGAACGCGGGGCCTCTCCGGAACACATCAGCTTGGAAGGGGTGTTCAATCCGGTGATCACGGGGAACGTGTTCAGTTCGACCTGGCCAGGCACCCCGCCCCCGCCCCATCGACGGGGAACGGGGGTCTTCGGTTTCGATGCCAGCGTGACGTGCTACAGCAACGAATTCCAGGGCCTGAGCGAGGGCGTGTGGCTGGAGGGTGCCGCAGGGTTGACCGCCCATCGGATCGCGAACAACGCTTTCACGGACTGCATCCACTCCATCCTGATGGTGGGCGAGACCTATCCCTCGAAGATCCTGGGCAACACCATCGAGGTGCCGCCCAGCCAGCAGCATGGCTACGCGGACGACGATGTGAACGTGGGCTACGACCACCCGGTGGGTATCTATACGCTGATGAGCCGAGAGATGCACATCGAGGGCAACGAGATCACCGCCGGCGCGCTGGACAGCAGCGCCACCGGGCTCAGCTACGGCATGGTGATCAACCGCAGCAACGTGAACGGCAGCGACCCGGCCAGCAGCCTGGCCCATATGAACAGCATCAGCGGGGTGCATGTGGCGGTGCAATGCGAGGGGCGCAACAAGGGTATTGACGCGTACGGGCTGATGCTGGAGTGCAACACCTTCGGGGAGCCCAGCGATGTGCTGCGCCACGACATTGCGGTGGTGAGCAATTGGATCAGCGGGGATAGCTTGAACTTCGGGCTATTGCGGGACCAAGGGAGTTGCTTGGATGCCGAGCTGCAAGCTGGGAACATCTTCTCAGCTTTGGATACGGACACCGCCACCAAAGATCATTTCTACTTTGACGACAACACCCTGGCGGATAATCCAGGTTTCATGTATTCTGACCACAGTGATCTGCTTCCTGTGGCGGGGAACGTCCCTGTTCCTTTTCCTTGTCCAAACAGCACATACAGAACCTGTGAAACTCTGCTAACAGGAAGTAAAACAGAGTTGGTTGAGCGCCGGGATGCCTATAAGAGCCTGATCGCGGGCGCGGAGGACGAACTGGAGCACGAGGAGGACAGCCTGACGATCCTGGCCTTGGAGCACCAGATCGCCGAGCTGCGTGCACAACTGCGTGTCACGGAGAACATGCTGATGCAATACGTGCTGGAGCACGAGCCGATGGACAGCCTGCTGGAGGTGCTGGACGAAAGCGCCGAGGACCATCACCGCTGGGTACCGTATTACCTGGCCTTGGGCGACCTGGTGCGCGCGGACTCGGTGATCGCACTGCTGCTGGCCGCTGAGGGCGGTAGTCCCAGCCTGACCACCCAGCTCTACCAACTGCGGCTGAGCGTACTGTCCGGATTGAGCCAGGAAGACCCGGCCTATGTGACCTGGCTGCGCGAGCTGATCGCAGCCGACCCGCACGGGGCGATGAGCCCGAAGGCCCTGCTGCGCCACCTGACGCGAGAGCCCTACATGCGGTGCCCTTGGAAGATCAACGATGACCTACCTGGGATAAGAAGTATGGAAACAGTACCACAGACAACAGCGGAACCGTCGGGTATTACGGTCTATCCGAACCCGACGAACAGGTCTTTCCGTATCCTGCTCCAGAACGATCTACGAATCCGTACCGCGCGGCTGCGCGCGATGGACGGCCGCTTGATACCGTTGCTGATGAACGGAGTTGAACTCGACCCTGGGCCTGTGGAGCCTGGTGTCTATATCGTCGAGCTCGTATTCCAGGATGAGAGCGTGGATCAAGCAAGGATCATTCTTCGTGCACCATGAAACGCGAACTCAGTTTATTGCTAGCTGGGTTCTTCGCACTGCTCGCCAAGGCTCAGGACGTCAGGTGGATGCGACTCTATGATGGGTCGGGTACTGGTAGCGCGGATGTCCAGGGAAGTGTGGCGACCTTTCCGGATACATCTTATAGGACACTGACGATATGGAATCAAGGTGCGAACGGCTATTTCCGTGCCCGTTCAGTGGACGACACCGGCGACACATTGTACACACGGGTCTATGAGAAGCAAGGAGCCGCGTTAGAATCCGGGACATCAAGGATCGCTTCTCGGCTACACAACGGCAATTGGGTTTGGGCTGGTGGCATGAACCCAACTGGAGCTTACCCCACGGATGGATTCGTGGTTGGTTTCTCGGCGCTTTGCGACACGTTGTGGACATCGGTTGTTGGGGTGGATACGATACACGATTCGTTCTTCGCATTGTGCGCAACACCTGACAGTGGTTGCTGTGCCGCAGGTTATTCCGGGACCGTAGCGAGTCAATTTTACGTAGTGCGCTATGGACCTGATGGGGATACATTGTGGACAAGACGATTGGGTGACGCCCAGCGACCTGAGGTAGCCTATAGCATAGACACTACGGCGGACGGCGGCTTCATATTGGCCGGCTACAAGGTGCAGAGCGGCGGGCAGTACGACATGCACGTGATGCGGACGAACGCCACGGGGCAGCTGCTGTGGCAACGCAGCTACGGCAGCCCGTGGAGCGACAATGCGGGCTTTGCGACGGTGCTTCGGAACGGACGCATCGCCCTGGCCGGTGGCGAACGGGCGAGCAGCGGAACGGACCTACGCCCGGTGCTGTACCTGCTGGAGGCCAATGGCGATGAGGTGTGGTCAGTGCCGGATCCGGACCCACCCTTTTTCGGCGTGTACTACGCCAAACCCATTGAGATGGACAATGGTGACCTGGTGGTGAGCGGAGGGCAAACGACCGTGAACGGTGTGCAGGTGGGCATGCTGTCGCGGTTGGACAGCACGGGCACCCTGCTTTGGAAGCGCTACTACCAGACCACGAACCTGCCCAACTACACCTACGATGTGCGCCGCACCCTGGACGGCGGCTTCATACTGGCAGGCACGGCCTTCGACAGCGCGCTGGTGAGCCAGGACGCGTGGCTGGTGAAGGTGGACAGCTTTGGTTGCTTGATGCCGGGCTGCCAGGTGTTCGACGCCATCCTGGAGCAGGTGACGGACCTGCGGAATGCGCTGCGGGTGTGGCCGAACCCGGTCGTGGCGGGTGGCGCTGTGCAGGTGGATTTGCGCTTGCCGGCGGGCTTCGCGGCGCGGGGGGCCTTGCGCCTGGCGTTGACGGATGCGCAGGGGCGCTTGGTGCAGGAGGAAACCCTGCCGCAGGCTGTTTCAGATTTCAGCTTTCCCCTTTCAGCTTTTCCCCCAGGCCTGTACCATGTGCATCTGCTGGACGGGTCGCGGTGGGTGAGCGGGGCGAAGGTGGTGGTATCTCCGCCATAGCCTTGGCGAAGGCGGGGTATCTCCGCCATAGCCTTGGCGAAGGCGGGGTGGCTTCACCATAGCCTTCGCCGCGCCGCCGCCGCAGACGGCTCTGGCGAAGCGCGGCAAGGCTATGTCGAGCCAAGGAGGAAGAAGAAAGATGGGCGGCGACGCGCCACCGGTCCAATGCCTCAGGGCAGCTCGCAGCGCCAGATGCTGTGGCCCTGGCCCACGTCGTCGTGCTCCTTCACCACCCGCAGGCCGGCCGCGGCGACCAGGGGCGCGAAGTGCTCCGCACGGTACATGCGGCTGTTCCCGTTCGCGGTGGCCGTGAAGTAGAGCGAGGTGGCCGCCAGCGAGAACGCCGCCGCCTCGAACCGCTGCCGGTCGATGAAGGTCTCCATGATGTACAGCGGCATGCCGGGCCGCATCACCGCGCGGGCCTTGCGCAGGATGGCCACGATCTCGTCCTCGCCGAAGCAGTCCAGGAACTGGCTCATCCAGATGGCGTCCGCCCCTTCCGGAAGCGTGCTCGTGGGGTCCAGCATGTCCGCGGCCACCGTGGTGAGGCGGTCGCCGAAGCCGGCGGCCTTCACGTTGCGTTCCACTTCGCGCAACTGACCGGGCAGGTCCACCACCAACATCCGCACGTTCGGGTCGTGGCGCAGGCAGCTCAAGGCCCATTTGCCCGTGTTGCCCCCCACGTCCATCACCACCTTCGGATGGTCGCGGAACACGATCTCAAGCGCGGGCGGGAACGAGTGGTCGCTGTAATAATGGTCGAAGTGGAACCAGCTGCTCCGCACATGCGGCGGCAGATGGGCCAGCCCCTGGTACACCGTGGGCCAATCGCCGAAGACCTTCAGCCCGGCGGGACGGCCCTCCACGAGCGCCTCCTCCAGGTGGGCCAGGCCCGCGTAGCACACATCGCCGGTGAAGTCCATGTTCACCCGCGTCATGTCGTCGAACGCCAGCATCACGCCGGTCTTGGTCAGCACCATCCGGCCGTCCTTCATCGCCAGCACATCGGCGGTGAGCGCCATGTCCGTCAACACCATCACCGCATAGGGTGACAATCCCGAGGTCCGGGCCAGCTCCTCCCGGGTGAGGCCCTTGGTGCCTGCCTGGGCCAACGCATCAAAGAGCCCCTTGCGCTGCATGATCCAGCAGGCCTGGAACACCATCGGGCCGAAGGCGATGCGTTGTGCGGCGGCCTTCGCCTCCACGGCGGTGAGTTCCTTCTGCGCCTTCCTCATCGGCCGTGCCGTTCGTGCCATCTTCGTCATGTTCCGTTCAACGTTCACTGGAGTTTCCTGCGGATGCCCTTGAGCTGTTCGTTCACCTTGATCACCGTGGAGGCCCAGAAGTTGCGAAGGCCGGCCCCTCCGGGGGTGGCGCTCACGCGTTCGGTGTGCAGCACCTGTCGCGTGGCCATGTCGAAGAAGGTGACATAGTAGTCGGCCTTCAGGGCCTTGCCGTCGTAGGCAATGGCGATGTACACCATGCCGACCCCGGGCCGGTCATCGGTCTTGTACCGCGACACGAGTTCCTGCACGCCCTCGGGCTGCAGTTCGGGCTTGTTCCACACCTCGGGCACGGTCACGGCCATGTTCACGGCCTCCACGTAGCTGGTGAACTGCTCGCAGTTCTTCACCTTGATGTGCGGACAGGGCGTGTACTTGGCCGACTCGCTCTCGAAGAGCATGTTCCAGCGGTTGAAGAACGTGGCACCGGCCTGGTCCAGCGGTCCGAACTCGTAGCGCGGTGTGAACCTCGCCGCCGAGTAGTCCACGCCGATCCAGGTGAGCCCCACCTTGTCCGCCAGCAGGTCGGCGAGGGTGTTCTGCTGGGCGCGGGCCGCGGGCAGCAGGGAGAGGAGGAGCAGGGCGGACCAAAGGGTTCTCATGGGTGATGGCGGTGCTTGTCGCGTCGGTCGATGAACAGGTGGGGTTTGCGGCTGTCCCGCGGCCACTTCAGGGTCTCGATGGCCGCGCCGGGCAGGGTGGTCATCCGGGGCGCCACCCGCAGCGTGGCGCGCAGGTGCTCGCGCAGGAAGACCAACGCATCACCCTCCAGATCGACCAGGACCTCCAGGTCGTCCCCCCCCAGTTCGTCCGTGGTGCAGACAACGACGAAGGTAGGGATCACCGGCATGGCGTTGATGGCGTCGAGCACCTGCGCGGGGAAGAGCGTGGTGCCGCGCACCTTCAGGCGCTGCTGGCGCCGGCCCAGGACCGGGCCCAGATGCATGCCGCCGCCACCGCCGTCCATGGCTCCATCATACCGCACGCAGATGTCGCCGGTGCGGTAGCGCAGCAGCGGCATGGCGCTCACCTGGAAGGGGGTGACCACCACCTCCCCGGCCTGGCCATGCGCGACGGGCCGGTCGTGCTCGTCGAGCACCTCCACCAGCATCAGCTGGGGCTGCACGGCATGGCCGCTGCCCTCGCGCGTTTCCGTACAGGCCGTGGCCATCTCGGTGCTGGCGTAGGTGCCCAGGAGCTCGATGTCCCAGCCTTCCTTGATGCGCCGGCCCAGGTTGTTCCAACCACCATCCGGGTCGTGGATGGGCTCGCCGATGCAGAGCGCCCGGCGCACCGTGCTGCGGGCCGGGTCGATGCCGTGCGCTCGCGCGTGGTCGATGAGCTTCACCAGGAAGCTGGGCACGGCCACCAGCGTGGTGGTGCCGAAGCGGTGGATGCTGTCCCACTGCAAGGCCGCCGCTCCCGGGCCCACACGCACCACGCCCGCTCCCAGCGCACGGGCACCCAGGAAGTAGGCCAGCCCCGCCATGAACCGGCGGTCCAACGTGGTCATCAGCTGCACCACGTCGTCGGACGTCACCCCGGCCATCACCAGCGAGTTGTGCTCGTTGGCCGTGAGGCGCTCCAGGTCGGGCTCGTCGAGCAGCAGGGCCACGGGCTTGCCGGTGGTGCCCGATGTGGTCACATGATCGATCACCGCGCGTCGCTCCACGCAGAGGAACGCTTCACCGCCCGCCTCCAGGTCGGTGTTGCGGGTGAACGGCAGCCGGTGCAGATCGTCCACGCCGCGGATGTCGCCGGGGTGCAGACGCAGCTCGCGGAAGAGCCGCTGGTAGTGCGGGGACCGCTCGGCCAGGCGGTGCAGATGCCCGCCCAGCAGCCGGTCCTGCAGCGCGACGATGGCCTCGGCATCGAGGCCCTGCGGCAGCATCAGCTCGGGTCGCATGCGGCCAGGGCCTTCTGAAGTTCGCGTCGCTCGGCCACGCTGGCCACGGGGCGCGCCAGCGCCTCGCGGAAATAGCGTGCGGCCCGTTCCCGGTCCCCGAGGGCCTGGTACCAATGACCGAGGTCGCTGTAGGTGATGGCGTTGTCCGGGTCGGTGCGCACGTAGGCCGCCTCGTCCTCGGGGCTCAGCCTGTAGGTGCGTCCTGTCATGCGACGCTCCAGCAGGGCCGCCCGCATGGCCCGGTGCCATACCAGGTCGCCCATGGCGGGTGAACCGAGCAGCGTGTCGGCGGGCAGGGTCTCGGGGCGATGCAGGGGCACGTGCGGAGGGGTGTCGTGGGCAAAGATGGTCCGCAGGTCGTAACAGCGGAACGCGCCCAGTGTGTAAGGGCCTGTGCCCAGCCAGAGCGTTCGCTTTCCCGGCTCCATGATCACGCTGTGGTGGGCGATCAGTTGGTCGATGGCCATGGGATTGCCCAGGCCCACCGCCTGTCCTTCGGGGCCGCGCCGCTCACGCAGGATGCGCGCCGCATCGGCCGGGGTGAGCGGCGGCCCGGTGACCGTGAGCGCGCGCATCCGCCGGAAGCGCGCCATGCTGTCGCTCTCGCGCAGGTTGGCCTGGTTCACCGGCGAGCCGAAGAAGGTCTCGCTCTGGTAGTGGTTGGCGCACACCACCGGCCCGTTGCCGGGGTCGTGCACCCCCATGCCGTCCGGCGCCTTCTCGATCACCACCGCCCGCCCGTCCCGCGCTGAGCCCACCAGGATGCTCTCGCTGACGAAGACCTCGCGGTGGGCGGCGATGGCCACGGCCTCGTCCACCGTGGCGGCGTGCTGCAGGATCTCGCGTGCCAGCAGGCTGATGGGCGTGCGTGCACCGGTGGGCAGGGCCGAGCGCGAGGCGTTGATGGTGACCGTGAGGCCCTCGAGGTTCATGCCGCTCACCGCGCCCAGCATGCCGGCCCAGGTGACGATGACGAAGGGGTGGCCGCTGTCAGGACGCATGGCCAGCACCAGCTTGTCGCAGGCGAACTCCTCACCCAGGTGGAAGTCGAAGTTGCGACCGATGAGCAGCTGGCCGTCGGCCGTGCGCTCGCCCCACGCGGCGAAGCTGGTGCAGCCCACGAAGGCCAGGTCCTGCAACGCGTGACCGATGTCGTGGGCCGCATGGTAGTTCAACGCCCGCTCGTAGCCCGTGCCGATCATGTCGAAGGCGGGGTCGAAGGCGCGGCTTTCCCCGTAGATCTCGCGGCGGTATTCCAGCGGCACATGCTCCTCGATGTCGCGGTTGAAGAAGCCGATGAAGTGGCGCAGCCAGCCCAGCTTGTCCTGATCGGGCACCAACACCTTGATGCGCTGGACGAAGAGCTCCTCCTGCTTGTGGATCAGCTCGCGGGCCAGGGACCCGATGGTGAGCCCGCGCTCCAGGTCACCGCCCTGCACATAGGCTTCCCACAGCCCGTCCGGCGTGGGGGCCAGCCAGCCGTTCGCCGTGCGCCAGCCTCCATCGCCGAGCGGAACGCGTTCGGGCAGCCCGGCCACCTCACCGGGCGCCAGCGGTGGCGTGAGCCGCATGTCGAGCAACAGCAGCGGCAGCCCGGCCACGGCCACGCCCAGCAGCACCTCCACCAGCAGAAGCGGCAGGGTGAGCAGAACGCGGAACAGGCGCGGCATGGGGGCGCAAAACTAACCGCAGCGCAGGGCGGTGCCGGACGCTCAGAAACCGAAGCCCACCCCGGCCCCGATCCACGGTTCGCCACCCGCGTAAGGGCTGAGCGGGTCCTGGATCACGTCGAAGAGCACCGTGGCCGTCAGGTAGGTGCCGCCGCCCAGGTGCGCCGAGTATCCGCCGCCGATCAGCAGGAAGGGGACCCAGCGCCGGAAGAAGCGGTCCTGGTAACGGTCATAGAGCTCGAAGTTCATCTGGCTGTATTCCGCGTGGGCGAACAGCTGCTCGATGATGCGGTAGCGGGTGAAGAGGCGCCCGCCGTACACGCTCGTCTCGAAGGCCGGTGCGAACCGGTTGTCCCGATAGTACTGGTAGCTGATCCCCAGGCCGGCGGAAAGCTTGCCGTTGCGGGTGATCTTGTAGCCCACCAGGGGCTCCACCGCGATGTTGGTCACCGAGCCGAAGGCCAGGCCCAGCCCGCCGCCGAACCAGATGCGGTCCTTCAAGGTGCGGGGCTGCTCCTGCGTCGGCTTGCGCGGGGCCGCGGTGGTGTCCACGTAGTCCTGCGCGATGATCACGGGCGCCAAGGCGATGCCCAGGATCAACAGGCCGGTGCGCGGAGCCCTCATGGCCCAAAAGTACGCGTGCCCTCGCCGGTGGCCTGCGGTCCGTGCCGCCGCTGGAAGACCACCGCGAGCCAGACACCACGCGCGATCATCCACGCCAGAAAGGCGCTCCACACGCCGTGGAGCTCCCAACCGGCCTCATGCCCGGCCCACGCCACGGGCACGAAGACCAGGAGCGTGCTGAACAGGAGCGCGTTGCGCAACGCCACTCCATCGCCCACGCCCTTGAAGATGCCGTCGAAGGCGAAGGCCACCGCGTTGATGGGCTGGGTGAGGATCACCATCCAGAACACCCCGTTGAAGAGGTCCTGCACCGCAGGGTCGCTGGTGAACAGCGGACCGAGCCAGGGGTAGCCCAGGGCGTACACGGCGGCCAGCGCGGCCCCGATGAGCACACTGATGCGGACCACCTGCCAGCTCATGCGGTGCAGGTCGCGCCAGTTCCGCTCGCCGTTGAGCCGACCGGCCAGCACGCTGCCTGCGGCCGCGTAACCGTCGATGAAGAAGGCGCTGAAGAGCCAGATCTGCATGGCGATGCTGTGCGCGCCGATGTGGGCCTCGCCGTAGCCGGTCGCGTAGCGATTGCCGAGGTAGTAGCAGGCGTTCAGGGCCATCGTGCGTGCGAAGAGGTTGCCGCTCAGCAGCCACAGCCCCTTCAGCTCGGGGTGGTGCCATCGCCGCGGCCAGACCGGGAAGGAGGTCCGGGTGCGCAGCATCACCAGGGCCGTGCCGCACATCACGGCCTGCGCGATGACGCTGGCCCAGGCCGACCCTTCGATGCCCAGGCCGGGGACGGGGCCCCAGCCGAAGATGAGCAGCGGGTTCAACAGCAGGTTCACCGCCGCGCCCAGCAGGCTGATCCACATGCTCCAGCTCAGGTTCTGGATGCCCCGGAAGGCACCGGTGATGGCGAAGGTGGCCAGCGACAACGGGAAGCCGATCGAGCGGATGTGGAAGTAGTCCACCGCCTTGTCCAGCACAGCGCCCTCCGCGTTGTAGAGGCGGAAGATGTCCTCGGCGAAGGGGCCGGTGACCAGGTGGAAGAAGATCCCGAGGCCCACGTTCATCCAGATGGCGATGGGCACCAGGCCGCGGACCGCGTCCAGCCGTTCCTCGCCGTAGTGGCGCGCCACCACGCTCAGCACCGCGCTGCGCGTCTGCGCCAGCACCCACACCACCAGGAGGAAGAAGCTGCTGGCGATGCCCACCGCGCCCAGGTCGGCGGTGCCCAGGCTGCCCACGAAGGCGGTATCCACCAGCGCGATCAACGGCTCGGCGATGCCGCTGATGATCGCGGGAACCGCCAGGCGGTCGATGTCCTTGCGGGTGATGGGATGCGGAGCGGCCACGGGAGCGGCCGCAAAGGTGCATCGACTAGCGCACCAGCGTCACGTGGCCCATGGCCTCCTTGCGGTGGCCGCGGTAGCGGTCCTTGGCCTTCAGCCGCCAGGCGTACACGCCCTGACCTGCCGGACCGCCTCCGGGCCCGATGCCCGACCAGTGTTCGCGCCAATCATTGGTACGGAACACCGGGCTGCCCCACCGGTCGAAGACGGTGAACTCGTAGTCGGCATCGGCCAGGCCCTGGCCCGAGGGACCGAACAGGTCGTTCACCCCGTCGCCGTCCGGTGTGAAGGCGTTGGGCACGTACAGGAAGAAGATGCCGTCGATGTGCACCACCTTCATCACGCTATCCGGGCAGCCGTACTGGTTGGTCACGTGGAGCCACACGGGGTAGTCGCCTTCATCATCCTCGGGGAAGAGCACGATGGGGTCGGGTTCGAAGGCCGAATCGGGCACACAGCCCGCACCGAACGACCACGCCCAGCTCACTTGGAACTGCGACCGGTCGAAGAAGGCCACCTCCGGATCGAGCACGTTCGCGCTCTGCGGGAAGAAGTCGAAGTCGGCCACGGGGTAGGGACGGGCGCACACCACCTGCGGGAAGGTGGCCGTGCCCGGGCATCCTTCGGGGCTGTACACGGTGAGGGTGACGTCGTAGCAGCCCACGTTCACGAAGGTGTTCGTCACCGTGGCACAGCCCTGGGCCGTGTTGCCGTCGCCGAAGTCCCACTCGCACAGCGCGCCCACATCGCCGGCGGCGGTGAGGTTGGTGAAGGTGAAGGTGGCCGGGTGGCAGTCCTCGTACCGGTCGGGCGCCAGCAGCGGCACGGGTGGCGGATACCACGCCACGGACACGGTGTCCGTCGCGGCGGGCGTGCCGCAGCCGTCGGTCACCACCACATGGAAGGTGTTCACCTGGCCGCCGGGCGTGTAGGCGAGCACGTCACCGGTGCCGATCGTCCCGTTGCCCAGCTCGTACCAGGTGTAGGTGTACGGGGCGCCGATCCCACCTCCGGCCACAGCGCTCAGGTCAGAGGCCGCATCGATGCAGATGGAATCGGGCGCCGAGGCCACCACGCTGAGGGCGGGATACAGGTCCACCGCCGCCGTCACCGGGGCCGAGGTGCAGCCCTGGTCGTCCGTGGCGAACACGGTGTACACGGTACCCACCATCGGGTCCACCGTGTGCGGACCACTGCCCTGCAGCCCCTGGTCCCAGGTGAAGGTGTACGGCGCGGTGCCGCCCACGGCCTGTGCGCTCAGCACGGCCTCGGTGGTGAGGCAGATGGTGGTGTCGCTGGTCGAGGCCACCAACAGGGCCGGTTCGTTCAGCACCAGCACGGTGTCGTGTCGGCACCCGCTCGGTTCCACCAGCTCCACGGTCCACGTGCCGTCTGCGAGGCCTGTCAGCGTGCCGGCCCCGTTCGCAGTATCGGTCTGTTGAAGCACGCCGCCGGAATACAGCTCGTATACCCACGGCGGTCCGGGCGTTCCCCACGGCACCACCTGCACGCTGCCGTCCGCGAAGCCGAAGCAGTTGGGGTCGGTGATGGTGATGGCGTCGAAGCCGAAGGGCGGCACCACCACCACCGTCACCGTGTCCTTGTTCACACAGCCCTGGCCCTGCAGATCGCTGGTGACCTCGTACACCGTGGTGGCGGTGGGCATGGCCACGGGGTTCGCGCAGGGGTTGCAGCTGAAGTTCAGCGGCACTTGCAGCGGGGGGCCGCTCAGCACGGCCCAGGTGAAGATGTTGCCCCCGGTGGCCAGCAGCGCCAGGTTGTCCGCATAGCACAGCACCGTGTCCTGGATGTCGATCACCGTGCTGGGCAGGATCTGGATGGCGATGGTGGCGCTCACCAGGCCGGTCACCGGGCAGGCGTTGTCCTCGGCGGTCACCGTGAAGGCCGTGGAGCTCGTGTTCGGCTGCGCTGTTCCGCAGATGCTCGCCGTGGCGGGGTTCGCACCCGTTTGCACGAAGGTGGCTCCCGGGAAGACCAGGGCCACGTTCGAGGTGAGGGTCAGTGAATCCGTGGAGTTGCCATCGCTGAACACCAGGTCCATGCAGAACTGGTCCCCGGGGCACAGCTCCAAACTGAAGGGCCCGGTCTGCGTGGCATCGCCGGTGAGGTTGCTCATCGCCTGCGGTCCGTCCGGGATGATGTTCGTGCAGTTGATCACGGTGAACTGCATGTCGCGCATCACCGTGCCCAGCACGTTCCCGTTGGCGTCGTACTCGGTCACCTCCACCACCACGATGAAGTTGCCCGTCTGCGTCGGCACGAAGCTCACCGCACCCGAGTTCGGGTCCAGCGTGATGCCCGGGATCGGATTGCTGCCCGAGTACCCCGCACCGTAGCCCAGTGTGATGCCGGCGTCGACCCTGCCGTCGATGAAGGTGTACACCAGCGAATCGCCGTTGGGGTCGTACACCCCGAAGTTGTAGTTCACCGGCTGATTCAGGCAGACGAAGGGGATGGGCTGCGCCGTGAAGACCGGGCTGTCGTTGCAGGGGGCCGTGGCCGTGTTCAACACCACCTCGCCGTACATGTCGTCGTTGATGCTGCCCGGCACGTTCACCGAGGTGTTGCGGCAGCAGTCGCTCCAACTCACCGTCCAGGAGTTGCAGGGCGGGTTCAAGGTCACGAGCCCCACGTAGTTATACGCCTCCATGCCGGGGTAACCACCGTTGCCGCAGTCGCTCTGCGGCAGGATCGGCGGGCACAACTGGCTGATCTCCTGCCCGGAGTTCGGGCCCTGCTGCAGGGTGATCGTGAAGGACTGCCCGCAGCTGCTGGTCACCTGCACATCCTCGCTGGCCTGCATGCTGATGCCGCTGCAGTCGCGGAACAGGTTCAGCGTGATCTGGAACTGGTTGGGGCCGACGCAGATCGTGCTGATGTCCACCCCGCTGATGTGCGTGGCGTGCAGCTCCGCTGGGCACACGAGCAGTACGATCGCAGCGAGCCGCGTAAGAATGTGGCGCATGTCCCTGAACGTGAGCGGTGAAGGTAGGGAACAACCCCGACGTTCCAACGACGTCCACGCAGGGTCGCGGGTTGCCCCGCGGCAGGTCAGCGACCTCAGGCCATGCCACGCTCCAGCTCCTCGCGCAGTGCGGCCATGAAGGCTTCCGTGGTCAGGTAGTGCTCGGCACCCACTTTGTCCCCATGGATGCACACCGCAAGGTCCTTGGTCATTTGGCCGCTCTCCACCGTTTTGATGCACACGTTCTCGAGCTTGGTGCAGAAGTCGATGAGCGCTTGGTTGCCATCGATCTTGCCGCGGAAGGCCAGGCCGCGCGTCCACGCGAAGATGCTGGCGATGGGGTTGGTGCTGGTGGGCTTGCCCTGCTGGTGCATGCGGTAATGGCGCGTCACGGTGCCGTGCGCGGCTTCCGCTTCCATGGTCTTGCCGTCGGGGGTGATCAGCACGCTGGTCATCAGGCCCAGCGAGCCGAAGCCTTGCGCCACGGTATCGCTCTGCACGTCGCCGTCGTAGTTCTTGCAGGCCCACACGAAACCGCCGCTCCATTTCATCGCGCTGGCCACCATGTCGTCGATCAAGCGGTGCTCGTACACGATGCCGGCCTTGGCGAAATCGGCCTTGAAGTGCGTCTGGTAGACCTCGTCGAAGATGTCCTTGAAGCGGCCGTCGTACTTCTTCAGGATGGTGTTCTTGGTGCT
>JADLBK010000155.1 GCA_020847755.1 Flavobacteriales bacterium | reverse complement strand
GCTGGTGCTGCTGGTGATGCAGATCATCAGCAACACGGCCTTCTTCGTCACCCCGGTGCTGTTCGCGGTCACCAACGACCAGCACTACATCGTGGCCTACAGCTGGGTGTTCATGGCGTTCTGCGCTGCACTGCCCCTCTTCTTCGGTGCGAAGGACCTGGCGCGACGGCCGAGGGCCCGCTGGGATACGGACACCGTGTTCCCAGCACCTGATGGGGAGGAGGAGCAGGTCGTGGCTCCACTGGTCATGAGCGGAGGGTCCCGGCGCTGATCGCTCAGCCCTTGTCCACCACCCGCGGCACCTTGAAGTAGTCGCTGTCCTTCACCGGGGCGTTGCGCAGCGCATCCTGCTTGCTGACGCCCGGTAGGGCCACGTCCTCCCGCAGCACGTTCTCCTCGTCGGTCATGAAGACGAGAGGCTCCACCCCGCGGGTGTCCACCTGGTTGAGCTGCTCCACGAAGGACAGCACGCGCTCCATGTCCTTGAGCATCGCTGCACGCCGGGCGGGGTCGCTGAAGTCCAGCCGCGCCAGTTCGGCGATGCGGTCCAGGGTGGCGTCATCCAGCTTCATGCTGCAACAGCGGCGCTTCGATGAGGTCGAACACGCGGTGACGCAAAGCTACCACATCGCTGTCCTGCAGGCCGGTGGTATGCACGGCGGGGTGCACCACGGCCCGGCTGATGCCGGGATGGCCGCGGCTCAGCAGGTCCTCCGGATCGCCGAACAGGCGCCAGTGGTTGAGGAAGGTGACGGGCACCACCGGCACCTGCTTCTCGATGGCGAGCCGGAAGGCGCCGTCCTTGAACGGCTTCATGCGCGGCACGGTGTGCGGGATCGTGCCCTCGGGAAAGAGGACCACGCAGGCGCCGCTGTCCAGCGCCTTGGCGGCACGCCGGAAGGCCTTCGCCGCCTCCACATGGCTGCCGCGGTTCACAGCGATGTCCATGTCCTTGAAGAAGATGCGGAACAGGGGCCAGCGCTGCAGCTCGTACTTGCCCATCATCAGGAAGTAGTGCGGCACCAGGTTGAACATCTGCACGATGTCGATGTAGCTGCCGTGATTGCTCACCACCACGTAGGGCGGCTCGGGCAGGGGCCCGCGCCAGGTGATGTGCTGGGGGAAGAGCCCGGCCCAATGCAGGAAGGTGCCCCACACCCGCTTCAACCGGAAGGCGGCGCGGTAGCGGCTCGGGCGATGCAGCGTCAGCTTGAAGGGGATGTAGAGCACCAGAAGGCTGAGCCAGAACACGATCCCGAACCAGAGCTTGTAAGCCAGACGCAGCGGGGCGAAGAGCCATTTGAACACAGGGTTCCTGCGCTCCTCGCCGGTGCGGATGGCCGGGCGGTCGTGGTGCGGATGCGCAGGCATGGTCCGGGAAAGGCCGCAAAGCTAACCGGCTATCTTCGCGCGCTCCGATCCATGACCCGCGTCCTCACCGGCATCCAGAGCACCGGCACCCCGCATCTCGGCAACGTGCTGGGCGCGATCAAGCCGGCCGTGTCCATGGCGAATGGCGGCGCGGGCGGCTCCTTCCTGTTCATCGCCGACCTGCACGCCCTCACCCAGGTGAAGGACCCGGCGGCCATGCGCGAGAACACCGACCGGGTGGCCGCCGCGTGGCTGGCCTGCGGTCTGGACCCGGAGCGCACCGTCTTCTACCGGCAGAGCGACGTGCCCGAGGTCACTGAACTGGCCTGGTACCTCAGCTGCTTCTTCCCCTACTCACGGCTGGCGCTGGCGCACAGCTTCAAGGACAAGGCCGACCGCCTGGAGGATGTGAACGGCGGGCTCTTCACCTACCCGATGCTGATGGCGGCCGACATCCTGCTCTACGATGCGGAGGTGGTGCCGGTGGGCCGGGACCAGAAGCAACATCTGGAGTTCACGCGGGACGTGGCGGAGCGCTTCAACCGCCAGATGGGCGACACCTTCGTGCTGCCCGATGCACGCATCGACGAGGCCGTGATGATCGTGCCCGGCACCGATGGGGAGAAGATGAGCAAGAGCCGCGGGAACCTCATCCGGCTCTTCGCCCCGGAGAAGGAGCTGAAGCAGGAGGTGATGGGCATCGTGACGGACAGTGCGCCCTTGGAGGCGCCGAAGGATCCCGAGGCGAACACGGTGTACCGGCTGTTCAAGCTGGTGGCGCCGGCGGACGCGGTGGCCGGGATGGCCACGAAGTTCCGCGCGGGCGGCTACGGCTACGGCCATGCCAAGAAGGAGCTGCTCGCCGCGCTGCTCGACGGGTTCCGCACCGAGCGGGACACCTACGACCGGTTGATGGCCGACCGTAGCGAGATGGAGCGGCAGCTCCGCATCGGCGCCGACAAGGCGCGCGCCATCGCCGCCGCCACGCTGGCCCGTGTGCGCGAACGGCTCGGGCTGCGCGCCCGCTGACCGTGGGCAACCTTGTTCGTAACCTTTGGGCAACGTGACCGTGCAGGCCATCAGGCGCCCTAGGCCGTGGCGTAAACTTGCGCCCATCCTCCACCACCGGGCACGTTGAGCGGAACAAAGCGCATCGGGAGCGCACTGATATCGGTCTATCACAAGGACGGGCTGGAGCCCATCGTCCAGGACCTGCATCGGCTCGGGGTCACCCTGTACAGCACCGGCGGCACGCAGGAGTTCATTGAAGCCCTGGGCATCCCCGTGGTGCCGGTGGAGGACCTCACCAGCTACCCCAGCATCCTGGGCGGCCGGGTGAAGACCCTGCACCCGAAGGTCTTCGGAGGCATTCTGGGGCGGCGAGACCTGGCGAGCGACGTCGCGCAACTGGAGGAGTACGCGATCCCCCCCATCGACCTGGTGGTCGTGGACCTCTACCCCTTCGAGGCCACGGTGGCGGCGGGGGGCAGCGAACAGGCCATCATCGAGAAGATCGACATCGGCGGCATCAGCCTGATCCGGGCCGGGGCCAAGAACCACGCCGATGTGGTGATCGTGGCCGCACAGGCCCAGTACGGCGACCTGCTGCGGATCCTGCGCGAACAGGAGGGGAGCACGGACCTGTCGGAGCGCAAGCGCCTGGCCGGTCTCGCCTTCGGCGTCAGCAGCCGCTACGACCGCGCCATCCATGCCTGGTTCACCGGAGAGCCCGCGGACCAGCCGCTAAGCGGGCAGCCTGCACACCCGCTGCGCTATGGCGAGAACCCCCACCAGCCGGCCAGTTTCCACGGCGACCTGCACGGCCTGTTCGAGCAGGTGCAGGGCAAGGAGCTCAGCTACAACAACCTGCTGGACCTGGACGCGGCGATGGACCTCATCGACGATCTGGCCACGCTGCCCGGGGTGCCCTTCGCCATCCTGAAACACAACAACGCCTGCGGCGCGGCGGTCCGTCCCACGCTGAAGGAGGCCTGGGACGCAGCGCTGGCCGGCGATCCGGTGAGCGCGTTCGGTGGCGTGCTCGTCACCACGGCGCCGATCGATCGGGCCACCGCCGAGGCCATCGACAGCATCTTCTTCGAGATCATCTGCGCACCGCACTACGCTCCCGAGGCGTTGGACGTGCTGCGCCGGAAGAAGAACCGCATCATCCTCAAGCGCCTTGCCCATGGACGGATGGCCCGCAGGTGGCGCACCGCGCTGAACGGCCTGTTGGTGCAGGCTCCGGACGCCGTGGTCGACAACGCGTCGAACATGCGCGCGGCCACGCGCCGGGCACCGACGGACGCCGAGCTGCAGGACCTGGTGTTCGCCAACATCCTGGTGAAGCACACCAAGAGCAACGCCATCGTGCTGGCGAAGGGCGCACAGCTCCTGGCGAGCGGCACCGGTCAGACGAGCCGGGTGGACGCCCTGGAGCAGGCCATCGCGAAGGCGCGCAAGTTCAGCTTCGACCTCAACGGGGCGGTGATGGCGAGCGATGCCTTCTTCCCCTTCCCGGACTGTGTCACCATCGCCGGTGCGGCCGGGATCGCGGCGGTGGTGCAACCGGGTGGCAGCATCAAGGACCAGGAGAGCGTGGACGCCTGCGACGAGCGCGGGATGGCCATGTGCATCACCGGCAACCGACACTTCAAACACTGACGCGTCCGCATGGGCCTGCTCAACTTCTTCACCCAGGAGATCGCGATCGACCTTGGTACGGCGAACACCCTGATCATCCACAACGACAAGGTGGTGGTGGATGAACCCAGCATCGTGGCGGTGGACCGCACCACGGGGCGTGTGATCGCCATCGGGCGCCAGGCGCAGCAGATGCATGGCAAGACGCACGAGAACATCAAGACGGTGCGCCCCCTGCGCGACGGCGTGATCGCCGATTTCCAGGCGGCCGAGGAGATGATCAAGGGCATGATCAAGATGATCAAGCCCGGCCGGCAGCTCTTCACGCCCAACCTGCGCATGGTGATCTGCATTCCCAGCGGCATCACCGAGGTGGAGAAGCGCGCCGTGCGCGACAGCGCCGAGCACGCCGGTGCCAAGGAGGTGTACCTGATCCACGAGCCCATGGCCGCCGCCATCGGCATCGGCATCGACGTGGAG
>JADLBK010000154.1 GCA_020847755.1 Flavobacteriales bacterium | reverse complement strand
GCGTCACCCTGTCGTTCTCCGACCCCCTCCGGGCGGACAGCTTCTACAGCGTGTTCGATGGCACGGGCCGCCTGCTGTTCCAACGGCCGTTGCCCAGCGGCGCCACCAGCGAGGACATCGACCTCTCACGCTTTGGCAGCGGCACCTACCTGCTGCGGCTCAGCGGGCCCGAGGGGGTGTACCACGAGCGGGTGGTGGTGTCGCCGTAGCCGGGGTCGACGGACCCGGCCTTCGATCGGGCCTTCCCCCTCGTCCTCGGCCCGGCCGCTACCTTTCGGCCCCCACCATGCGGCGCCTCCTCCCCCTCCTGCTCGTTGCGGCCTGGGCCCCGGCCCTGTCCGCCCAGATCGTGGCCAACTGGGACACGAAGCCCTACGTGACCGACAGCGCGCTGGTGTTCCACGACGACCTGGACTTCTACCTGAACAGCTACAGCAAGCAGGAGATCAAGAGCATGCGGCGGATGGTGAGCATCTGGCGGATGAACTTCGACAAGGTGATCCGGGCCACGATCGACGACATCCGCACGCACAGCGAAGGGGCCGGTGTGGCCACGCGGACGAAGGACTTCGAGCTGCCGGTGGCGCAGACCGGCGCCCGCTACCGGCTGAGCGCGGACCAGGGGCGGATCCGCGTGTTCATGTTCGGCAGCATCACCAACCCGCCGGCGCGCTTCCAACTGCCGCTGTGGGACGCGCTGCAGCGCAAGTACGACAGCACCCAGGTGCGCCTGTTCATGATCTACGGCCGCGAGCTGCACCCGGGGGACCAGAAGACCTACCGCGACTACCCGGCGCCCAAGAGCGAGCACGAGAAGCTGGCCTATGCGCAGGAGCTGGGCCACACCGTGAAGATCCCCGTGCTGGTGGACGGGCTGAACGACGCCGTGCTGGACAGCTACGGCCGGGCCCCGAACGCCGCGTACGTGATCGACCGCGACGGCCACCTGGTGTTCCGCGGCACTTGGGCGGACAGCCGCAAGGTGGAGTACATCGTGGACACCCTGTTGCGGTGGTACGCCGAGGGCAGGCCGAAGAAGTTCAAGACGGAGTAAGCCACAAGCCTCCAGCTACCCGCCTCAGGCCTCCAGCTTCCGGCCTCCGGCCACCAGCCGCCCACATGCGGACGTCGGCCTCTTTCTTTCGTCTTCCTTCTTCGTCCTGGATCTTTCTTCCGTCTCGAACGGCCTCCAGCCGACCGCCTCAGGCCGCAAGCCGCAAGCCGCAAGCCGCAAGCTTCCAGCTTCACGCTTCCGGCCTCCGGCTTCCTGCCGATCGGCTTTCGGCTTTCCTCTTTCAGCTTTCCTCTTTCAGCTTTGAGCTTTGCTAGACCTTCACCTGTTTCCAGCGTCCGCGCTGGAAGACCACGGCGCTGAGGATGGCGAGGACGCTCTCGCAGATGGCGACCGATGCGAAGACCCCGAGCGGCCCGAGCCCGAAGGTGATGGCCAGCAGGTAGGCCATGGGGATCTCCATCGCCCAGAAGCAGATCACGTTGAGCCAGGTGGGCGTGAGGCTGTCGCCCGCGCCGTTCAGCGCCTGCGAAAGCACCATGCCGTAGCCGTAGAAGAAGTAGCCGAGGCTGATCACGCGCATGGCCAGGATCGTGTGGCCGTCGGCCTCGGGGCCCTGATCGAAGAAGGACGCGATCCACGGGGCGGCGGCCCAGAAAAGGACGGTGACCAGCACCATGAACACCATGTTGTAGTGGCCGCAGAGCCAGGCGCTGCGCTGCGCGCGATCGGGCTGCCCGGCACCGAGGTTCTGTCCCACCAGCGTGGCCGCGGCGTTCGCCATGCCCCAGGCGGGCAGCAGGGCGACGATGATGATGCGCACGGCCACCCCATAACCACCCACGGCCTCGGTGCCGAAGTCGGCCACGATGCGCACCAGGAAGACCCAGCTGAGGCTGGCGATGAGGAACTGGCCGACGCCACCGAGCGAGACCTTGAGGATGCCCATGATCACCCCGCGCACCGGCCGCAGGTCGGGCAGGGCGACGGCCAGGCTGCCCTCCTTGCGGAAGAAGTTCCAGCACAGGTAGAGCACCCCGCAGCTGCGCCCGATGGTGGTGGCCACGGCGGCGCCCTGCACCCCGAGCTCCGGGAAGAAGCCGATGCCGAAGATGAAGAGCGGGTCGAGCACGATGTTGATGCCGTTGGCGAGGGCCAGCGTGCGCAAGGCGATGCCGGGGTTGCCCGCCCCCCTGAACACGGCGTTCAGCGCGAAGAGCAGGGTGACCACCAGGTTGCTGGCGAACATGAGGCGGGCATAGGGGACGGCCACCACCAGCACGTCCGGGGCGGCACCCATCATGCGCAGGAGCGGCCCGGCGAACACCACGGCGGGCACGGCCAACAGCAGCCCGCAGGCGAGGGCGACGAGAAGCGCCTGACCCGCCGCCGCGCGCGTGCCGTCCCGGTCCTTCTCGCCGGTGCGCCGCGCCACCACGGCGGTGATGCCCATGCCCAGTCCCCAGGCGATGGAGTACACCGGCACCAGGCAGGTCTCCGTCAGCGTGATCGTGGCGGTGCCCACGACGCCCAGTTTGCTCACGAAGTAGGTGTCCACCAGCGCGAACAGGGCCTCCATGCCCATCTCCAGGATCATGGGGATGCTCAACAGCACGATCGCGCGGCGCACGCCCATGGACGTGTAATCCTGCTCCTCGCCGCGCAGGCTTTCACGAAAGAGGTCGAACAGGCGGGCCATGGAACGGGCAAGGAGGCGAAGGACGCAGGCGGCGGGGCGGGCGTTGCCCGAAGGGGCTGCGAAGCTAGGGGGAGTGGTGAGTGGCGAGTGGCCGCGCGCAGGCCCGACGCGCCGAGTGGTGAGTGGCGAGTGCTGCCCGCAGGCCCAGCGCAACGAGTGGCGAGTGGCGAGTGCTGCCCGCAGGCCCGACGCACCGAGTGGCGAGTGCTGCCCGCAGGGCCGACGCGCCGAGTGGTGAGTGGCGAGTGGCCGCGCGCAGGCCCGACGCACCGAGTGGCGAGTGCCGCCCCCGCGGACCCGCCACTCACCACTCGCTACTCGCTACTCGCCACTCACCACTCGCCACTCACGAAGGGTTGTTCATGATCGCCGCCGCGGACGCCGGGAAGCGCCCCCGGGGTCCGGGTAGTTTCGCCGCATGGTCCGTACCGTCCTCCTTCCCGCCCTGCTGGCCACCGCGCCGCTGGTCGCACAGACCGGTCTGCAACGCACGCTGAACGCCGACACGATGCCGAACCTGGTGCCCAACCCCGGCTTCGAGGAGACGCGACGGCTGCAATGCGCGTGGACGCAGGACGCCACCAAGTTCAACGAGGAGGTGATGGTGGGATGGACGAGCCCCACGGAGACCACGCCGGACCACTTCAGCCTGCGCAACGACCCGGGCTGCTGGAGCCACCCCGGCAAGCGCACCGACGGGCGCGCGCGTCCCCACGGCGGCGAGGCGATGGCGGGCATCAAGACCTGGGGCCGGGGCAACACGCCCACGCACTGGCACGAGTACCTGCAGATCGAGCTGGCCGCCCCGTTGGAGGCCGGTGTGCGCTACGTGGCCGAATGCTGGGTGATGCGCGCCAGCTTCAGCAACGAGGCGAGCAACAACATCGGCCTGCTGCTGGCCACGGAGCCGATCCGCTCGCGCGACTGCCTGCCGCTGCACATCACCCCCACGGTGAACGAGGACAAGCTGGTGAAGAAGAACGGCTGGCACAAGGTGAGCGGCGTGTTCGAGGCCGCGGGAGGCGAGCGCTTCGTGCTGGTCGGCAACTTCTACAGCGACGAGGCCACGCAGCATGAGCGGTTCCCCGAGGGCGAACGCGGCGCCTACTACTTCGTGGACGATGTGAACGTGCGGGTGGCGCCGCCGGGCAGCGCGCTGAGCCCCACCCCCCGCGAGAGCGTGCCGCCGCCGCCGAAGGTGCGCGTGGCCGACCACGCCGGCACGGCCCAGGTGGAGCTGCCGCGCGTGGAGCCCGAGGTGGGCAAGAGCATCGTGCTGGACCACATCTTCTTCGACTTCGACAAGGCCGAGCTGAAGCCCGAGAGCCACGCCGAGCTGGAGAAGGTGGTGCACCTGCTGACCGACTATCCGCACATGCGCATCGAGATCGGCGCGCACACCGACGACCAGGGCAGCGAGGCCTACAACATCCGCCTGAGCAACGACCGCGCGAAGGCCGTGGTGGACCACCTGGTGAAGGAGAAGGTGGACGCCGACCGGCTGAGCTGGAAGGGCTACGGCAAGAGCCGGCCCGTGGCGGACAACAGCACCGAGGAGGGTCGGGCGAAGAACCGGCGCGTGGAGTTCACCGTGCTGGAGCGGTGACCTTATGCCGGGCAAAAGAGAAAGGGACCGCATGGTCCCTCTCCCTTCCCGCTTCGCAGCGGTGCTGCCGCAGCCTTCACGCGGGCACCTCCTTCAGGATCCGGTGCGCGATGTCCAGGATGCGCGTGTCGTCGAGCGACACCACGCCCCCGTCGGCGCCCGGCTCCAGGTGCACGCCCATGGGGCGCCCCTGCGGGTGGCTGTAGCCCCCGAAGTAATTCCACACCGTCTCCACGTTCAGGTCCAGCTCGCGGGCGATGCGGTGGATGCTGCCGTCGGGCAGTTTGTCCTTGATCCTGCGCAGTTCATTGAAGGTGATGTTCATGTCAGGACGTGTTTTGGTTGGGGACGCTGAAAGGTAATCCCAAGAACGCGGGATCCCAAACGGCCGTTGGCATGGTGTTGGCGGGCGCGCGCTACCTTTCCGAGCGCATGCCCCGCGCCGCCACCCTCGTCCTGCTGCTCGCCTGCGGGGCGGCCGTTGCGCAGCGCACCGACCTCCGCACCTTCTCGCTGGAACAGGGGCTTCCCAGCGCGCGCATCAGCGCGGTGTGCGAGGACCCCGACGGCTTCCTCTGGGTGGCCACCGATGAAGGGGCGGCCCGCAGCGACGGCACCCATTTCCGCACCATCGGCCGTGGCGAAGGGTTGCCGAGCCAGCACGTCACCGCGCTGCACTGCGCGCCGGACGGACGGGTGTGGCTCGGCATGCGCAACGGGGCCGTGGCCGTCTGGGAGCGTGGTGTGGCGCGGCCCTGGGGCCCGATGCCCGCCACCGGAGCGGTGCGCGGATTCGCCACCGACGCCTCGGGACCGATCTGGGCCGCATTGGCCGGCGGGCTCGTACGCCTTGTTCCAAGCGGCGGCGAGGCCGTGCCACTGCCCACCGGCACAGCGCGGATCAACGCCATGGTGCGGATGCCGGATGGCGCCCTGGTGGTCGGCACGGACAGTGGGCTGGTGGTGCGGCGCGACGGACGGTGGGTGATCGCGGGCGCCGAGGCGGAACTGCCGGACCGCCGCATCACGGCCCTCTTCGCCGACAGCCTGGGCCTGGTGGTGGGTACGCCGGTGGGCTACCGCCTGCTGGACCCCCGCCTCCAGCGGCTCGACCCTGCGGCCAGCCCCACACGCGGCACTCTCCTGCCCCTGCACGACCAGCGGGTGCAGTGTGTGCTGCGCACGCGCCATGGCGACCTGTGGCTGGGGACACCGGCCGGCATCGCCCATGTGAGCACCCGCAACGGCGTACCCATCCTGCGCATCATCACCGAGCGCAACGGCCTGGGGCACGACCTGGTGCGCTGCCTGCTGGAGGACCGCAGCGGCACGGTGTGGGCGGGCACGGCCTTCGGTGGCCTGTCGCAGTTCACCAGTGATGCCTTCCTGCACTTCACCGAACAGGACGGCCTGCGTTCGCAGATCGTGAGCGCGATCCACCGCAGCGGCACGAACGAACTGTGGCTGGGCTCGGTCGGCGGCGGGCTGGCGCGCTGGGACGAGCAGGGCCTGCGGCTCTTCGCCGAACCGGAGGGACTGGCCGACCCCTTCGTGCTGTGCCTGGCCGATGGACCCGACGACGCGTTGGTGGTGGGCACCGCCACGCAGGGCCTTTTCCGCCGGGCGGGTGAGCGCTTCGTGCACGTGGTGCCCGGTCCGCCAGGCCGCGTGAACACCCTGCTGCACGACGACGAAGGGCGGCTGTGGGCCGGCACCGATGGCGGCCTCTGGGGCGATCCCGGCGACGGCCACCTGATGCATGTGGACGGTCCGCGACCGGCCGTGACGGGCATCGCCTCGGGCGGCGACACGGTGTGGGTAAGCACCGGTGAAGGGCTCTTCCGCCTGCCCACGCGCCGGGTGCCCTGGCGCCTGGAGCCCGTGCCCGGTCCGCCCGTGGCCATGAGCAACGTGGTGCGCGACAGCAAGGGCAACCTGTGGATCGGCACCGAGGAGAACGGACTGTACCGCCTGCACGGCACGCGCTGGGACAGCCTGGGCACCGCGGGCGGAATGGGCTCGGCCACGGGCCTGCGTTCGCCCACGGTGGAGCTGGTGCTGCTGGACGCCTATGAGAACGTGTGGGTGGGCACGCGCCGCGGCATCGACCTGCTGCAACTGGACATGCTGCAGGAGCAGGTGCTGGAGGTGGACCACTACGGCACCGAGGAGGGCTTCATCGGCGTGGAGACCTTCCGCAACGCGTGTCTGCTGGACCGCGACAGCACCCTATGGTTCGGCACGGTGCGCGGCGCCACGCGCTACGATCCACGCCGGGTGCGCGAGGACCCCGCCGAACCGCGCACGCACCTCACCGACGTGCTGCTCTTCTTCGAGCGCGCCGACTGGCGGGCCTGGTGCGACAGCCTGGGCGATGACGGGCTGCCGCTGGGGCTGCGTCTGCCGCCGGACCACAACCACCTCACCTTCGCCTTCACCGGCATCAGCCTGGCCTACCCGGAGAAGGTGCGCTACCGCTACATGCTGGAGGGCCACGACCCGGACTGGTCGCCCATCACCGCGACCGACCGGGTGACGTACAGCAACCTGCCACCCGGCGACTACGCCTTCCTGGTGATGGCGCGCAACGCGAGCGGCATCTGGAACACGGAGCCGGTGCGCTTCGCCTTCACCATCCGGCCTCCGCTGTGGCGCACGTGGCCCTTCCTGGCCGGATGCGCGGTGGTGCTGGCGCTGCTGTTGTGGGCGGTGGTGAAGCTGCGCGAACGCAGGCTGCTGCGCGAGCAGCATCGCCTGGAGCGCATGGTGGAGGAACGCACGCGCGAGCTGGCGGCCGAGAAGCACCGCAGCGAGGAGCTGTTGCTCAACATCCTGCCGGAGGCCACCGCCAACGAGCTGAAGGAGAAGGGCGAAGCCCAGGCCCGCTCGCATGCCGCGTGCACCGTGCTCTTCAGCGACTTCCAAGGCTTCACGGCCATCAGTGGTGAGAGCGAGCCCACGGGCATCGTGGCCGACCTGGACCGCTTCTTCCGCGCCTTCGACCGCATCACCGACACGCACGGGCTGGAGAAGATCAAGACCATCGGCGACGCGTACATGTGCGCGGCTGGCGTGCCGGAGGCCAGCCCCACGCATGCGCTCGACGCGGTGCTCACCGCACTGGAGATGCTGGACGCGGTGGACCGCATCAATGCCGGGCGGCTCCGCGAAGGGCGTGCCCCGTGGGCCATCCGCATCGGCCTGCACAGCGGCCCGTTGATCGCCGGCGTGGTGGGCGAGAAGAAGTTCGCGTACGACATCTGGGGCGACACGGTGAACCTGGCCAGCCGGCTCGAAGGCCTGAGCGAGGCGGGGCGCATCAACATCAGCGCGGCCACCTACGCGCTCGTGCAACAGTTCGTGGACGTCTCACCGCGCGGTCCGCTGGCCGTGAAGGGCAAGGGCGAGGTGCAGATGTTCTTCGTGGACCGCCTGCAGGCCACCTGGAGCGCCGACGTCGCGGGGCGGGTGCCCAATACCGAACTGCTGGCCTGGCGTGCGGGCCACCTCGCCACTTCTCCGGCATGAGGACGGATCCGGTCCGGATGGTGCCAGTGGCCGCCCTGCTGCTGCTGGGTCCGGCGCTGATCAACGGCTATCCGCTGGTGTACGCCGACACGGGCACCTACCTCACCAGCGGCTTCCAGCTGGGCATTCCGGCGGACCGGCCGGTGGGCTACGGGCTCTTCTGCCGCCTCTTCAGCGGCGACGGCCTCAGCCTGTGGGGCGTGGTGATCGCGCAGGCGCTGCTCACGGCCGTGGTGCTCGTGCACGCGTGGCAGGTGGTGGTGGCCCGGCGGTGGGGCCTCTTCCTCGCCACCACCGCCCTGCTGAGCGCCACCACCGGCCTGGGATGGTACACCGGTCGCCTGCTGCCGGATGTGTTCACCCCGCTGGCCATCGTGTCCACCACCCTGCTCATGCTCACGCCGCTGTCGCGATGGTGGCGGCTTGGTCATGCAGCGGTCATCATCCTGGCCTGCACCACCCACTTCTCGCACCTGGTGATCGTGCCCGCCACGGCCGTGATCGCGCTGGTGACGCAGCTTGTGCTGCATCGGAAGCGCCCGATGCCTGCAGGAAGCATCGTGGTCATCGGAGCGGTCACCCTGTCCGCGCTCGCACTGGCGGCGAGCAACCGCTGGGCCGGACGCGGATGGGAGCTCTCGCGCGGCACGCCGCTCTTCCTGCTGGGCCGTGTGGTGGATGCCGGCGCGCTGCCCGATGCGCTCGCACGCCACTGCCCCACCGCGCACTGGTCCCTGTGCGATGCGCCGGTGCCCGCCGACAGCCGGGCCCTGTTGTGGGGACCGGACGGTGCGGTGACACGGGCAGGCGGCTGGGACGCGTTCCTGCCCGAGGCCCGAACGATCACAGCGGTGCTGCTGCGCGACGATGCGGTGCGCGCCGCGCTGTGGCGCTCCGCCTGGCGCGATGGCGTTGGGCAGCTCATGCACTGGGGGGTGGGCGAGATCGCCTTCGCGTGGTACCGCAAGCCGGTGAGCCCGCCCTACCTCGCCGTGCTGCACGACGTCCCGCATGAGCTCAACGACTACCTCGCTTCCATGCAGAACGGAGGGCGCCGCGGCGAACTACAGCTGCGCACCGTGGACCGTGCTCACACGATCGTGCTGGCGCTGGGCCTGCTGGGCCTGCTCGCGTTGCTGCTTCGGGGTGGGCTGAACCCCGGGGAACGCACGCTGCTCGTGGTGCTCGTTGTGGGAACGCTGTTCGCCGCGATGAGCTGCGCCGCGCTCAGCCTGCCGGACCAACGCTTTCTGGCGCGGGTGTCGTGGTTGATCCCGTGGGGTGCTGTGGCGATCGCTGCGGGAAGACGATAGCTGCCTGCGGCCCCGACGCCGTCCGGTTCAACGCACCACCACCAGGCGGGCGGACCGCACGGCAGCACCCTCTGCGGCACGCAGCAGATACAGGCCCTCCCGCACGGCGCCCAACTCGATCACCTGCGGCAACGGTGCGTTCCAACGGTGCACCAGGGCCCCTTGCGCGTCCAGCAGAAGGAGCTCATCCACGCCTGCAAGGCCTTCCACCTGCACGCGATCGGCGGCCGGGTTGGGGAACACCCGGAGGCCTGTGGCGACCGTGGGCGGCTCATGCACCTCGGTGCTGATCCCGCAGGGGTCCGTCACGGTCCAGGTGATGGTGTCCGGGACGATCTGCGACGTGATGTCCTCCACGACCGGGCTCAGCGCGAGATGCTCCATCATGGTGCTGAGCCCATGCACGATGCTGTCGGTGAGGACCGGAGCACTGCCACTTCCGCACGGGAATGCGCCCGCCGTATCCCAGCGGGCGAGGAGCGGGGAGTAGGTGTCGACGGTGGAAGCGTATCGAGCGCCGTACAACACCAGGTCCCCATCATCCAGCGGCAGGGCGTTCACTCGAAGTAGCAATGCACTGTCGGGCACCAAGCGCGCCCAAGGTGCCACCACGCCGCTGCTGTCGACGGTGATCATGGCACTTCCGAACAAGGCGTTCACCCCAGCGCAGACGAGCAGGGAGCCGTCCGGCGTTCGGCACATGCTGTTGGCGACCTGGTAGGTGCTCGCCACCGGTGCCGCCCAGAGACGCGTGTTCGGACCGACCGTTCCGTCCGCGGCCAATCGGAACAGGACCGGCGCGCCATGGGTGATGCTGTCCTGGACCTGCTGACCGGCCATCAGCTCCCACCCGCCGTCCGGCCGCTGCAGGGCCTCCTTGGGCCAGAGCTTCGGGCCTGTGACCAAGCGTCCCCATTCCACCTGGCCCAGGCTGTCCATCTTCAGCACGTGCATGGCCGAAAAGGCATTGCCGGCGATGTGCTGGCCGAGCACCAGGGTCCCGCCGTCCGCTGTGTTCCGGACCTTCTGGTGGTTGCCACCCAGACCGATGAACCGATCGCTCCAGGCCGCTTGTACCGCTCCATCCATATCCGCGCGCAGGATCCACGGCCATCGCTCCGTCCCTACACTGCACGAGCCGACAAGCAACAGCCTGTCATCCGCGACAGCGGCCACATCACCGAACCACTCACTTGTCCCGTTCGAATAGAGTTTGGCCGTCGCCAGCTGTGCATTGGCATCCATACGCACCAAGAGGGCCTTCCACGCAAAGCGGCCGACAAGGGCCAAGCCTCCATCCGGAAGAACAGCAGCTCCTTCCAACCACAACGAAGGCGCCATGGACGGAAAGAGCAGATCGTTGGAAGCGAGCAATAGGCCCGACGGGTCGAACTGGCGTACGTGCAGATGCGAACCCCACGGGTTGACCCGTGTATCCCAACTGAGCCAGGCCATCCAGATCCCGCCGCCGGGCAGGACCCGTACGAAAGGCTCGCCAGGGGAGATGGAGTCGTTGGGCACGTGATGCTGCACGAACTCCTGGCCTCGTGCGGTGTGCAGCCCGATCCAGACAAGCAGGGTGATGAGAAGGCGATGACCCATGGTCCGAACGTATGCCGTATCGGAAGACGGTGATCGGGCGTGAGGTTGCCAGCGGCTCGTCGAGGGCCCCGCGCCCGACAAGTTCAACAGGTCCATGGCCCGGCGCTGGCGGGAAGCCGGTCACCGGACCGTTCGGCGGCGCATCTTCGCGGGCGATGCCTGCGCTTCATCCGCTCCTCCGCGATGGCCTGGCGGTGCTGCTCGCCACCGTCGGTGTGCTCAGCATCGCGCTGGTGAACGGCTATCCGCTGGTCTATGCCGACACGGGCACCTACCTGGCGAGCGCGTTCGAGGGCGTGGTGCCGGTGGACCGCCCGTTCTGGTACGGGGCCTTCATCCGGGGCCTGAGCTTCGGGGGCGCCACGCTCTGGCCCGTTGCGGTGGCGCAGGCGCTGCTGTGTGCGCTCGCCATCCACCGCATCGCGGATCTTTTTCTTCCACCCACCCGCGCGGCGGTCGCCACCGTGGTGCTCTGCGTGCTGCTCGGTCCGTTCACCGGGTTGGGCTGGTTCGCGGGACAGGTGATGCCCGATGTCCTGACGGCCGTGGGTGCCGTGAGCATGGCCTTCCTCATCCTCCGCAACGAACAGTGGCCCTGGCGCGCGTTCGATGTCGCGCTCGTGCTGCTGGCCTGCTGGTGCCACCTGAGCAACCTCGTGATCCTGCCCGTGGTGGGGTTGGTGGCCGTGATGATCAGTCCGCGTCCGCGGCGTCGGGTGTTCCTGCAGGCCGTGTCGGTGACGGCTTGCGCGTGGTGCGGGCTCTTCGCGGCCAACGGCCTGGTCACCGGCACGCCGCATGTGAGCCGCGGCAGCCATGTGTTCCTCATGGGCCGCCTGGTGGACGCCGGTCTGCTGCGGCCATGGCTGGAGGAGCACTGCCCCACCGAGCCATACGGCCTCTGCGCGTACCTGGACAGCCTGCCCACCACGAGCCGCGCCTTCCTCTGGTATCCGGAGAGCCCGCTGCAGCGCCAGGGCGGTTGGGAGGCCACGCGCGCGGAGTACGGACGGATCGTGCGCGGCACGCTCACCGAGCCCAGGTATCTGTTGGGGCATGTGCGGGCCAGCCTCGTCTCCACGGCCGAGCAGCTCCGCGCCACCGCGCTCGCCGACGGGGTGGTGAGCCCCTGGTTCGCTGATCCGGCCACACCGCCGTACCAGCGGGTGGAGCAGCATGTGCCGCATGAGCTGCCCGCCTTCCGCAACAGCTGGCAGGCCACCGCACGCGGGCGGATCCCCACGGCCGTGTTCGACGTGGTGCATGCCCTGCTGCTGGCGCTGTCGGCGGTCGGAGGGCTGGTGTTGCTGGCACGCCGGCGGACAGCGCCCGTGGTGCGCGCGGCGGTGCTACTGGCCTTCGCGGTGGTGCTGATCGGGGCGTGGGCCTGCGCCAGCCTCAGCGTGGTGGATGCGCGTTACCTGGCACGCGATGCGTGGCTGCTGCCGGTGGTGGTGGGGCTGGGGGTTCGGAGCGGCGCAACGCGGCCG
>JADLBK010000153.1 GCA_020847755.1 Flavobacteriales bacterium | reverse complement strand
TGCGCGGCCCGTAGCTCAGCTTGCTCACGAACAGGTAGTCGCCCACCAGCAGGCTCTTCTCCATGCTGGGCGTGGGGATGGTGAAGGCCTCGAAGGTGAAGGTGCGGAACACCGTGGCCACGATCACCGCGAACAGGATGGCATCGCCCCACTGGCCCAGCAGCCCGCGCTTGCGCTGCGCCACCGGGATCGGGCCCACGTAGGCGTGCTTCGGCGAGAAGGCCAGCTGCGGGATCTTCACCCACGGCAGCAGGGTCATCACCACGTGGTCCTTGAAGCTGCGCTCGCCCAGGGTGATGCTCAGGTTCACGTTCAGGATCATGAACATCAGCAGGTTCACGCCGGGCACCAGGAAGAGGAAGACCCACCACCACGGCTTGCCGCTCAGCTCCAGCCAGATGAGGATGTTGTAACCGGGCACGAGACCTTCCCACGCCTTGCGGCCGGCCTTTTGGAAGTACTTCCACAGGCAGCCGAACAGGACGGCGAAGTAGGCGAAGAGGACGAGGTAGGGGATCATCAGGCTGCGAAGGTGCACAACGAACGGCCTGCGGCCATGCCCCCATGGATGAGCGGGGTGGGGAAGGGGACGGACGGGAGGTCAGGGCCGGCCCAGCACATCGTCCATGGTGAAGAGGCCACGGCGCCGCTGGACGGGGTCCGCCAGCCATTCCGCCGCGTGCACCGCGCCCGTGGCGAAGCCGCCGCGCCCGAAGGCCTCGTGCGTGATGATGATGCGGTCGTCCGTGCTGGTCCACTGCACACTGTGCTTGCCGGGCACCTCCCCGGTGCGCTCGTTGTGGATGGGGACGGGGACGGGAGCAGGGGCAGGACCAGGAGCAGGGGCAGGACCAGGAGCAGGGGCAGGACCAGGGGCAGGACCAGGAGCAGGGGCAGGGGCGGAGGCGGGAGCAGGGGCGAGGGACCAGCCCGTGTAGCCTGCGTGATGCAGGTCGATGTCGCGGGCCAGGGCGAGGGCCGTGCCGCTGGGGGCGTCGAGCTTGTGCACGTGGTGCACCTCGTCGAGCCGGACCCGGTAGTCGCTCCGCCCGTCCATCAACGCGGCCAGCAGCCGGTTCACGCGGAAGAACAGGTTGACGCCGATGCTGAAGTTGCTGGCCCACAGCACGGCGCCATCGCCGGCGGCCACCAGCTCGCGCACTTCGGGCAGGCGGTCGTACCAGCCTGTGGTGCCCACCACCACCGGCACTCCGGCCTGCACGCACAGGCGGATGTTGTCCACCGCGTGAGCCGGCCGGCTGAACTCGATGGCCACGTCGCAGCCGGTGGGCGGCGCGCCCGCGTTGGCCGAGCCCACCTTCAACGCGATCCGGTGCCCGCGGCGCAGCGCGGCCTCCTCGATGGCGCGGCCCATGCGCCCCGTGCCGTAGAGTGCGATGTTCATGGGGCGAAGGTCGGTAGCTGAACGTGAGGTCGGTACTTTCACCATGGCAATGAACGTGATCCCCCTCCGTTATGGCAGCAACTTGTCAGGCATGAAGAAGCTGATCCTTGTTATCGGCGCGCTCGGGTTGTTCGAGCCTGGCCGCACGCATGCACAAGTGGTCGAGCCGATATGGGTCTACGGTTCTGCAGTTGCTCCGTTCAGCGGGTCGCGGGCGGCCTCGCTTCAGTGTGATGATACGGGTGCTACGGTGATCTTGGATGTCCTTATCCCAGGCGCTTTTCCTGCGGAGTGGAGCGCGCTGATCACCAAATTGGATGTGTTCGGACAGGTGCTGTGGGCGGATACCCTGCATGATCATATGCCGATCGGGCATGCTGATATGGTGTTGGACGATGATGATCATATACTGGCCTGTGCTTTCGGACCGGGGACGATCCGCGTACGCAAGTACTCTCCTTTGGGTCTGATCCTATGGACCACGGAGATCGTGCACACGGGTGCGCAGGACATGCCCTTGTACATTCGGGAAGGAGCAGGTCAAGTCTATGTGGCGACAACGAGCTACACGGATACCACTGGGCGCGACCTCATTACCCGTGGCTTGACCGATACAGGTGTTCTCCTGTGGGAGCAACGGTACGAAAGCGGCCTGCCGCCATACAATGAATTCCTGGCCGGTGCAGCGGTGGATGTGGTCGGCAGACCGTATTCCTCAGGGCTGAGTGTGGATACCTTGGTTGGAAGCATGCTCCTTCAGTCACTGCATCTGGACGGTACACCACGATGGGAGGCGCGCAGTTATCCGTCGGAGTCGGCACACGGACTGGTCCTTGAACGCTCAGGGATTGATCGGATGATCCTGCTTGGCATGCGTCCTGTGCCGGGGGGAGGAGGTACTGACCTTGTGGTGCATTGTTACGATACACTAGGCAACCAACTCTGGACCCAACAGCTCAGCATCGGTGATGCGGACAGTCCCAGGGATCTTTCCATCGCCTCCGATGGAACGGTGTTCTGCATCGGGACCGGTACCGCAGCGGATGGGTCGAAGGACCTGGGTGCGTTCGGCATCTCCGCCAGCGGAACGCTTCTTTGGTCCCATGTGGTGGACGACGGACCGCTAGAGGTTCTCGGCAGTGGGATCGCGGCCGAAGCCGGCGGCTCGTGTGTGCTGGTGGGGACCCGCGCCGATCCCATGCAGGGCGGCCGCTCAGCGATCTTCACCCAACGGTTGGACCCGTCGGGCCAGCCGCTCTGGTCGGATCTGTACACCACTCCGAACGAGGGCCATAGCGGGGCACATGATGTCGTGGTCGACCCTTCCGGTGATATCCTCGTGCATGGCCAAATGCGCGATACCACCATCTCTGACGAGATCCTCGTGCTGAAGTATGCGCAGGAGACCGGCCTCAGCGAGGAGGGTTCCACGGGATCGTTCATGGTCGCCTGGCCCAACCCGGCCACGGACCGCGTGCAGGTCACCTACCCCGGTCTGCACGCCGGCAGCCGCCTGCGGCTCACCGATACCCTGGGCCGTGTGGTGGCCTGGGGCCGCAGCGGCATGCCCCATCTGGAGCTGGTCGCACTGACCCCCGGCCTCTACGACCTGGCCTGCGTGGATGCGCGAGGGATGGTGATGGCCCGCTGTCCCCTTGTGATCGGGTCACACTGAATAGCGCTCACCACCCCACGCTCACCGTCAGCCCCACGGCCCGCTGTGCGGCGAGGTCGAGGCCCGGGCGCAGCTGCAGGCTCAGGTCGTCGCCCACGTCGAACCGCACGAAGTGCGCGTCCACCGTGGCGTCCACGATGTTGAGCACGTACACCAGGGTGAGGCCCACGTAGCTCAGGTCCATCCACCGGCGATAGGTGTCGGCCACGTCGCGCACCGCTGCTGCGGAGAACTCGCCGTTGAACTCGTCCACCGTGCCGGGGTCCCCGTCCACCAGGGCGATGTAGGCGTCGCGGTAGCGGTTGTACTCGCGGGTGTTGTTGACGATGAAATAGGCGGACACGCCAAGGCCGGCGGCCACGATGGGCAGCTTCCAATACTTGCGGTTGTACACCTGGCCGGCTCCGGGCAGCAGGGCGCTGTAGAGGGCGGCACGGCCGGGCTTGTGGCGCAGGCGCCAGGGGGGCACGCTGTCGGCCGCTGCGGGATCGCGTTGGGCGTGCAGCGCCGCGGCGAGGGGGAGCAGGAGGAGCAGCAGGACGCAGCGGCGCATGGCGGGGCTCAACTGCCCAGCTTGGCCAGCAGGGCCGCCAGTTCGTCGCCGTTGCGGAAGACGATCTCGATGCGGCCCTTGCCCTGGGCGTTCTGCTTCACGGCAACCTTGGTGCCGAAGCGCTGGCTCAGCTGCTTGGCGGTCTGCTTGTGCAGGGCGCCGCTCAGCTTGGAGGCGCCGGCGGGCGCCGGGCCGCGCTTGGCCGTGCGCGCCAGGTCCTCCACCTCGCGCACGCTCAGCTGGCTCTCCACGATGCGGCGATACAGGTCCACCTGCTGGGCGGGGTCGCTCACGGCCAGCAGGGCGCGGGCGTGGCCCATGCCGATCTGCCGCTGGCGGATGCCCAGCTGCACCTCGGGCGGCAGCTTCAGCAGACGCAGGTAGTTCGTCACCGTCGTGCGGTCCTTGCCCACCTTCTCGCTGAGCTGCTCCTGGGTGAGCTTCACCTCGTCGATGAGCCGCTCGAAGCTGCTGGCCACCTCGATGGCGTCCAGGTCCTCGCGCTGGATGTTCTCCACCAGCGCCATCTCCAGCATGGCCTCGTCGTTGGCGATGCGGATGTAGGCCGGGATCTCGGTGAGGCCCGCGGCCTGGCTGGCGCGGAAGCGGCGCTCACCGCTGATGAGCTGGTACTTGTCGTAGCCCACCTTGCGGACCGTCACCGGCTGGATGACGCCCAGCTGGCGGATGCTGAGGCTGAGCTCGGTGAGCGCCTCGGGGCTGAAGTGCGTGCGGGGTTGGAAGGGGTTGGGCTCGATCTGCACCACCGGCAGGGTGGCCACATGGCCCGTGCTGCGCACCGGGGCGCCGGCCGCCACGCCGATGTCGCCGCCGGTGGGGCGTTCGGTGAGGTCCGCGCCGCTGTCCTCCAATAGGGCGCTCAGGCCGCGCCCCAGGCCGCGTTTCTTGGTCATTGCTCCTCGGGGATGGCGATCACGCGCTCCGAGCCCGGGATGCGCGTCATGTCGTTCTTCTGCAGGATCTCGCGCGCCAGGTTCAGGTAGTTCACCGCCCCCTTGCTGCTGGCGTCGTGCATGATGATGGTCTGCCCATGGCTGGGGGCCTCGCCCAGCGCCACGTTGCGGTGCACCACCGTGTCGAACACCAGTTGCTGGAAGTGCGTCTTCACCTCTTCGACCACTTGATTGGCCAGGCGCAGGCGGCTGTCGTACATGGTCAGCAGCATGCCCTCGATCACCAGTTCGGGGTTCAGGCGCTGCTGCACGATCTTGATCGTGTTGAGCAGTTTGCCGAGGCCCTCCAGGGCGAAGTATTCGCACTGTACCGGCACGATCACGCTGTCTGCGGCCGTCAGCGCGTTCACCGTCACCAGGCCCAGGCTGGGACTGCAGTCGATGATGATCAGGTCGTACTGGTCGCGCAGCGGGTCGAGCACCTTCTTCATCTGGCGCTCGCGCTCGCTCATGTCGATCATCTCGATCTCGGCGCCCACCAGGTCGATGTGGCCGGGCAGCAGGTCGAGGTTGGGGTTGTCGGTGCCCAGCACCACCTCGCTGGCCGGGGTGCCGTTGATGATGCACTCGTAGATGCTGGCCTTCACGTTGCGCGGGTCGAAGCCCACGCCGCTGGTGGCGTTGGCCTGCGGGTCGGCGTCCACCAGCAGGGTGCGGCGCTCCAGCACCCCGAAGCAGGCGGCCAGGTTGATGGCGGTGGTGGTCTTGCCCACGCCGCCTTTCTGGTTCACGATGGCGATGATCTTGGACATTGGTGTCGGTCCGCTCCGCTCAAGGCCCTTCGGGAAAACGTTGGGTCAACGGTTATGGACGGCGCAAAGAAGGGCAGGGGAGGCTCCCCGTCGCTGTTGATAACAAGGCGATTTTTGAACAAACCACTGTCGGCGCGGTGCCGCGGGCCGTTCAGCCGTCCTTCCGTTCCAGGTCGTCGAAGTCCACGTCGGTGTACCGATCGCCGCCGCCTGTTGCGGGAGGCGGTGCATCCGGATCGCGCGGTGGCTGTTCGGCCTGGTACTGACCCGTTGCCCGCAGCCGGTCGATCTCATCGAACGCGTCGTGCAGACCGTCCAGGAACTTGTCGAAGTCCTCCTTGTAGAGGAAGATCTTGTGCTTCTCGTAGGTCGCCGTGCCGTCCGGGTTGCTGTGCTTCTTGCTCTCGGTGATGGTGAGGAAGAGGTCGCGCCCGCGGGTGCTCTTCACATCGAAGAAATACGTGCGCTTGCCGGCCCTCACGGCCTTGGAGTACACATCCTCACGGTCGTCCGCCATCGCTGGGTCCGGTTTCGGTCAACCAAAGATAGAAGGACCTCCGGACCGGGCAAGGGGGCGGCTCAGGCCTCCCGGGCCTCCTCCAACAGCTGCTCCTGGTGCAGGCGCGCGTACGTGCCGCCCTTGGCGAGCAGGCTCGCGTGGTCGCCCTCCTCGATCACGCGGCCGTGGTCAAGCACCAGGATGTGGTCGGCATCCTGCACGGCGCTGATGCGGTGGCTGATGAGCACCGTGGTGCGACCGGTGTCGCGCTGTGCCCGCAGGTCGCGGAGGAAGGCCGCCTCCGTGGCGGTGTCCACCGCGCTCAAGGGGTCGTCGAGGATCAGGATGCGCGGGCGGGTGGCCAGCGCCCTGGCGATGCTCACACGCTGCTTCTGGCCACCGCTGAGGGTGACGCCCCGTTCGCCCAGCATCGTGTCGTAGCCCTTGGGGAACCCCGTGATGTTGTCGTGCACCTGCGCCTGTTGCGCCGCCGCCGTGATCAGGGCGTCGTCAGCCCCATCGGCCCCGAAGGCGATGTTGTCCGCGATGCGTTCGCTGAACAGGAACACGTCCTGCGGCACATGTCCGATGTGGCGACGCAGCCCGGCCAGGTCGTAGTCCTGCAGGGGGATGCCGTCGATGAGCACGGTGCCGGCCGTGGGGTCGTAGTGGCGCACCAGCAGGTCGGCCACGGTGCTCTTGCCCGATCCGGTGTGGCCCACGATGGCCAGCGTGCCTCCGGCGGGCACATGGAAGCTCACCTCGCGCAACGCCTCGAAGCCCGTGTCGGGGTAGGTGAAGCTCACCCGGTCGAAGCGAAGCTCGCCCTTCAGCTCGCCGGGCACCCGATGGCCCGGGCGCACGGTGGGGCGCTCGTCCAGGAATTCGTTGATGCGCTCCATGCTGGCCGACGCCTGCTGCACCAGGGACACCACCCAGCCCACCGAGGCGAAGGGCCAGGTGAGCATGTTCACGTAGATGATGAACTCCGCGATGTTCCCCACCGTCACCGTGGGGTCGCCGGCGATGAGCATGCGGCCACCGATGAAGACCGTGAGGATGGAGCTGATGCCGATGAGCAGGCCGATGGCCGGCATGAAGAGGGCGTCCACCCGCGCCTGGGCCAGGCTCAGGGTGCGGTAGCGCGCGCTGCTCGCCCTGAACCGGTCCGCCGCATGGCCCTCCCGTGCGTAGGCCTTCAGCACGCGGATGCCGCTGAAGGACTCCTGGGCCAGGGTGCTCAGCACGCTCTGCTGCCGCTGCACATCGAGGCTCCGGCGGTTGATGAGGTCGCTCACCCGGTAGATCACCAGGCTCATCAGGGGCAGGGGCAGCAGGGTCCACAGCGTCAGCGTGGGGTTCACCGAGAGCATGAAGCCGATGCAGAGCACGAAGAGCACCACCAGGTTCACCGTGTACATCACCGCCGGGCCGAGGTACATGCGCACCTTGCCCACGTCCTCGCTGATGCGGTTCATGAGGTCGCCGGTGCTGTTCCGTTTGTAGAAGGCCCGGTCCAGCGACTGGTAGTGGTCGAAGATCACGTTCTTCATGTCGTACTCGATCAGGCGGCTCATCACGATGATGGTCTGCCGCATGAAGAACATGAAGAGGCCCTTGAGCAGGGCGAACACCAGGTAGAGCGCGGCCAGCAGGAGGGCGCACCGGGTGACCGTGGCGGCGATGGCTTCGCGGTCGGCCAGGTCGTCCAGCAGGCCTGGCAGGTCGAGGCCGGTCCAGCCCACCCACAGCTGCAGGGTGGCGGGCACGGCCAGGGTGCGATCGGGCGCGGGGCGGTCGGCCTGCGTGATGCCGGCGGCGATGAGGTCCACCGCCTCGCGCACCACCTGCGGGCTGTACACCGCGAACAGGTTGCTGAGCACGATGAAGAGGAAGCCGAGCAGCAAACGGCCGCGGTAGCGGCGGAAGTACGGGTTCAGCGCGAGGAGCGGGCGCATCGGGGACCGGCGAACGTGCTAGTTTTGCGCCGCCCCGGAGGACCGGCCCGCCAAAGGTAGCCGCCCCGCAAGCCACCGGTGGTCCCTCACCCGCAAGCCCCCACATCCATGGCCACCACCACCGCCAAGGCCACCGAGGCCGCCGCCATCATCGGCCGCATGGAGCAGCACGATCACGAGGAAGTGCTCTTCTGCTTCGACCGCCCCACCGGTCTGCGGGCCATCATCGCCATCCACGACACCACTCTCGGGCCCGCGCTGGGCGGAACCCGCATGTGGCCCTACACCAGCGAGGTCGAAGCGATCAGCGATGTGCTGCGCCTGAGCCGTGGCATGACCTACAAAAGCGCCCTGGCCGGACTGGACCTGGGCGGTGGCAAGGCGGTCATCATCGGCGATGCCCGCAAGGACAAGACCGAGGCCATGTTCCGCCGCTTCGGCCGCTTCGTGCACAGCCTCAACGGCCGCTACATCACCGCCGAGGATGTGGGCATGAGCACCGCCGAGATGGTCAACATCCGCAAGGAGACCCCGCACGTGGCCGGCCTTCCCGAGGAGATCGGTGGCAGCGGCGACCCCAGTCCGGTGACGGCCTACGGCGTGTTCTGTGGCATGAAGGCCGCCGCGAAGACCGCCTACGGCAGCGAGAACCTCAGTGGCCGCAAGGTGGCCATCCAGGGCGCGGGCAACGTGGGCCGCCACCTCGCCACCCACCTGGTGAAGGCCGGGGCGCAGGTGTTCCTCACGGACATCCACGAGGAGAAGCTGGCGGCCATCAAGGCCGAGCTGCCCGCCATCACCCTGGTGAAGCCCACGGAGATCTATGATCTGGACATGGACATCTATTCGCCCTGCGCGCTGGGCGCCACGGTGAACGACGAGACCCTGCCCCGGCTGAAGTGCAGCGTCATCGCCGGTGCCGCCAACAACCAGCTCGCCAACGAGAGCGTGCACGGCCCGGAGGTGATGAAACGGGGCATCCTCTACGCACCGGACTTCCTGATCAACGCCGGAGGCATCATCAACTGCGCCTGGGAGCGCAAGGGCTACGACCGCAAAGCGGCCCTGATGCAGACCGAAGCCATCTACAACACGGCCCTGGCCATCTTCAAGCGCAGCGCCGACGAGGGCATCCCCACGTACCTCGCCGCCAACCAGGCCGCCGAACAGCGTGTCCGCAGCATCCGCCAGGCCGGCCTGCGTTCCTGACCATCCGCCCGCCCGCACCAGCCCCCTCGACCGCATGCTCAACCGGCGCTACCTGCGCATCAAGGTCTACCAGTCGCTCTACGCGTACTGGCAAAGCGATTCATCGAGCGCCGCCCGCATCGAGAAGGAGCTGTTCCTGAGCATCGAACGCACCTTCGACCTGTTCGTCACCCTGTTGCTCACCTTCGGGGAGCTGCGCCGGGTCGCGGACCTGCGCATGGAGGAGAGACGGCTGAAACGCCTGCCGACCCCCGAGGACCTCCACCCCAACCGGCGCTTCGTCGACGGCGTCCTGATGAACGCCATCGCGGCTTCGTCCGTCCTGGAGGCCGAAGCCAACAAGCGCAAGGTGGGCTGGATGGGGCAGGGCGACCTGTTCCAGCGCATCCTCAAGCAGATGGACCAGGATGAGCGCTTCAAGGCCTTCCTGACCACCCCGCCCGATGACCTGCGTGCCGAGCAGCAGTTCCTGCTCCATCTCTTCGTGGAGCACGTGGCCAACTTCGAGGACCTGCACGAGCATTTCGAGGCCCGCAGCATCTATTGGCTGGAGGACCTCGACCTGGCCTGTGCGCTGGTGAAGCGTGTGCTGGAGGGCCTGCGCACACCGGCGGCCTTCGATCCCGCCGTGGTCGACGTCCTGGCCGCACCGGCCGCCGAGCAGCACTTCGTGAGCACCCTGTTCCGCAAGAGCATCGAGCAGGGGGAGGAGCACGGGCGGCTGATCGCCGAGAAGGCCGCCAATTGGGAGGCCGACCGGATCGCCTTGAGCGACATGATCCTCATGCGCATGGCCCTCACCGAAGCACGCACCTTCGAGGACATCCCCGTGAAGGTGACGCTCAACGAGTACATCGAGGTGGCCAAGGCGTACAGCACGCCCAAGAGCAAGAACTTCATCAACGGCATTCTCGACAAGCTGTTCCTCGAGCTCAAGGAACAGGGCGGCATCCGCAAGGTGGGCCGCGGACTGCTGGAGAGCTGAGCAGGACCATGACCGACCTCCGCGACCGGACCGCGCCACTTCGCGCCAGCACGCACCCGCTGCGGGTGGTGCTGCCCGCCGTGGCGATCGCGATGATACTGGGGGCCTGCCGCATCACCGACCACAGCGAGCGCCCTCCGGGCGAGGTGGACCCCACGGCCCTCGACGGCAGGGCTTCCGGCTACACGGACGCGGCCGGCGAACTGCCGGTGATGTCCTTCGACAGCACGGTCATCCACATGGGCCGGATCTCCCAAGGCACCGTGGTGGAGCGCAGCTTCCGGTTCCGCAACACCGGCGAGGGCGATCTGGTGATCGCCGATGTGCGCGGCAGCTGCGGGTGCACCGTGGGCAAGGACTGGCCCCGGCGACCCATCGCACCCGGCGGCACCGGCGCCATCACCGTTGCCTTCGATAGTGAAGGGCGGGAAGGCATCCAGGAGAAGACCGTCTCGGTCGTCGCCAACACGCGTCCGCCTACCACCGTCCTTACCATCAAGGGCGAAGTGCTCACTCCGCTCTCCAACCCCTGAACCCGATCACACGCATGATGTTCCCGCTCTCCTTCCCCCTGCAGGCCGCCGGCCAGCAAAGCCCGTACAGCTTCTGGATCATGATGGGCCTGCTCATGGTCGTCTTCTACTTCTTCATGATCCGCCCGCAGCAGAAGAAGGCCAAGGATGCCCGCAAGTTCCGCGAGTCGATCCAGAAGGGCATGAAGGTGGTCACCATCGGCGGCGTGCATGGCAAGGTGGCCGAGGTGAACGACAAGACCGTGCTGCTGGAGGTGGACGCCAACGTGAAGATCCGCTTCGAGAAGAGCGCCCTCGCCCTGGACAGCTCCCAGCAGCTGAACGAAGAGGCCGTGAAGGCCAGCTGATCCACCGGTGAGCACCCACTGACAGCGGTCCTGGTCGGTGGCCATCTGGGCACCTGTGGAAATGGGAGCGGGATCGAACGACCGATCGAACGCATGTTGAGGATCGGGATCACCGGTGGCATCGGCAGTGGTAAGTCCACGGTGTGCCGTGTCTTCGGCGTGCTCGGTGTGCCGGTCTTCGAGGCGGATGCCGCAGGGAAGCGCCTTCTGGCGGACGATCCCACCGTGCGGCATGCGGTGACCCAAGCGTTCGGCGCCGAAGCCTACCCGGGGGGCACGCTGGACCGCGGTTCCCTGGCGCGAAGGGTCTTCTCCGATCCCGCGGCCCGTGCCCGGCTGAACGGCATCATTCACCCGGCCGTGCGTGCCACCTTCGCACAGTGGGCGGCCGAGCAGGATGCCCCTTACGTGTTGATGGAGTCGGCTATCCTGGTGGGCAGTGGGGGTGCCCGTGCGCTGGACGGCCTGGTGCTCGTGACCGCGCCCGAGGACCTCCGGCTGCAGCGCACCATGCAGCGCGATGGGGTGGGTGAGGAGGCCGTGCGCGCACGCATGGCGGCCCAGGATGCGGAGGAGGACATGCGCCTCGCGGCGCTGCACGTGATCCACAACGATGACCATCAGCTCGTCATCCCCCAGGTGCTTCGGATCCATCAGTCCCTGCTTGACCGCGCGGCCGCATGAGCGACCTGGAACCCCTGCCTTGGTCGCGCACCGCACGCGTGCTGGCCGTCCTGAGCCTGCCGCTGTCCCTGCTGGCGCAATTGGTGGTGCCCGCCCTGTTGATGGCCGTATGCGCCCTGGTGCTGGCCCTGCGCGGAAAAGCGCGCGCCGTGGCCCTGCCGCATCGCTTCGGTCCGAAGGGTGAACGGTATGCCCATATCACCATCCGCCTGGCGGCCGCAGGTGCAGCGCTATCGCTGGTGCTGTGGGCCTTGTACGCCGCCTCGGTGCTTCCGTGACCGGTCAGGCACGTGCCTCCCGTGCCGGATGATGGATGGCCCGTGACACCCGTTCCACGCCGAACCCATCGATGAAACGGGCCAACAGCGCCGTGGTGGCGCGTGCGTCGTTCAACGCGCGATGACGGCCCGTGAAGGGGATCCCGAAATGGCGGCACAGGCTGCCCAGGTTGTGATGGCTGAGCTGGGGCACCAGTTGGCGGCTGAGCCGTTCGGTGCAGAGGGTCGACCGGTCGAACGACACACCTGCACGCCCGCATTCCGCCGTCAGGGCCGCCATGTCGTAACGCGCGTTGTGCGCCACGATCACCCGGGCCTCTGTGAGCAGCAGGAACCGCGGAACGATCCGATGGAAGCGCGGTGCATGGCGCAGTTGGTCCGGTGCGATGCCCGTCAACATCCGGGCGAACGCCGGCACCGGCACACCCGGGTCGACCAGTGCGCTCCAGGCCACCTGTCCGTCGGCATCGGGCAGCACCAGGGCCAGCTCCATGATCCGGCCCCGCAGCGGGTCGCCCAAGGTCGTCTCCACATCCACCACAGCGAATCCCATCTGCTCCATGGGGCGCTCATACGGCATGCGGGGCGGTCGGGTTCCTGCGATCCCCGCCTTTGATACCTTGCCCGCCCCATGAAGCCCGTGGATGCGATCGACCTGCGATTGGCCGTGCTGAACGTGCGCCCGGACGGCATCCTCGAGATCCGCTTCAAACCGGACCTGCTCACCGATGCCGCCGGAGTGCGGGAGGTGGTGGAGGCCCGCCGCCGGCTTTGCGAACGGGGGCCGCGCCGGGTGCTGGTCGTACTGGCGGAGCATGTGGACTTCGAGCTGGAGGTGACCACCACGGACACCGCTCCGCTGGTGGCCGACCGCACCATCGCCGAGGCCACCGTGGCCACCACCACCCTCAATGAAAAGGTGGCGCGCATGTACTACCACTACATCCATCATCCGTTCCCCACCTGCGTGCACACCTCGGAGGATGCCGCGGTGGCCTGGCTGCTGCAACAGACATGAGCCCATGTTCAGGTTGTTCTCCCTGCTGATGTTCCGCCTGATGGGCTGGACGGTCGAGGACCATCGCCCCAAGGACCTCGACCGCTACATCGTGGTGGTGGCGCCGCACACGAGCAACTGGGACTTCCTCATCGGGCTCTTCACCCGCAGCATCGCCCGCATGGGCGATGTGCGCTACCTGGCCAAGCGCGAACTGTTCCGCCCGCCGTTCGGTGCGGTGTTCCGTTGGTTGGGCGGTTATCCGGTGGACCGGAGCCAGAAGAACCAGCTCGTGGACCAGGTGGCCGACCTGTTCCGCACCGTGCCCGGCTTCAAGATCGCCATCACCCCGGAGGGGACCCGCAAACGTGTGGACGCCTGGAGGACCGGCTTCTACCACATCGCGGTCAAGGCGAAGGTCCCGATCATCCTGGCGGCCATGGACTACGGACGCAAATGCGTCTCCTTCTCGCCCCCCTTCTGGCCCACCGGCGATGTGGACGCCGATGTGGAACGGATGAAGGCCCATTTCCGCCCGGTGCGCGGCCGCAACCCGGACCAGGGTGTCCACTGATGGCACCATTCCTGCAACACACCCACCATGCGCCCCCGATCCATCGTTGCCGCCGTGCTGACCGTGACCATCGTCAGTTCCGCGTTCGCCCAGACAGCCACCTTCCCTCCGCTGGAAGGGGAGAAGGCCGATGGGGGCCGGGTGCAGTTGCCCGACCCGGCGGCCAAAGGCTTCACCGTGGTCGGGCTCGCCTACGGCCAGAAGGCTTCGCCGATGCTCGAGGAGTGGGCGGAACCGGCCTTCCTCCGGCTGGTGGCCAAGCATGGGCTCTTCGCCGGCACGTACGAGGCGGACGTGTGGTTCATCCCCATGTTCATCGGGGGCAACAAGGCGGCCTACGAGCCCAGCATGAAGCGCTTCCGCAAGAGCGCCGATCCCGAGGTGGCCGATCACGTCCTGTTCTATCAGGGCGAGATCGAGGTCTTCGAGCAGGCGCTCGGCCTGCATAGCAAGGACATCCCGTACTTCTTCGTGCTCGACCGCGAAGGCCGGGTGGTGCACCGCACCGAGGGTGCGTTCTCCGTGGAGAAGCTGGATGCCATCGAGGAACGGCTGATGGAGTGAGCCGCCGCGTATTTTCGCGCCCACTTCGAACCGACCATGCGCTCCGCGATATCCCTTTCCGCCCTCTGGTCCCTGCTACTGGCCTCCTGCGCGCCTTCCGGCCAGGGCGCCGGCGAAGCACCAGCGCCCGCGACCGACCCACTCACCACCACCGAACAAGCACCCATGAGCACCAACCCCACCGAGGGCGTCTTCGCCAAGATCACCACCACCAAGGGCACCATCACCATCCGGCTGGAGCAGGAGAAGGCCCCGGTGACGGTGGCCAACTTCGTCGGCCTGGCCGAAGGCTCGGTGAAGAACACCGCGCGTGGGCAGGGCCAGCCGTACTATGACGGGCTCACGTTCCACCGCGTCATCGCTGACTTCATGATCCAGGGCGGCGATCCCACGGGCACCGGATCGGGCGGCCCGGGCTATGCGTTCCAGGACGAGATCCATCCCAGCCTGAAGCACGACCGTGCGGGCACCCTCAGCATGGCCAACGCCGGTCCGGCCACCAACGGCAGCCAGTTCTTCATCACCCACAAGGAGACCCCCTGGCTGGATGGGCGGCACACCGTGTTCGGCTATGTCACGGCCGGTCAGGAGGTGGTGAACGCCATCGCCCAGGGCGACCGGATCGAGAGCATCCGCATCGAACGGGTGGGGGACAAGGCGAAGGCCTTCGACGCCACGCAGGTGCTGGCCGCCAACGCCGGCATGTTCAAGGCGCGCTGATCTAGCGCCGACCGCGACCACCGCTGCTGCGGCCTCCACCGCTGCGGCCTGCGGCGCCGCTGCGCGGCCCGCTCCGGCCACCACCGCCGGCATCCCTGCGCTTGGGCGCATCGGGCCGGTATTCCGGACCGGGTCCGAACTCCGCGGGCAGGGGCACCTTGCGCACGGCATAGCCGATGAGCTTCTCGATGCGGCCGAATTCACGCATCTCCTTGTCGTTGATGAAGGTGACGGCCTGTCCCTTGCGGGCGGCACGTGCCGTGCGTCCCACGCGGTGCACGTAGTCCTCGGGGTCCTGCGGCACGTCGTAGTTGATCACCATGTCGATGTCGTCGATGTCGATCCCCCGGCTCACCACATTGGTGGCCACCAGGATCCGCAGCCGGCGGTTCCTGAAGCGCAGCAGCACCTCCTCCCGCTCGTTCTGCTCGAGGTCGCTGTGCATCGCCTCGGCGTCGAAGCCCTTGCGCTTGAGGTGGCGGGCCAGGTTGCGCACCTCGCTCTTGCGGCCGGCGAACAGCACGATGCAGCTCGCTTCAGTGGTGCGCAGCAGGTGCTCCAGCACGGGCGCCTTCTGCATCTCGTGCACCACGAAGGCCTGCTGGTCCACCCCCTCGGCCGGTTTGCTCAGCGCGATGGTGATCTCCACGGGGTCCTTCAGGATGCGTTTCGTGAGCTCGCGGATCGCCGGCGGCATCGTGGCACTGAACAACAGCGTCTGCCGGTCCTCCGGAAGGAAGCTGATGATGCGCATGATGTCGTCGATGAACCCCATGTCCATCATCCGGTCGGCCTCGTCGAGCACCAGGAATTCCAGGCCCTTCACCGGCACATAACCCAGGTTGAGGTGGCTCAACAGCTTGCCGGGGGTGGCGATGATCACCTCGGTGCCCCCCGTCAGGGCGGATTTCTGCTGGTCGAAGGAAGCGGCATCGCTGCCGCCGTAGACCGGGATCGAGGTGATGGGCGTGAAGTACGCGATGGCCTGCAACTGCTGGTCGATCTGCAGGGCGAGCTCGCGCGTGGGCACGACCACCAGGGCCCGGATGCTGCCTTCCACCTTCGGCCGGTAGCGGTGCACCACGTCCATGATGGGCAGCAGGAAGGCCGCGGTCTTGCCGGTGCCGGTCTGTGCGCAGGCGATCAGGTCGCGGCCGTCGAGCGCGGCCGGGATGGCCTGTTGCTGGATCGGCGTGGGCGTGCGGATGCCCATGGCGGATATGCCCTCGAGCAGGTCGGGGTTGAGCCCCAGTTCGTCGAACCCCATGTTCAGGTGTTGTGCTCGTGCACCGGACGGTCGGTGCGCGAAGCGGCGCGAAGATAGGTCCGGTGCGCCGAGCCCTTCAGCCCACCGCCCGCAGCGGGGCCTCGCCCAGTGTGGCCAACAGTTCCACGCGATGGCCATCGGCAACGCTCATGCGCAGTTCGCCTTCCAGTTGTTCGCTCAGGGCGTGGATCAGGTCGTGGCCGAAACTGCCTTCCGAAAGCCCGTTCGCCGCAGCACGGCCCACCCCGTCGTCCACGTACACCAGATGCAGGCCGTGACCCACCGCCTTCAGTTCCAATCGGATCGATCCCGGACGGCCCTCGGGGAAGGCGTGCTTCAAGGAGTTCATCACCAGCTCGTTCACCAGCAGCCCCAGCGGGATCAGCATCCGGGTGGGCACCTCGTCCACCGAGCAGGAGACCGAGGCCCCGACGCGCTCCTCGGCGGCGAAGCTGCGCACCCCCCCGGACGCCAGCTCCTGGAGATGATCCCCCAGGCTGATGTGGCGCAGGTCGTTCGAGCGGTAGAGACGGTCGTGCACCAAGGCCATGGCCTGCACCCGTCGTTCGAGGTCCTCCAGGGCCTCACGGGATCCGTTGGAAGGCTCGTGGAGGGCCCGGAGCCGAACGAGCGTGCTCACCACCTGCAGATCGTTCTTCACGCGGTGATGGATCTCGCGCAGCATCAGGTCCTTTTCGCTCTCGGCCATCAGTGACCTTGCCAGCCGCGCGTTCTGCCGCTGCAATTCCAGGTTCTGCGCCTGCAGCTGATCGCCCTGTTCACGGATCAACCGGTTCTTGTGGCGCACCCGGCCGATCACGCGTCGGATATGGAACAAGGTGGTGCCGAACAGCACCACCACGGCCGAGACCACACCCAGTAGGATGAGCAGCAGCCGGCTGCGCCGTTGCGCCGAGCCGGCGATCGCTTCGTTCATCGCGCTCCGTTCACGGAGCATCGCATTGTCCCGGTCCTTGCTGGAGACCTGGTAGAGCGCCTGAAGGCCCGCCAGCTGACGTGTCATCTGCGCGTTCAGCAGGGAGTCCTTCAGCTTCATCTGCAGGTCGAGGTAGGTGAGGGCCTCGCGTTCCGCGCCAAGGGCGCGCGCCAGCTGCTGGCGAAGGTCGAGGTAGTGCAGGCGCTCGGACCGGTCGCCGGTGCGGGTGAGCAGCACCTCCAGGGAGTCGAGGTGGCGGTCGGCATCGCGCACGGCCCCCATCCCCAATGCGGCACGGGCCTGTTCCTTCCGCAGCGCGGTCCACAGCTCAGGCGTCGCCGACCACCCCAGCAAGGTGGCGGCTTTGCCCAGGCACGGCAAGGCGTCGGCCGGTTTCCCTTGGTCGAGCAATGCGGTGGCGCTCAGCACCCATCGGCGGGCTTGTCCGATCACATCAGCACGGCGCGCGAATACGACATCGGCCAGGTGACCCTGCTCCTGCGCCTCGCGGTAGCGGCCAGCGGCGATCATGCGCTCCATGACGTCCAGATGGGCGTTCGCCAGCCTGAGGCTGTCGCCCAGTTCGCGCACGGCCAGCAGGGCCCGCTGGCTTTCCTCCATCGCACGGACCGGCTGCCCCAGTTCGGCATAGGTCCGGCTCAACCAGGCCAGGTCAGCGGCCACCAAGGCCGGGCGTTCCAGCTGCTGCGACACCTCCAGCGCACGCAGCGACGCTCTCAGGACCCCATCCAGACCTCCGGCATCCAGCTCGTTCCGGCGCAGCTCCACGAGTACCCGGTGCACCAGCTCCAGGTCCTTGGATTGTTCGGCGAAGTGAAGAGCGGTGCGGCGTTGGGCCAGGGCCTCCACCGGATGGCCGGCATCCAACGTGCGTGCGAGCTCGAGCAGGACCCGGGCGCGGTCCCGCGCATCGGCCATCCCGGAAGCGCGTTCGGCGCGACCGTGCTCCAGACGCGAAGCGAACAGCGGGGAACAGGGCCCGATGACCAGAAGAAGAATGACCAGCGCGGTACGCATCGGCCCTTGTACGCCGCAGGGTGGATGGCGGTTGCACCCGGTGCGTGCTACGTTTGGCCCATGAAGGTCCACGTGGAGGTCTGTGTGTCCGGCCTCGCCGAGGCCCAGGCAGCGGCCAGGGCGGGAGCGGACAGCGTGGAACTGTGCACCTGGTTGGACTGCGGCGGGGTGACCCCGAGCTACGGCCTGGTCAACGCGGTGAAGGAGGAGCTCGGGATCCCCATGCGGGTGCTCATCCGGGCCACACCGGGCGGATTCACCTACACGATGAGCGAACGGCAGGCCATGCTGCGCGACGCCCTGCTCATCGGCATGAGCACACCAGGCCTGGTGATCGGCGCCCTGGACGAGGCGGGCGGACCCGACATCCCGTTCATCCGGGCCGTGCGCATGGCCGCTCCGGAGGCGGAGATCACCTTTCATCGGGCCATCGACCGCAGCCCCGACCCCGGCGAGGCCTTCGCCACCTGCCTGGCCGAAGGGGTGCAGCGCGTGCTCACCAGTGGTGGCCGCACCCTGGCGATCGATGGTGCCCTCACCATCAGGGCCATGGTGGAGGGCGCGCAGGGCCGCATGCGCGTGGCCGCCGCCGGAGGCATCACACCGCAGAACGTGGTGGAACTGGTGGAACGCACGGGCGTCACCGAGGTGCACTTCGCCGCTCAGCGCAAGCTGCCGCCCGAACCCCATGAGGTCAGCATGAGCTCCGCCCATCGCGGGCTCAGCTTCGAAAGCGTACCCGATGAGGCCAAGATCGACGGGGTGCTCAACGCGTTGGCGAAAGCCCGCCTGCGATGAGGCTCGCCCTGCTGCCCATGGCGGGCCTCTGGGCCTTGGCGACCCTCGCCCAGCCCCAGCGACAGCCGCTCAACGAGGGCTGGCGCTTCCGTGAGCTGGGCACCGGGCCTTGGTGGCCCGCACAGGTGCCGGGGACCGTTCAACAGGACCTCCTGCGCGCCGGCCGCATCCCCGACCCGCTCAGCAATGCCAACAGCGACAGCGTGCGCTGGGTCGAGCTCCGGGATTGGGAGTACACCGTGCGGTTCGAGGCCGACGCCACGTGGGCCGCTCATCCCGACGCGCTCCTGGCCTTCAAAGGCCTCGATACGTTCGCCGATGTCCGCCTCAACGGCGTGCGGCTCGGCGGTGCCGACAACATGTTCCGCACCTGGCGATGGCCGGTGCATGGCCTCCTGCGTGAAGGCCCCAACGACCTGAGCGTGGTGCTCCGAAGCCCGGTGCGCGAGGGGGCCCGGCGCCGCGCCGAATACGGGGTGCAGCTTCCGCACGACAGCGATCCGAGCGGGACGAGCCCCTATGTCCGCAAGGCCGCCTACCACTTCGGATGGGACTTCGCCCCGCGCCTCGTCACCCTCGGCATCTGGCAGGAAGTGGCCTTGGAGCTGCCTGGTGTTCCGGTCCCGCGTTCAACCCCGCTGGTATCCTTGGACCAGCGGCCGGACAGTGTCGGCCGCGCGTTCCGCTTCATGCGCAACGACCGCCCGCTCTTCATCAAGGGCTGCAACCTGGTGCCGCCATCGATGTTCCCCGGCGCGGACAGCTTGTGGGTGGCGCGGGTGCGCGACATGCAGCGGGCGGGCATGAACATGGTGCGCGTGTGGGCGGGAGGGATCTACCCTCCGGACGCGTTCTTCGCGGCCTGTGACACGGCCGGCATCCTGGTGTGGCAGGACCTGATGTTCGCGAACATCCCACCGGCCGAAGGGGCCTTCCTGGACAACGTGCGCGCCGAGGTCGCCGACCAGGCCGAGCGCTTGGGCCGCTGGCCCGGGCTGGCGCTGTGGTGCGGCAACAACGAACTGGAGGTGGCCTGGAACAACTGGGGCTGGCAGGACCGCTACCGCATCCATGGTGAGGACTCCATCCGCGTGCGGGCCGGCATGAGGACCCTGTTCGATGGAGCGGAGCTTCGTGGGGCTGGAGACCTGCTTCAGTACCTCGATGGTGTCCCGTACACGCCCACCTCCCCGCTGAGCAACTGGGGCAACGCGGAAGGCTTGCGGAACGGTGATCTGCACTATTGGGGCGTGTGGCACGGGGACAGCAGTTTCGCCTCCTTCAGCCGCAACGTGGGCCGGTTCGTGAGCGAATACGGCTTCCAGAGCTACCCGGACAGCATCACGCTCGCCACCCAGCTCGACCCGGAGCATCTGCACCTCGGTGATGCGATGCTGGGCGCTCGACAGCGGAGCTACAAGACCGACCGGCCCATCCTGGAGGCCATCGAACGGGAGTTCGGCCTGCGGCCACGGACGCTCGGCGAGCTCATCCGCTTCAGCCAGCTGGCCCAGGCGGAGGCCTACCGACAGGCCATCTGGGCCCACCTCACTGCGCAGCCGCACTGCATGGGCACCCTGTTCTGGCAGCTCAACGACGTGTGGGCCGGGCCCAGTTGGAGCACCGTGGACCACACCGGCACCTGGAAGGCGGCGATGTACGAGGTGGCCCGCAGCTACCGTCCGCTCGTCCTCGATCTCCGGCATGCCGAGGGGACCGTGGTGGCCTCCTTGTGGAATGAGGTGCCGGACCCGCAGGAATTGGTGGTGGTCAGCCAGGTGTTCACCACGGATGGCCGACGCATGCGGTCCGACAGCCTGCGCGTCCTGCCGGTCGTCGGCCTCAACGAACTGGTCCGGATGCCGTTGAGCGAGGTGCTGGCCGGGTCACCGCGGGAGCGGACCTTGGTCCATGTGCGGGTGCTGGACGGTCGAGGGGAGCAGTTGGCCGACCGATCGCTCACCATGGCGCCCTGGGGGGCCATGGACTGGCAGCGCGCGCGCATCGGTCTGGCCCTGGACACGGCCCGGCCGGGCCGGTATCGCCTGAGCACCGACGTCCCCGTGCCGAACGTGCACCTGCGCGCACCTGGGGCCACCTTCAGCGACAACGACTTCTTGCTGCTACCGGGCGCGGACCGCTGGATCGAGGTGGGGGGAGGGGAGCCGCCCACATGGGAGGTCTGGCCACCCTAGCCGCCCGCCCGGGTTTTCAACAGACCCTGTGCGAACGTCCCGCCGCCGGCTTGGCCGGTCCATCGGACAAACCCTACCTTCGGCAACCATCCAACCGGTCAACACGACCCCACGCATGAGCGCATTTCGACACATCACCCAGGTCCTCGTCCTCGCCTCGGCCCTTGCGCCGTCCGCTGCCGTCCTCGCCCAAGGGAACTGTCAGAACCCCTTTCAGTTCGGCCAGGCCACGCCCGATCCCTTCGGTGCGCTGACCACCATCAGCACCTGCAGCTTTGAGTCCGAGTACTCCATGGTCACCGGCATCATCGCGGGTGCGACTTATCAGTTCACCCTCAGCTCCGGCGGCTACATCACCGTGCGTGAGGACTTTCCCGGCGGCAATGTCATCGGCCAAGGCTACAGCCCGGTGACCGTCACGGCCGTGACCGGCGGCGACCTGTATCCCCACTGGAACGTGGACGACCTCTGCAATCAGCAGAGCAACTGCGTGACCACCACCGTGCAGCTTTTCCTCAACTGCACCCCGGTGGTGGCCAGCTACAGTGTGCTGGACGATTGCAATACCAACAGCTTCACGGTGGATGTGAACATCGCCAGCACCGGGGATGGCTCCTTCGTGAACCTCGATCACAGCATCAACGGCACGCCTCAACCGCAGATCCCCGGGCAGGGCGTCGGTGTCATCACCCTCGGGCCTTTCACCGTCGGTGCCTTGATCGACATCGTGGTCGGCCACGAGTTCGAGGCGGCCTGCAGCCAGAGCTTCTTCAACGTGCAGAGCACCGGCAACTGTCCCATCATCCTCACATGTGGTGGGGTTGAGTTCAACGACACCTACTGTTATCAGCCCAACGACACCAAGACCTGGTGGTACCAGAGCTCCACCAATGACCCGCTGGCGCTCCTGTTCTCCACCGGCACCATCGAGTCCTCCGTTTGGGATGTGCTCACCATCTACGACGGACCGAACAATGGAAGCCCGATCCTCTGGCAGCACAACGGCCCCACGCTCGATCTGAGCACCCTGCCGCCGATCGTGTCCACCGGTCCGAACATGTTCATGGCCCTCACCTCCGACGGTTCCGTGCAGTGCTCCACCAACCCCGCCTGGGAGTGGAACTGGACCGTGGGCTGCCTGGACTGCGATGTGCCCGCAGCGACCTTCACCGTGGTGCCCGATTGCATCCATCGCGAGTACAGCATCGAGGTGAACGTGACCTCCACCGGCGACGCCGCCACCGTGGACCTCGTGATCCCGGGGGACACGCTCTTCGGCATCGGAACGGGCATCCAGAACTTCGGGCCCATCGGGATGGACACCGTGGTCAACATGGCCGTCTTCAATGGGGACAACAGCCTGTGCCGCATCTTCAGTGGACCCGTGGTGGCGTATGAGGACAGCTGTGTGATCCCGGCCTGCCTCAACGTGAACACCAGCTACTGCTACGAGAACACCGACGATGCCTGGTTCGTCTTCCAGTCGAGCGATCCCAACCTGCCCATCACGATGACCTTCCTTCAGGGCCAGCTGCTGGTAGAGGACAAGGTGGTGATCTACAACGGAGCGTACGACCTTTCCGGCGTGCTTTTCAACGGCAATCTGGGCGGCGACCTCTCCGGCCTCTCCATCAGCTCCCAGAACCCGGACAACCTGCTCACCTTGCGGGTCCAGTCCAACAGCACGGGGTCCTGCGACGATGGGCAGGCCACGATCCCCTTGGTGTGGGACGTGGGTTGCGGCCTGGTGGGCATCGATGAGAACGATGCGACCGGTTTCGTGCTCTACCCGAACCCCACCACGGGCGCGGTGACCATTCAGCTCGGCCTCGACCAGTTGACCAATGCCGTGGTGCGGGTGTTCGACCTCACCGGCCGCCAGGTGCTCGATGTGCCGGTGCGCACGGTGAACGACCGCTCCGTGCTGGTCGACCTCTCCGGTCTGAAGAACGGCAACTACCTGCTGCAGGTGCACGCGGACGAGTTCGTGCGCACGAAGGCCGTGCAGGTGGCGCGCTGATCGATCCCGGTCCTTTCGGAAGCCCGGCCCTGCGCCGGGCTTCCGCATTTCATGGAGGTTCCTTCAGCGGGGCGGCCCCGCCTCGATGCCGATCTCGTCCAGGAAGATCCAGCTCGACCCTCCCTTGCTGGGGTGCCAGTCCGGGCAGGGACCGGCGTTCTTCGCCATCACCTTCACATAGCGGGCGCGCTTGCCGATGGCGCCGGTGCGGAGCTCCATGCGCTGCGCACCGTCCGCGTCACGGCTCACCGTGTGCGTCAGCACCGTGCTGCTCCACTGCCGGCCGTTGATGCTCCAGGCGACATCCACGTATTCCGGGTACCAGATCCACGAGCGTTGGTCCTGCAGCATGCCCACGCTCACCGCGTCCAGGCGCCGCTCGCCCCCCAGGTCGATGGTGGCCAGCACGTCCTGGCCCTGGAAGCCCTGCCATTCGCCGGACCGGAACTCCACCCCGCCGCGCAGACCGTCCACCAGTGCCTGGTCGCCGCCCGCTGCGTAGTGGTTGGCGTAGCTGCTCTGCAGGCTCACCGTGTGGTGCACCTCCAGCCGCTCGAACCGCGCCTCCACCATCGGTCCCGTGCGATCCCCCAGCACCAGGCGTGCCTGCACGGTGCCCGACTGCCGCAGCGTGAGCACCTCCGGCGCCGCGCGCCACTGCTTCACACCGCCCTCCTTCAAGCGGTATTGCACCTGGCCGTAGGGGATGGGGCGCACGAAGCGAACGGCCAATGTATCGGTGAAGGTGCGCGAGTGGGCGTTCACCCAGGGTGCGGGCAGCGGCCGTTCCGGCGAAAGCTCCGGCTCTCCCGGATCGGGGAAGGAGGGGGCCCCGCCCGGTCGTGGGCCCAGGCGGAAGGCCAGGGTCCCCCCGTCCATCAGACGGTCGTGGCTCAGCTGGCGGAAGACCTCCGGCTCGTGGCCGTTCCACGCGATCTCCTCCACATAGCGCGCGTCGGCATGCGTGCGCTCGGCGGTGATGCGCAGGTTGCGTCCATTGGCCAGCCGCACCGTGGCCTCGTCGAAGAGCGGCACGCCCAGGGTGTACTGCGGCGATCCCGGGCAGATGGGGTAGAGGCCCAGGGCGCTGAGCACGTACCAGCTGCTCATCTGGCCGCAGTCCTCGTTGCCGATCAGCCCGTCCGGGGCGTCGCGGTAGAACTCCGTGCGGATGCGGTCCACCAGCCCGTCCATCCAGGCCGGCGCGTCCGTGCGGGCATAGAGGTAGGCCATGTGGTGGCTGGGCTCGTTGCCGTGGGCGTACTGCCCGATGAGGCCCGTGATGTCCGCCTGCTCGCGTCCGGTGGTGCGCACGTCCGCATCGAAGAGCTCATCAAGCCGCGCACGCAAGGCGCTGCTTCCGCCCGCGTCGCGCAAAAGGTCGTCCAGGTGGTGCGGCACGAAGAGCCCGTACTGCCAGGCGTTCGCCTCGGTGAAGTGGTGGTTCACCTCGTACGGGTCGAAGGGCTCGATCAGGCCGCCGTTGCGCCGGGCCCGGAAGAACCGCGTCCCCGGGTCCAGCAGGTTCTGCCACGAGTACGCGCGCCGGGTGAACACCGCGGCCAGGCTGTCCGCGCCCAGCGCCTCCGCCAGTTGGGCGATGCACCAGTCGTCGTACGCGTACTCCAGCGTGCGGCTCACGCTCTCCGCCTGGTCCTCGCTGCTGATGTAGCCGCGCGTACGATAAGCGTTCAGCCCCGGCTCGTCGCGCATGGCCCCGGCGACCAGCGCTTCCAGGGCCAGGCGGGCGTCGTAGCCCCGGATGCCCTTGCTGTGCGCGTCGGCGATCACGCTGGCGCTGTGGTACCCGATCATGCAGTCCGTTTCGTTGCCCCAAAGCTCCCACACCGGAAGACGGCCACCCTGCTGGTAATGCAGCAGGAAGGTGCGGATGTAGTCGTTCACCCGGTCGGGCTCCAGCAGCGTGAACAGCGGGTGCGTGGCGCGGAAGGTGTCCCACAGACTGAAGATGGTGTACACATCGTGGTCGGCCTGGTGTACCGCACCGTCCATGCCGCGGTACTGCCCATCCACATCGTTGAACACGCAGGGGGCGATGAGGCTGTGGTACATCGCCGTGTGGAAGATGCGCTGCTGCTCCGGCGTGCCGCCCTTCACCTGCACCTTGTTGAGCTCGGCGTTCCAGGCGGCCTCGGCCTCCGCCCGCACCCGGTCGAAGTCCCAGTGCGGCATCTCGGCCTCAAGGTTCTTCCGCGCGCCTTCGATGCTCACGGACGAAATGCCCACCTTGATGGTGAGCGGACGTTGTTGCCCGCCGGGGATCCGAAGGACGGCCTTGGTGCTGTCCTGAAGCTGTGCGAAGGTCACATCCACCGGTCCATCGGGGCCACCCACGCGCAAGCAGAAGAACAGTCGCTGATCGCGCGCCCACGACGAGCTTCGGCGTTCGCCCACCACGTCCTTCCCGTCCATCCGGAGCATGGCGCCGAGCAGCTTGTCGCGATGCTCAAGATCGAGCACAATGAACGCGTCCTTTCCTTTCGGGAACGTGTACCGATGCACGCCCACCCGTGCGGTGGCGGTGAGCTCGGCCTCCACGCCCTCGTCGTCCAGGTGCACACGGTAATAGCCGGCATGGGCCGCCTCGTTCGCATGGCTGAAGGAGGAGCGGTATTCCTTGGGGTCCACGGACCAAGCGCCGCTCATCGGCATGATCAGCACATCGCACAGGTCGGCCACGCCCGTGCCACTGAGGTGGGTGTGGCTGAATCCGTAGATGAGGCTATCGCTGTGGTGGTAGCCTCCGCAACCGTCCCAGTCGTTGGTTCCATCGGGCCGGGTGTCCGGGCTGAGCTGCACCAGGCCGTGCGGCACGCAGGCGCCGGGGAAGGTGTGCCCGTGGCCCCCGGTGCCCACGAAGGGGTTCACCAGGTCGCGCGCGGGGTTCTGGGTGAAGCAGAGCAGGGGAAGGATCAGCATGAAAAGGGACGCGCTGATCCGCTCAGGCTCACGCAGAGGGGCGGAGGGCGCAGAGGGCAGCGATGCTGCCTGTGTCCGGTACGATCGGCGTGGCCTCATATCGTCAGTCTTCGTTGAACTTGTTCGCAATGCGCGATAGTCCTTCCACGAGCGTCTCCTTCCCGAAGTTGATGAGTAGCGTCGACCCACCGGGTCGACCGTGCTGAATGCGATGAAGGGTACCGATCATGGTCGTGGTCAATGGGCGCCCAACGCCGCCGCCCCCAGGATCCCCGCATCATCCTCGGGCAGCTCGCTGAGCAGCAGGTCCACCTGGCCGTGGTAAATGGAGAGCAGGTCGTGCGCGAAGCGTTCGCGCAGCGGGCCCAGCAGCAGGTCGCCGTTGCGGGCGATGCCGCCAAAGAGCACGATGCGCCGCGGGGTGGTGATGGCCACCGCGTTGCTGAGGCCCACCGACAGCCAGCGCGCGGTGCTGCGGAAGGTCTGCAACGCCTCGGACGATCCGGCGCGGGCGGCGTCGGCGATGGGCATCACGCCTTCGCCCCGCAGCACCTCCGCGTCACCGCCGAGCTCGCGGAAGGTCTCACGCATGCCGCGGATGCTCACGTAGGCCTCCAGACAACCGGCGCGACCGCAGGTGCAGGCGCGGCCGTCGATGACCACCATCGTGTGGCCCAGCTCCCCCGCATTGCCGAAGGGGCCCAGCAGCAGCCGACCGTCCACGATGAGCCCGCTGCCCAGGCCGGTCCCCAGGGTCACCACCAGCAGGTCGTCGATGCCGCGCCCGGCCCCGTAGCGCCATTCGCCCAAGGCCGCCGCGTTGGCGTCGTTGCCCAGGGTGCAGGGCACGCCCAGCCGTTCGCGGAGCATCGCCGCCAGGGGCACGTCCTCCCGCCAGGGCAGGTTGGGGGCCTGCACGATGGTGCCGCTGTGCTGGTTGCCGTTGGGGGCGCCGATGCCCACGCCGGTGAGCGCGGCCTCTCCGACCAGGGTGCGCACCGCCGCGGCCAGCGCATCGGCGAAGGCGTGCGCGTCCGCATGGCCCACCGTGGGGATGCGCGTGCGCGCCACGATGCGGTCGCCGTCCACCAGGCCCAGCTTGCTGCTTGTTCCGCCGATGTCGATGCCCGCGATCATGCCCGCTGCGATCCCCGGAAGCCGTACCAGATGAGGAAGCCGTAGCACAGCGCGGGCAGCACGAAGCTCAGGTGAAAGCCGACGTCGGCGTCATCCCCGCCCTGGAACAGGTCGATCATCAGCCCTTGGAGGGGCGGTACGAGGGCGCCGCCCACGATCATCATCACCAGCAGGCTGCTGCCTTGGCCGGTGGCCGGGCCCAGTCCGTCGATCGCCAGGGTGAAGATGTTGCTCCACTGGATCGAGTTGAACAGCCCGATGGCCACCACGGCCCACAGGGTCCACGCCCCTCCGGTGGCCATCACGGCCAGACAGAGCGCTGCGGCCGCCGCAGCGAAGAAGCCCAGCACCTGGCCCGGTCGCCGTCCGGCCAGCATGAACACGACCATGTTGGCCAGGATCAGCACTCCCATCGGCCACAGGTGGTCCAGCGCCAGCGCGCCGGAAAGCCGGTTGATGCCCCACAGCAGCCCGAAGAGCAGCACCGCCAGCGCGGGCAGCAGCAGCTGGCGTCGCGTCACGCTCATCCGGTCCTGCAGGGCCACCGCCCCGAGGAAGCGGCCCACCATGGCGCCGCCCCAGTACAGGCCCAGGTAGTTCTTGCCATCGGCCTCGCTGAGGCCCAGCACGCTCTCCAGCTTCAGCAGGTTGATGATCAGGCTGCCGACGGCCACCTCGGCCCCCACGTAGCAGAAGATGGCCAGCATGCCCCAGCGCAGCGGCCGGTGGCGCCAGGCCGTCGTGGCCGTTCCCGCGCCGCCGTCCGAGGACGGCTCGGGCAGGGGGGTGAGGACCACCCACAAGGCTTGCAGGAGCAGCAGCCCGGCGAACGCTGCATACGGCCAGCGCACCGCAGCGTCGCCCCGGAAGAGGTCGAAGAGGAGCGCCCCACCGATCAGCGGCGCCAGGGTGGTGCCGAGCGAGTTGAAGGCCTGGGCCAGGTTCAGCCGGCTGCTGGCCCCTTCCGGCGGGCCGACGATGGCCACGAAGGGATTGGCCGCGATCTGCAGCAGGGTGAAGCCCAGCCCCAGCACGAACAAGGCCAGCAGATACATCCCGTACAGGTGCAGGTAGGTGGCCGGCACGAACAGCACGCTGCCGACCGCGCTCACCACCAGTCCGGCCACCACGGCACGCTTGTATCCCACGCGCGCGATGGGGTCGCCGCTGCTGCGCGACACCGCATAGTAGCCCAGGGAGCCCAGGAAGTAGGCGCCGAAGAAGCTGAACTGCACCAGCAGGCTCTGCGCGTAGCTGAGCGTGAACACCGCCTTGAGGTGCGGCACCAGCACATCGTTCATCACCGTCATGAAGCCCCACATGAAGAACAGCGTGGTGAGCACCACCATGGGGCGGGTCGGGGAGCGCATGGGGCGATGGGTGGCGGGAAAGGTAGTCGGTGGAGCTTTCCGGCGGTCATTCGCGGCCTCGGCAAGGGCCACCCCGGGTTGGGGGATGATGTTGTCAACCGGCAGCGGTTGCTTCACTTTTGGACAACCCCATCCCCACTTCCACGACGAATCCTACTTTTGGCATGACCGAAACCCTAAACGATCAATCATGAAGCACTTTACCCTTGTGGCCAGCCTTGGCCTTGTACTCCCTCTCTCCGCGCAAGTGACCGATGGTGGTTTTGAAGGCGGTGCAGGCAGCGGCGCCTGGACCGAAGCTTCGACGAACTTCGGCACTCCGCTTTGCGATGCGGCCTGCGGAACTTGCGGGGGCCCTTGCGTGGCCCGCACCGGATCCTGGTATGTGTGGTACGGCGGTGCTGGTGGCGCCACCGAGACCGGCTCTGTGGAGCAGAGCGCGACCATTCCCACCGGAACGGATGTGCGCCTGCTGATGTACGTGAAAGTGGCCCTCAGCAACGGTGTGGCTGCTGACCGGGTGGAGGTGAGCGTGGATGGTACCGTCCTGGAGACCGTGACCGCGCTCGACACCGTGGAGTTCGCCGACTATGCCCTACTGAACGTGGACGTGAACGCCTACGCCAACGGTGCCGCGCACACCATCAAGATCGAAGGCTTCCAGACCACCGCCGATGTCTCCAACATCCTGGTGGACGATGTGGAACTGGTGACCGACGGTGGCTCCATCGGTCTCTTCGAGAACGAGAACCTGCCTGGCATCATGGTCTATCCGAACCCCGCCAACGGCGTCATCAACCTGAGCTTCAACGCGCTCCAAGGAGAGGCCCTGGTGACGATCACCGATCTCACCGGCAAGCTGGTGAACAGCGACCGCCTGGCCGAAGTGAACCGCCGCATCTACCAGTTCGATGCGAGCGAACTGAACAACGGTGCCTACACCGTGACGGTGGAGCTCGGCGGCAAGCGCTTCAGCGAGCGTATCGTCGTGGCCCACTAAGCCTGCGTCGTTCTTATGGAAAGGCCCTGCTTCGGCAGGGCCTTTCTCGTTTTCTTTGTCACCGATGGACAACGACCGCCGCCGCTTCCTGCGGATCACCTCCACGGCCGCGGTCGCCGCGGCGGTACCCTGGGCCCGCCCGGCCACAGCGCGCGCGGCGCCCCTGCCTCCGGGCTCGCCGGTGGTCATCAGCACGTGGGATCACGGCCTGGAGGCCAACAGCAAGGCCTGGCAGGTGTTGGGCGCGGGCGGTTCCGTGCTCGACGCCGTGGTGGAAGGCGTGGCCGTGGTGGAGAACGACCTCGCCAACCGCAGTGTGGGGCAGGGCGGACGGCCCGACCGCGACGGCCATGTGACCCTCGATGCCTGCGTGCAGGACCACGAAGGACGGGCAGGCAGCGTCGCCTTCGTGGAGCACTTCGCCAACCCCGTGCGCATCGCCCGGGCCGTCATGGAGCGCACCCCGCACGTGATGCTGGTGGGCGAAGGCGCCGAACGCTGGGCCCGCGAGAACGGCTTCACCGAACGCCGCATCACCCTGCCCGGCGTGCAGGCCGAGTGGAAGGAGTGGGCCGTGAAGAGCGAGTACAAGCCCGTGGCGAACATCGAGAACCACGACACCATCGGTCAGCTCGCCGTGGACACGCAAGGCCGCCTGGCCGGCAGCTGCACCACCAGCGGCATGGCCTACAAGATCCACGGCCGGGTAGGCGACAGCCCCATCATCGGCGCCGGCCTCTTCGTGGACGGTGAGGTGGGTGCCGCCTGCGCCACCGGCACGGGCGAGCTCGTCATCCGCGTGGCCGGCAGCCACACCGTGGTGGAGCTCATGCGTCAGGGTGTGGACCCCACCGAGGCCTGCCGCCAGGCCGTGGACCGCATCGTGCGCCGCTCGGGGAACATCGACGGCCATCAGGTCGGTTTCCTGGCCTTGCGCGCCGATGGCGCTTTCGGGGCCTTCAGCATCTACAACGGGTTCACCTACGCCGTGAGCGATGCGGCCGGCCATCGCCTGCTCGAGTCGGGCCACGTGCGGCGCTGGGAGCCCTGAGCTCGGGGATTTGGATCCCGGTGGGCCGAGGCCTACCTTTGCCGCATGCGCACCCTGCTTCTGGCCTCGCTGTTGTTGGGTTCAGGCATCACCGCCCGTGCGGGCGGCGGTGAGCACACCGGCTCGGCGCGTGTGGAATGCAGCCGCGCCTCCGGCCTCATCCGCCTCCAGCTGGCGGCCGAGCGCCGCATCGGCCGTGTGGTGCTCCAGATCGCCGACACCAACGGACGGCTGCTCTACAGAGAGGAGGGCCGTGCCCTGCGCGAAGAACTCGTGCGCGTCCTGGACAAGGGACTGTTCCCGAAAGGCGACATGGTGCTCACCGTCAAGGCG
>JADLBK010000152.1 GCA_020847755.1 Flavobacteriales bacterium | reverse complement strand
TCGTTGTCGGTCCAGTAGCGCATGCGGATAGCTTAATCCGGGTCATGGAAGCCCAGCTTATGAAGCTGTAATCCCCCCCCCGCTAGCGCGGATGTTCGCTGGTTCGGATCTGCGATCCGGACCGCCCCCCTCTGGCGCGGGTCTTCCCCCTGATCTCTGGCGCGGGAGTTAGGCGTGGGCGGTTTGTGCGCAAGGGGCCGTCCTCCCGTGCCTGCGGCGCTGTGCCCTATCGAAGACCTGCTCCACGACGAGCGCGAGCACATCGACGGCATCGACTGGACGGTGGCCGGTTGTTCGGGGCACGGGTGCCGTGACGGCGGCTGCGTAAGTTCGTGCGGTGTCCGCCACGCTCCTGTTACCCTTGGTGGCCCTGGTGGCCTCGCTGCTCACCTTCGTGAGCGGCTTCGGACTGGGCACCCTGCTGCTGCCGGCCTTCGCGCTCTTCCTGCCCCTGCCGCAGGCCGTGGCCCTCACCGCCGTGGTGCACCTGCTCAACAACGCCTTCAAGTTCGCGCTGTTGCGCACGCACGTGCACCGGCCCACGCTGCTGGCCTTCGGGCTGCCGGCCATCGCCGGCGCCTTTGCCGGGGCCTGGCTGCTGGGGCGCCTGGGCGGCCTTGAGCCCCTCTACCACGGCGCCCGCCATGCGGTGGGGGCCCTGCAGGTGACCATCGCCCTGCTGATGGCGCTCTTCGCCCTGCTGGAGCTGTCGCCGGCGCTCAAGGGCCTGCGCTTCGGGGCGCGGTGGCGCACCGTGGGCGGACTGGTCAGCGGCCTCTTCGGCGGCCTCAGCGGCCACCAGGGCGCGCTGCGCAGCATGTTCCTGGTGCACGGCGGCCTCAGCAAGGAGGGCTACGTGGCCACCGGCACGGCCATCGCGCTGCTGGTGGACCTGGCGCGCATCCCGGTGTACCTCACCGGGCTCGACCGCGCGGCACTGGGCACCCACGCCGGGCTGCTGACGGTGTGCGTGCTGGCCGCCTTCGCCGGGGCGTGGTGTGGACGCAAGCTGCTGCCGGCCCTCACCTACCGCGGCGTGCAGCTCGCGGTGGCGGTGTTGCTGCTGGCCATCGCCGCCGGCCTGCTGGCCGGGGTGATCTGAGACCCGGCTACAGCGGGATGTTCCCGTGCTTTTTCCGAGGCAGCTTGTCCACCTTGTTGCGCAGCATGCGCAGGGCGTGCATCACCTTGATGCGGGTCTCGCTGGGGCGGATCACCTCGTCCACATAGCCCCGCGCGGCCGCCTCGTACGGATTGGCGAACTGCTCCTTGTAATCGGCCTCCTTCTCCTGCCACCTGGCCTGCGGGTCGGGGGCCTTGGCGATCTCGTTCTTGAAGATGATCTCGGCGGCGCCCTTGGCGCCCATCACGGCGATCTCCGCACTGGGCCAGGCGTAGTTCATGTCGCAGCCGATGTGCTTGCTGTTCATCACGTCGTAGGCCCCGCCGTAGGCCTTGCGGGTGATGATGGTGATGCGCGGCACGGTGGCCTCGCTGAAGGCATACAGCAGCTTGGCGCCGTGGTCGATGATGCCGCGCCATTCCTGGTCGGTGCCGGGCAGGAAGCCGGGCACGTCCACGAAGACCAGCAGCGGGATGTTGAAGGCGTCGCAGAAGCGCACGAAACGCGCGGCCTTGATGCTGGCATCGATGTCGAGCACCCCGGCGAGCACGGCGGGCTGGTTGGCCACGCAGCCCACGGTGCGCCCTTCCACGCGGGCGAAGCCGATCACCATGTTGCGGGCATAGTCGGCGTGCACCTCCATGCTGCTGTCGGGGTCGATCACCGCGTTCATCACCTGCCGGATGTCGTAGGGCTGGTTGGGGTTGGCCGGGATGATGGTGTCGAGCTCGGGCCGCCGTTCATCACCCGCGACGTAGGCCACCGCGGGCGGCTCCTCCTCGCAGTTGCCGGGGATGAAGGACACCAGGCGGCGCAGGGCCTGCAGCGCCTCCAGCTCGTTGGGCGCGGTGAAGTGGGCCACGCCGCTCTTGCTGGCGTGCGTGGCGGCGCCCCCGAGCTCCTCGGCCGTCACCGTCTCGTGCGTCACGGTCTTCACCACGTTGGGGCCGGTGACGAACATGTAGCTGGTGTTCTCCACCATCAGCACGAAGTCGGTGAGCGCCGGGCTGTACACCGCGCCGCCCGCGCAGGGGCCCATGATGGCGCTGATCTGCGGCACCACCCCGCTGCTGCGCACATTGCGGAAGAAGATGTCCGCGTAGCCGCCCAGGCTCACCACCCCCTCCTGGATGCGGGCGCCACCGCTGTCGTTGAGGCCGATCACCGGGGCGCCGTTCTGCATGGCCAGGTCCATGATGCGGCAGATCTTCTCGGCGTGCGCCTCGGCCAGCGAGCCGCCCAGCACCGTGAAGTCCTGACTGAACACGTACACCAGCCGCCCGTCGATGGTGCCGTAGCCCGTGACCACCCCGTCGCCCAGGAACACCTGCTTGTCCAGCCCGAAGTTGGTGCTGCGGTGGGTCACCAGCTGGCCGATCTCCTGGAAGCTGCCCTCGTCCAGCAGCATGTCCACCCGCTCGCGGGCCGTGAGCTTGCCCTTCTTGTGCTGGGCGGCGATGCGCTCGGCACCTCCGCCTTGAAGGGCCTGTTCGGTGCGTTCGGCGAGGGTCTTGAAGGCGTCGTTCATCGGGGACGGAGGCTGCGAAGGGCGGCCAAGTTAACGGGCGGTGCCATGGCGCGGCGCGGGCCATCGCGTACTTTGCGGGCATGGCGCTGCGCTTCGCGGACCTGCCGGTGCGCACCAAGCTGCTGATCACCCTGGCCATCCCCGTGCTGGGGCTGGTGCTGCTGATCGGCAAGCAGGTGGACGGAAGCCTCAAGCGCCGTGATGTGCTGCGCTACATCAACCTGCAGACGCGCAACATCGGCCGGCTGAGCGGCCTGCTGCACGAACTGCAGGAGGAGAACGCCGCCGCCCTGACCTTCCTGGCCGGGGTGCAGGACAACCAGGCCCGGCTGTCGCTGCAGTACGTGCGCACCGATGCCGCGGCCGACGCCCTCAACGACCCCGAGCTCGTGCTGGGCCAGGACGTGGAGGGCGCCTCGGTGCTCGCCGGTCTGGGCCTGCTGCGCCAACGCGTGCAGGAGCGCCGCATCGCCAGTGCCGATGTGGACAAGGCCTACCGCGCCATGCGCACCACCCTGCTCAACGACCTGAGCCGCGTGGCCAAGCTGGCGCTGGACCCGGAGACCAAGGACCGGCTGTACTCGCACCTCAGCCTGCTGAACGCCATCGACGCCCTGGCCGGCGTGCGCACCACCCTGGACCGGGGGTTCACCAAGGGCTGGCTGCCGGTGGCCGAGCTGGGCGAGCTCAGTGATGCCATGGCCCGCTACGCCACCAACCTGTACCTCTTCGAGCGCGACGCGCCCGGCGAGGTGCTGGCCGCCTACCAACGCGGGTTCCAGGGGCCCGAGGTGAACTTCGTGCGCACCATCATGGGCACCGTGCAGGAAAAGCGGGCCCTCGAAGGGCTCAACGTGGACCCGGCCGAGTGGCGCGCCAGCAGCGACCGCACCCTGGCCCTGCTCAACGGCCTTGGCGACCGGTCGATCGCCCGGATCGTGGAGTCCACCGACGCCAACCGGCGCGACGCCGAACAGCGACTGATGCTCGTGCTGGCCGCCCTGGCGGGCGTGCTCTCGGCGGTGATCTTCATGGCCTTGATCATCCTGCGGGGCATGCGCCGCACGGTGAACGAGGTGACCCACGCCGCCGGGGCCCTGGCCGAAGGCGACATCCGGGTGAAGGTGCACGTGACCAGCAACGATGAGTTCGGCACCATGGCGCGCAGCTTCAACCGCATGATCGAGAACGTGCGCGCCCTGAGCGACAGCGCCGAGGCCATCGGCAAGGGCAACTACGACACCCCTGTGCCCGTGCGCGGCGCCGATGACGTGCTCGGCATGGCCCTCAGCCGCATGAAGGAGAACCTGCGCGCCGCCCGCGACCTGGACGCCGAGCAGAAGAAGGCCCTGGAGGAGGAGAAGACCAAGCTGCAGCAAGCCAATGCCCGGATCAATGTGCTCATCAAGGAGATCCATCACCGGGTGAAGAACAACCTGCAGGTGGTGGCCAGCCTGCTGCGCCTGCAGCGCGCCACCGTGGACGATGAGCGCCTTCAGCACGTGTTCGACCAGAGCCAGAGCCGCGTGGCCTCCATGGCCCTGATCCACGAGAAGCTCTACCGTGGCGATGAGCTGGTCCACCTTGACCTGGCCCTCTACATCCAGGAACTCTTCGCCGAGCTGGTGCAGCTGAACAACGTGCGCGACACCATCCGCTACAGCGCCGAGGTGGACCCGGGCATCACCTTCGACCTCACCACCATGGTGCCGCTGGGCCTGGTGCTCAACGAGCTCATCACCAATTCCTTCAAGCACGCCTTCACGGACCGGCCCACAGGGCGCATCTCCCTGACGGTGCGGCGCGTGGACGAGCACGCCTTCGACCTCATCTACACCGACGACGGGGTGGGCATCCCCCCCCACAAGATCAGCAGCGACGGCAGCACGCTGGGGGTGAGCCTGATCGAGAGCCTGGTGGAGCAGATGAACGGCCTGCTCACCGTGGAGAGCGGCGCCGGTGGCACGCGCTACCACATCCGCTTCCGACCGCGCTGACGTCCTCAGCCCTGGGCCAGCTCGGCCTCCACCTCCTCGGTGATCTCCATGTTGTGGAAGACGGCGTTGACGTCGTCGTCCTCCTCCAGCATGTCCACCAGACGCATCACGTTGCGCGCCGTGGTGAGGTCCGCCGGGATGGTGGTGAGGGGGAAGCGCTTCAGTTCGGCGCTCTTGCTCTCCACGCCCAGCTGGTCCAGCTTCTGCTGCATGGCCCCGAAGCCCTGGAAGGGCACCAGGACCAGGAACCCCTCCTCATCGCGCAGTACATCGTCCGCGCCGGCATCGATCAGCTCCATCTCGAACTCGTCGGCATCGCGGCCCTTGAGCGCGGCGAGCTCGATGACGAACTCCCCCTTGCGCTCGAACACGTGCGCCAGCGACCCGTTGGTGCCCAGGTTGCTGTCGCACTTGGTGAAGTAGCTGCGCACGTTGCCCACCGTGCGATTGACGTTGTTGGTGCTGGCATCGACGAACACGGCCACCCCGCCGGGCGCGTAGCCCTCGTAGGTGATCTCCACGTAGTCGGCCTCGCCCCCACCGGCCGCCTTCTTGATGGCGCGCTCGATGTTGTCCTTGGGCATGTTGGCGCCGCGGGCGTTCTGGATGGCCATGCGCAGGCGCATGTTGGCCTCCGGGCTGGGACCGCCGGCCTTCACGGCCATGCTGATCTCCTTGCCGATGCGGGTGAAGAGCTTGCTGAGCTTCGCGTTGCGGGCGAAGATCTTGTGCTTGCGTTTCTCGAAGATGCGGCCCATGGCTGCGGCGGTTCGTTCGGTGGGCCGCGAAAATACGCAGGCCGCGCGGGACGATCGCCCGCACGGCCCGCACGGACCGGTCACCCTACGGCATTTCCCCTTGTTGCGCCTTCGGGCCGGCCGGCCATCAGTTGAAGCCCACCAGGGCGATGCCGGCGTTCACCGGGATCAGCTCGGGGCCCCTGCTCTCCTGGAAAAGCGGCGTGAGCGCGTACTCGGCGAAGAGGTTCAGGCCGCCCCAGCCCACCTGGGCCCGCGCCGCCAACCGGTAATTCAGCAGGTTGAACGACCCCTTGCTGCGCTCCTTCTCCATCTCGCCATCCTGCCGGTACTTCACCTTGTACATGGTGTCGAAGTACCAGCTGCCCACCACCCCGAAGGCGAAGTGGAAGTTGTTCTTCCGCGAGAAGCCGCTGTTCTTCCAGGCCCCGCCGCGCAGCTCCTCCTCGGTGGGCAGCGGCGCGCGCTTGGTGTTGAACTCGAACATCAACGGCACGCGCACGCCGATCTGCCGCAGCTTGTTCTTGCGCAGGTCCGGCTCCACCACGGTCTGCGCGAACACCGAGTCGCGGTCGTAGGCCAGGCGCACGTTGTTGCTCAGCCTGTAGTTCACGAACTCCAGGCCCAGGCCGGTGAAGAGCCCGGCGTGGTGGCTGCCGAACTCCACCTTGTACTCGGCCACATTGAGGGCGAAGAACCGGGAGTTGGCGTCCTCCAGCTGCATGAACCGCGCCTTCTCGGGCAGGTCGAAGCCGCCGTCGGGGCTCATGAAGTTGTTCAGCCCGATCTCCACCCCGGTCCAATAGGTGAAGGCATTGCGACGCTCGCGACGGAGGTCGCGCAGGCGCTCGGCAGCGGCCACCCCGGTGGTGTCCATCGCCTTGTTCTCCGTGAGGATGGTGATGATCTTCCGTTTGGTCTGGAAGGTGATCGTGTCCGGCTTGTCCTCCTGGGCCGTGTCGTCCTTGCCCTTCACCTGGGCATACGGTCCGCGCTTGCTGTCCACCCCGAGCTCGAGGGTGTTGCGACGGGTGGCGGTGCTGTCGTCCTGTGCATTCGCGGCACCGCCGATGGCGATGAGCGCTGCCAGCAGCAGGCCGGCGTTGATGATCGTGGTACGCATGGTCTTCTCGTTTTCGGTGCGGGGCCGTGGCCGCCGCTCGTTCGTAGGACGGGCGCACCTGTGCCGAGTTACAGGCCGGTGCGAAAAAAGGAAGCGCCCCTCCCGGGGCGCCCCTTTCCACCTACCAACATGGTCCTTCAGGCCTTCTCCGGACGGAAGACGAAATGCACGCGCGTGGTACGCCAGATGCCATCGGGGTTGTCGCCCACATCCACCTTGGCCAGCTTGCCGAGCACATACTGCCGCAGCGGCTCGTTGGCGGACCAGCACTCCAGCACCTTCAACCGGCCCTCGCTGTTCACCACGAAGCTCACGGTGACCTCCCCGGTCATGTCGTGCTTGCGCTCCAGCAGCGGGAACACGACGTGGCGGTTGAGGGCGCGCTCCACGGCCAGCTCCAGCTTGTCCGCGGAGGCGGTGCGCACAGGCTCGGCGGCTTGCAGGGCGGGGCCGGTGAACAGCAGGGTCAGCAGCATCAGGGCGGGGCGGAACGGCAGCGTAAGCATGGCGATGGGTCTTTGGTGTTGGTAGGCGTTGGACGGCGGGTGCAGGGGCCTTGTTACCCGATCGGTACAGGCGGCGTTGGGTGCGTGATGAACGGTGCGCGTGGTCGGACCGCCGGAAATGACACGGGCGGCCTTGTGGCCGCCCGTGTTCGTACGTTGCAGAGACCTCACGCCCGCTCCGGACGGAAGACGAAGCGCACACGGCTGGTCTTCCAGATGCCATCGGGGTTCACGCCCACGTCCACCTTGGCGAGTTTCTCCAGCACATACTGGCGCAGCGCGTCATTGGCGGACACGCACTCCAGCACCTCCAGACGGCCTTCGCGGTCCACCACGAAGCTCACGGTGACCTCGCCGGTCATATCGTGCGTGCGCTCCAGCACGGGGAACACGACGTGGCGGTTGAGCTGACGCTCCACGGCGCGCTCCAGGGTGCTGGTGTGGCCCACCTTGGTGCGCAGGGGCTCGGCGGCACGGGCATACCCGTAGGTGAACACGGTGGCGAGCAACAGGAGACTGTTCTTGAGGATGGCGGCGTTCATGGCGATCGGTGTTGGTGGTCTGTGCTCATGGGACGGCGCCGGGCCGCCCGCTGTTACAGCCGGGCGGGGTGCTTGTGATGAGCGGAAGCGGTGCAGGGATGAGCGGCACCGCGCGCGGCCGGTCAGCGGCCGCGACTGGCGGTGAAGGCCAGGCCATTGCCCAGGCGCAGGTCGAGGCGGGTAAGGCGGCGACCGGTGCGCTGAACGTCCAAGCCGGCCTGCGCGCCGCCCAGCCGCTTGAGGCCTTTGTCCACGGCGGCCACGGCATCGGCCTCATCCAGGGGGCGGGCATCCGGATCGCGCTGCTCGAGCACCTCACCCCGTACGCGCTGGGCCAGGAGCCCGGCCAGGGTGGGCGGGGCCGGCGCGGAACCGGCGGCTGCGGCCAGCAGCTCCTCCGGGGCGGGCGTGAGCGGAGCGGGCACCACCGGCCTCACCGAAACGGGCATCGCCGCAGTGGTCGTGGGCAACGCCGGGCGGGCGGGTTCCACCCGCGCCAGCATCGTCCGGTCCTGCGTGGGGGAGGGCTGTGGTCGTTCGTCCGGGTGGCCGTTCCCTGTCGTTCCGGCGGGAGCTTCAGCCTTCCGTGGTGCTTCGGAACGCGACGCGTTCACGGGTGAGCCGGGCTCCCCGATCGTCGTGGTGCCTTGCCACTTCGGGTCAGGGGCGATCGGGCCTTGTTCGATCGGTCGTGGCGCGGGTGCCGGTGCGGTGGGAAGCTCCGCGATCTCCACCTCCGCGGGCCGCGGACCGCGGTTGAGGGCCCAGATGCCGAGCCCCAGGAGCAGGGCCACGCTGGCGGCGGCGGCATAGCGGCGCAAGGACGCCCCGCCGAAGAGCGGCACCACACGGCCTTCGCGCTTGCACAGCCCGGCCCGGCCCGGGAAGCTCACGGCATGGGGGCGCACCCGCGTGGCGGCCACCAGACGCTGCTCGCGCAACGCCTCGGGGTGTGCGGCCAGGTACGCTTGCAGGGCCTTCCGATCCTCGGCACCCAGATCCCCTTCCTGGTCCGCGATCAGGAAGTCGGTCAGCCGGTGACGGTCCACAGCGCCAGCGGGCGGGAAGTGGCGGTGCAGGTCCGGACGCCCGGGCATGGCGACCGTGCCGGGGTTCAGCCGTGCCAGGGCCATCAAGCGTGCCTCGTTGCGCGCTGCGGGGTGCCGGTCCAGGTAGCTCTCCAGCGCACGCTGCTGACCGGGGTCCAGGTCGCCCTCCACCCAGGCCACCAGGAAGTCCTGCAAGGTGGCCGCCGTGGGCAGGCCCACCGGAGGTAGCGCGCGCTTGAGGCCGGCCTTTCCGGGGAAACGCGGAGCATCGGCCTCCAGATTCGGCAACTCGCCCATCGCCTCCGCCTCGGCCGCCAGGTCGGGGTTGGCGCGCAGGAAGTCGTCGAGCTCCCGCAGCTGCGCGGGGCCGAGCGCGCCTTCCAGGCGGTCCAGCAGCCAGGCTTCGTAGGTGGTGCGGTCCAGCTTCACAGCACGAGCTCGAGTTTGCCGATGTAGTCCTTGAGCGCGGTGCGCCCGCGGTAGATGTACACTTTCACCTGCGTGAGGTTCAGCCCGGTGAGCTCCGCGATCTCCTCATAGCTGTACCCTTCCAGGTCGCGCAGCAGCACCACGCTGCGCTGCACCTGGGGCAGCTGGGCCAGCCCCGCCTCCAACACCCGCTGCAGATCAGGCTGCGACTGGCTGCTCCAGTGCAGGTCCTCGTGGTGCTCCTCCATGCGGGTGCTGCGGCTTCCCTTGCGCACTTCGTCCACCATGATGTGGTGGGCGGTGGTGAACAGGTAGCTCTTCGCCTTCGCGGCCTCCACCTCCTCCACCTTCACCCACAGGCGCGCAAAACTCTCCTGCACCACGTCCTTGGCCACATCGGTATCGCGCAGGTGCTTGAGCGCAAACCGATAGATGCCGTCCGAATGGGCGTCCACAGCGGTGTTGTAGTCGGCTACGGTCATGGAGGCAGGGGGTCCTCGCTGCTCGTGGGACGATGATGCGGAGTGAAAGTTACAGCGCGCCCTGAACGACCTTCGCCGTTGATGCCACGACCCTGGCCCGCGCTCGCGCTGCTGCTGGCCTTCGCCACCGCGCCCCTGGCTTTCCGCCATGTGCGCACCCTCGACGGTCCGCTGCATGTGCTGCATGCCGACCATCTGGCGCACAGGCTCGCCGGCGATGCTCCCGGGGGCCATGGCCTGCTGGTGGACCTGTCCCGCACCCGGCCGCGCGCCACGGACCTGATCGCCCTGCCGGTGCTGCGGCTCGCCGGGCCCTTCGCAGCGCAACGCGCACTGGTCGTGGTGGCCGTCGGGCTGGTGCTGCTTGCCGCCTGGAGCGCCGTGCGGCGGATGAACCCGGCGAACCCTTGGGCCGCCCTGCTCGTGCTGCCCGTGGCCACCGGCCAGCTCCTGGTGCACGGCTTCTTCGGCTTCCTGCTGGGCACGGCCTGCGCGCTGCTGGCCTGGGACCGCTGGTGCGCCTGGCGCGAAGGACATCCCCGGCGTTGGATGGCCGCTCTGGGCTTCGCGCTCGCCGCCACCTGGTGCCACCGTTCGGCGCCCCTGCTGCTCGGGCTCCTGGTGACGCTGAGCGAAGGGCTGCGTCAGCGGGGTCCCAGCGGCCGACGCGGATGGTGGGCGCTCGGCCTGGGTGCGTTGCTCGCCTGCGCCGCGATGCCCGTGTGGCAGGCCCTGCAGCGCGCACCGCTGGAACCCGCGCGCACCGTGGACCCTTGGGCCGCTGTGCTCGGGCTGCATCCGCTGGTGCTGCTCGACGCGGAGGCCGAACGTCCGCTGTTGCTCGCCACGGCCGCGTTGCTGCTGGCCCTGTGGGCGATCGCCCTGCGATCGGGAACGTCCGCGGCCCACAGGGACCACATCGTGCTGTGGGGCCTGGCCGGGCTGATGCTCGCGGTGGCCCTGTTCGTGCGCACGCGCATGGCAGGCCTGCTCTACCTGCCCGACCGGGCCCTGTGGCTGGCCCTGCTGCTGGTCTCGCTCGGTGTGGCGCTGCGGCTGCCGGCCCGTCGGATCGGGTTCGTCCTGCTCGTCGCCCTGTGTCTGGTGCACACGGCGCGCCTGCTGCTGCTGGAGCGCCGCTGGGCGCCGTATGCCGCAGCGCAGAACGACCTGGAGGCTGTGGCAAAGGCCCTTCCGCCGAACAGCGTCGTGGCCGTCGCGCACCGCGGCACCGATTGGTTGCTGCACAACGCCGCGGCCGACCTCTGCACCCTGCACGATGGCCTGGTGCTGGCGGGCCGGGGCGGACACTGGTACGCGCGCGGCACCCCGCAGGCCGAACGCATGCGTGTGCTGCTGGCCGGTCGGATGTGCGATGGATACTGGCTGCGGCACATGGCCCGCACCCCGCCGGAGCGCTTCGTGGACGCCGTGCTGGTGCTGGGCCCGGACACGGCCGCCCACGATGCCTGCGCCAGGGCCTGGGTACCAACCATCCGCATGGCGATGGACACCGTGCTCCACCGGCCCAACGCCGTGCTCCATCCGTGGCGCTGAGGCTTGCCGTACGCAACCTTTACCCGCCGATGCGTCTACTTCCCACCATGTGCACCCCGCTCCGGTCCCCGCTCGCGCTCGCCGCGCTGATCTCCGTCGGCCTCGCCCACGCCCAGTTCGGGCCGGTGAACCTGCTCTTCGAGAGCGAAGCGAAATACCCCGGACAGGTGATGGCCGGTGATGTGGACGGCGATGGCGACCTGGACCCGGTGACGTACAACTCCGGCACGGGCAGCATCTACACCTACACCATGCGCTGGTTCGAGAACCTGGGCGGTGGTGCGTTCGGGCCGATGCGGATCATGTTCACCGGGTACCTGCCCAATGCGGAGGACGCGATGATGCGCGACATCGACGCGGACGGATACGCGGACCTGGTGGTGGACCACACCTGGTACCGCAATGACGGCACCGGTGCGGTGACCTTGGTGGGCCCGTACTGCCCTGTGGGAACACCAGCGCGCCTGCTCGTGGACCTGGACGGGGATGGCGATGTGGACGATGTGGTCCGGCAGGCCAACAGCGTGGACCTGCTGCTGAACCAGGGCGGCGGCACCTTCACCGTGGGAGCCTCACTGGGACCACTGGGCAGCACCACCAGCCTGGCCGTGGCATACGCCGACCTGGACGGGGATGGACAGAAGGACCTGCTCATCGGCGGCACCAACGCCCAGATGGGCTGGTACAAGGGCCTGGGCGGCGGAGCCTTCGGGCCGCAGCAGGCGATCGACCCGCAGGCGCAGCCCAGCACACCGGTGTGCGGGGATGTGGACGCCGATGGCGACAACGACCTCATCGCCTTCGGGCTGCCGGGCGGCACGGTGTGGTTCGCGAACGACGGCAGCGGCACCTTCTCCGTCGGCGACACCATCCCCAGCGGCATGCCCGAGGCCATGGGCGACTTCGACGGCGACGGCGATGTGGACCTCACCCTGGACAGCGGCACCAGCTGCGATGTGCGCATCCTGCGCAACGACGGCGGCAGCACCTGGACCAGCGTCAACGTGGAGCAGGTGAGCGGCTACAACCTGGTGGGCACCAGCTACCACGGGGCCGACCTCAACGGCGATGGCCACGTGGACCTGATGCAGTGCAGCGGCATGGACCTGGCAGGCTGGTACCCGAACACCGGCGCCGGCACCTTCGCACCGCGCGAGCGCTTCTGCCAGACCATGGCCGGTGCTGTCGATCTGAGCGCCGGCGACATCGACCTCGATGGCGACATGGACCTGGTGACCGCCAGCACCTACGGTGACTGGATCTGCTGGTACCCCAACAACGGCGACGGCACCTTCGCCGGCCAACGCGTGGTGACCCAACACGCCAACGCCGTGTCCGCGAGCCGCCTGGCCGACCTGGACGCGGATGGCCTGTTGGACATCGTCAGCAACAAGGCCGATCGGGCCATCCTGTGGAACGTGGCGGGGGGAAGCTCCTGGACACCGGACACCCTGCCGGGCCTGGGGGTGAGCCGGGCGGAGGTGGACCTCGATGGCGATGGTGACCTCGATCTCGTGGGAACGGACCGATGGTTCGAGAACGATGGCTCCGGTTCGTTCTCTCCGCACACTGAGCCCTTGATGGTAGGCGGAGAGGTGCGTGCAGCGGACATGAACGGCGATGGGGTCATGGACCTGGTGATCCTGACCGCCTCGGGCTTCTCCACCTTGATCAGCGATGGGGCCGGCGGCTTCTCGGCCATCAGCACCCCGGCGCTCGCCTTTGCGAAGTTCGCCTTGGGCGACCTGGACAGCGACGGCGATACCGATGCGGCGGTCATTGTCTCCGGCATCCAGATACACGGGTTCTATAATGATGGCTCCGGGGCCTTGGTCAATGGAACGCTCCTCTTCACCGGAGTGACCGCCCCGCAGCCACGCGCCATTCTGATGCGCGACCTGAACGGCGATGCCATCCCCGATGTGCTGTGGGCCATGAGCAATGGCTACACCCACCAGACCTACTACAATCTCGGCGTCGGCGACGGCACGATCGGCGGGGCCAGCTTGATCGACCCCACGGCCGAGAGCGCGGCCGCCTTGGTGTACGAGGACCTGAACAACGACGCGGTGCCCGACCTGGTGACCGCCCGCTTCCGCAGCATCAGCTGGCAGGAGAACCTCTTCTTCAACGCCTTCCGCCTGCGCGGCTCCGTGTTCATGGACTTCGACTTGGACGCCGACCTGGACAGCACGGAGCTGAAGATCCCCTACCGCCTGGTGCGTACCGATGCCAACGACGTG
>JADLBK010000151.1 GCA_020847755.1 Flavobacteriales bacterium | reverse complement strand
GGGATCTTCATGGTCCGTTCGTTCAGCCTTGCTGACGCGTCAGGGATTCGGCCAGCGCGATCACGTGCCCATCCGGGTCTGCGAAGTAGGCCACACGGTCGCCCCAATCGCGGTCCGCGGCTGCTGAGATGACGGTGAGCCCGGCCTGTTCCGCGCGCAGGATCGCCGCAGGCAGGTCGGCCACACGGAGGTAGAGCTCGCAGCGCGGCACGCCGTGTCCCTGATCGGGATGTGGCAGCGCCGGACTGATGATGCGCGCGATGCCGCTGGAAGGCATCAAGCCCAACGTGCAGCCGCCCAGGTCGAACGCCGACATGCCGGGCACGTCGAGCACTGGATCCCGGTCGAGCAGCACGCGATACAGGTCGCGGCTGCGCTCTTGGACCTGCACGTAGAGGATGAACTCGGCTTGCATATCATCAAAGATGGCGTTCCTCCCCATCTTCGGTGCAACGATGCACCACCTGCTGCACCTGGTCTTCGAGCTGGCCGGCTTCGCGGTGGGCTGCGCCTGTTTCCAACGGCTTCGTTCCGGGCAGGGCGATCCGATCGATGAACCCAAGCGGGTGTGGATCATCATTGGCGCCGCAGCCCCGGTGCTGTGCGCGTTGACCGTGGGGGGCATCGGCATCGGCACCAGCTGGGGCGGCGCCTCGCTGGCCGTGCTCTACTGCGGCCCGGCGAACTTCCACTAGGGGGCCTCGGGGTCGAACCCCTTGAGCAGTGCTGCGGCGCGTTCGGCCGCCCTGGCGATCAGCAGGCTGCGCACGGAGGCGCCCCGGCCCAGGTCCTGCTTGGCCACATGCACGAGCTCCGACCGGTGGATGCGGCCGGTGCTGGCGTCCATCAGGTTCACCTGCATCTCCAGGTGCCTCCCGAGGCCTTCCTCATACCGCAGCAGCTTGGTCATCAGCACGTAGCGGGCGCCCAACAGCTGGCCGGCCCGCGCGGCGGAGCGCTCGTCATGGATGCCGTCCAGCGCGCGCTGCTGTTCGGCGAGCAGGGCTTCGGTCTGCTCCCGGGCCACCAGCACCATGAACGGGTCGCGCAGGGCCAGAAGCTCCTCCTTGATGGCGGTGGCAAGGGCGGGGGGCACACCGTTCACCCGGGCCGCATAGGTGGCGCGTGCGGCCACGCCCTGCTCCTCCACCGCCACCAGGGCCAGGGTGTACCCGGCGTTCGAGCGGGCCGCATCGCGCAGCGAACGGGCATCCTTGTACGCGGGATCTTCGGCGAGCACCGCGTCAAGGCCGGAATGGGCCTCGCGCCAGCGGCCTTCCTCGTAGGCCCTGCGGGCCAGGCGGTACTTCGGCTCCAGTTCGGCCATGCGACGCAGGTGCGGGGCTTCGGCGTGGTCGGGCTCCAGGGTCAGCACCTCGTTCAGGAGCTCGCGGCACGGCAGGAAGCGTTCCTCCTCGAAGGCCTGCACCGCACGGTCGTACAAGCCCGCCACATGCGATCGCCGGGCCTGCAGACGCCGCTCTTCCACCTGCGGATCCCGCCGCAGGACGAGCCCTTCCACGGAAGCGCGTGTGGCGAATTCGTTCAAGGTGCGCCACCGCTGCTCGCCCAGCTCGTGGTCACCGGCGAGGAAGGCGCTTGACGCCGCGGCCTCCAGCTGAAGGATCATCTGTTGTCCGGTCCGCTGCGCACCGGCACGCGCCCTGGCATGTCCCGGTCGCTCCAGCATCGCGGTGCGGTAGGAGGCGTATGCGCCTTCGGGATCGCCGGCCTGTTCGGAGCGTTCGCCCTCCTTCGCCAGGCGACCGACACCCGAACAGGCGGCCAGCACGAACAGGAGGGGGAGCAACGAACGCATGGTGCGAAGATGGCATAGCGAACCGCATGCCGGACCGCCCTCCCGCAGGGCCGTATGTTTGCCCGATGCGTCCCGTCGGTGCTCTGGTCGCCGCGCTCCTCGCGCTGCTGGCCCTGCTGCTGCTGCACCTGGGCACGGGGCCGGTCGCGGTCCCGACACGTGAGGTCGTGCATGCGCTGCTCGGCCTATCCGACGTCGATCCGGTGCTGGTCGCGGTGGTGCGCGATGTCCGACTTCCCTCTGCGATGACGGCCCTCATGGTGGGTGCGGCCCTGGCGTGCAGCGGGGCGGTGATGCAGACGCTATTCGCCAATCCGCTGGCGGGCCCGAGCGTGCTGGGCGTCAGCTCCGGTGCGGGGTTGGGCGCGGCCCTGATCCTGCTGGTGCCCGGCCTTTCCGCAGCGCTGGGGACCGCGGCCGATGGTGCGCTTCTATTGGCCGCCTTCGCCGGTGCGCTGGTGGTGCTGGCGGGCATCGTGTTCGCCGACCGCCGTCTGGGGGATCCGGTCACGCTCCTCATCGTGGGCCTCATGGTGGGGCACCTCGGTGGCGCGCTCGTCAGCGTGCTTGAAGTGGCGGCCGGTGAGGGCTCCCTGCGGGGCTTCGTGCTGTGGGGCATGGGCTCCTTCGCCGGCGTGGGCCTGGACCGGATGCCGTGGCTCGTGCTGCCCATCGCCGCCGGGCTGCTCCTGGCCCTGGGGCACGTCCGCGTGTTGGATGCCCTGCTGCTCGGGGAGGAGTATGCCCGGTCCATGGGCGTGGGGGTGCGTGCCGCGCGCACCCGCCTGATCCTGGCCACCGGCCTCATGGCCGGCGCGTCCACCGCGTTCTGCGGCCCCATCGCCTTCATCGGGCTGGCCACCCCGCACCTGGCCCGAGCGGTGCTTCGCTCGGCGGACCACGGCCTGATCCTGCCCGGCAGCGCCCTGCTCGGCGCCCTGCTGGCGCTGGCCTGTGACATCCTGGTACGCCGCGTGGACGGATTGCCGCTCAACGCCATCACCTCGCTGATCGGCGCACCGGTGGTGGTGTGGGTGCTGTGGAGCGGACGCCGTTGGGCACGAATGGCCACCGGATGACGACCCCGAGGTTGCATGCAGAGGCTCTGGTGATCGGGCATGCGCGAAGACCGCTGCGCCCCGCGCTGGACGTGCTCCTGCGGCCGGGCACCGTCACGGCCCTGCTGGGCAACAACGGGTCGGGCAAGTCCACGCTGTTGCGGACCCTTTCAGGGGCGCTGCCGCCGATCTCCGGACGTGTCCTGCTGAACGATCGACCGGTGCACGGCATGATGGAGCGCGATCGGGCCCGCCAAGTGGCCGTGGTGCTGGCCCACCGCCCGCGCACCGGCCTGATGCGCGCGGAAGAGGTGGTGCGCCTCGGTCGTGTGCCGTGGAGCGCGGGCTGGTTCCGCGTACAGGCTGGTGATGAAGCGCAGGTCCTCCAGGCGATGGAGCAGACCCGCACCGTGGAGCTGGCCTCCCGATCGTTCAACGAGCTCAGCGACGGGGAGGCACAGCGTGTGCTGATCGCCCGCGCCCTGGCGCAGGACGCGCCGGTGCTGCTGCTTGACGAACCGACGGCCTATCTGGACGTGAGCCAGCGCGCGGTGCTGATGCAGCTGCTGCGCACCATCGCCCGTGACCGCGGACTGACCGTGCTGCTGGCCACGCACGACCTGCAGCAGGCGTTGGACAGCACCGATGCGGTGCTTGTCCTTGGACGGGACGGCACTCACTTCCATGGAGCTCCCGAGGAGGCCGTACGGAGCGGTGCGATCGCGGGAGCCTTCGCCGTGGACGGGCTGCGGTTCGATGCGGAGACCCGGGTGTTCAGGCCTCTGGAATGACGAAGCCCCGGCGTGCCGGGGCTTCGGAAAGAGCGCGAACGGATCGCCTACTTGCGCAACGAGTCACGGATCTCCATGAGGAGTTTCTCCTCGTTGCTCGGACCGGCGGGCGGGGGCGCCGGCTCGCCCTTCTTCATCTTGTTCATGGCCTTCACCACCATGAAGATGGCGAACGCCACGATGAGGAAGTCGATGATCACCGTGATGAACGCACCGTACTTGACCGATACCTCGGCCACGGCAGGTGTCACCACGGCGCCGGCGGCATCCTTCACTTCCGCCACCCCATGTTGGATCACCCACTTCAGTTCCTTGAAGTCGACGCCACTGGTCAGCATGCCCACGAGCGGCATCACCATGCCATCCACGAAGCCGCTGACGACCTTGCCGAAGGCCCCGCCCATCACAAAAGCGACCGCAGTGTCCACCAGGTTGCCGCGCATCGCGAACTCCTTGAACTCCTTCATCATGCTCATGGTCAACAGGGGGTTAGAGGGTGAGGTTGTACGGGCGAAGCTAGTGAACCGCGTGCACTGGTCCTCGCGGCGGGTCAGCGCGGCCTGAACCGGTAGTGCTCTTCATGCGGTGCGCCCTTCGAAAGACCCGAGACGATCGCATGCCAACCGGCTCCTTCTCGGAAATAGCGGATATGCTGCGGGAAGTCGTGCGCCGCGTTCGTGAAGTGGAGGGTGTCGCCCTGCATGGGCCCGGCGGTGAAGTCCGTCCACTCTCCGTTGTTCTGCCCCCCGGGCAGTGCGGAATACACCAGGTCGCCCCCGCGCCGCATCAGCTTCAGCCCTTCGATGAACACCGTATCCACGCCGGCGAGCACGCGGCCTGTTCCGGACAGCGTGCTGTCGTCCACCCGCGTCCAGGCCTCCACCACCGTGAAAGTGTCGCTGCTGGTGCTGTCCACCCATTCTCCCAGCAGGGTGCCGGCGAGGTCCCAGCCGTCCCTCGGCACCTCGGCGGGCGCAGCGGACGGGGGCTGACAGCCGGGCGACAGGGCGAGCAGGACGAGCAGGGTTTGCAGCGTGGTCCTCATGTCAGGGTCGCGATGGCGGTGCGGATGGGGCCGGGGATGGGCACCTTGCGGCCTTTGGTGTAGTCGTACATCACCTGCACGCTGGTCCCCTCGGCCAGCACGGTGCCATCGGCATCGGTGAGGCGGTAGGCCAGGGTGAAGCTGGTGGTGCCCACATGCACAGCGCCGGTGCGGATGTGCAGCGCGGCGGGCCAGTGCACCGGGCGCTTGAAGTCGCAGGTCGTGCTGGCCAGGATCACGCCGATGCCCTGCTCGGCGTGCGAGCGCAGCGCGCCGATGCGGTCCAGGAAGTGCATGCGCACACTTTCCATCCAGCGGAAGTAGACCACGTTGTTCACGTGGCCGAAGAGGTCCTGTTCGCCCCAGGCGACGGTGATGTCGAGCCCGATGGGCAGATCGCTGTCGGCGGCGTTCACGCCTGACGCAGCTCCTTCACCAGCTGCTTGTGCTGTTCGCGCAGGCGCTCCACATCGCGACGGGTGCGGTCCGCCTGCTTCTCCAATTCCTTCCGCATGGCCTCGCCACTGGCGCTCTTGAAGTTGAACATGCCCATCTTGTTCTCGAACTGGCGCAGCTCGTTCTCCATCTCCTCGATCTTGCGCTTCACGAAACGGGTCTCGCGCTCGATGCGATCGCGGCCGTCGGGGGCGCTCTTCAGGTTCTCCACGTGGTCGTGGAACTGGGCCCTCCGACGTTCCTCGCCCTCCACCTTGAGCTGTCCGTAGTGCTTGTCCAGCGCGGCCCGGTAGCGGTCCTGCAGCGTGTCGAAATGCTTGGGCGACACCCGGCCGCATTCCAGCCAGCGCTTGCTGAAGTTCTTCAAGGTGTCCAGGTCCGCATTGCGGTCGCCGGTATGGGCGAAGCCTTCCAGCTCCGTCAGCAGGGCCTCGCGGGCCTTCAGGTGCTCGGCCTGTTCGCCGTCCAGCTTGTCGAAGTGTGCTTTGCGGGCGGCGAAGAAGGCGTCGCACGCCTCGCGGAACCTGTTCCACAGCTTCTGCTCGTCGCGCGGCCCGGCGGATCCGGCCTCCTTCCACTGCTGCTGCAGGGACTTCAGCTTGTCGGCGGTCTGCCGCCATTCGGTGCTGTCCTTCAAGGCCAGCGCCTGGTCCAGCAGGGCCTGCTTCTTCTCGCGGGCACCCTTGAACTGGTCCTTCAGCGCATCGAAGTACTGCTTCTTGCGGTCGAAGAAGGCGTTGCAGGTGTTGCGGAACTCCTTCCAGATGCGCTCGTTGTCCTTTTTCGTGGCGAAGCCGATGGACTTCCAGGCGTTCTGGGCCTCCAACACCTGGTCGGTGAGGGCCTTCCAGTCCTTCACGGCCACCTCGGCGCTTTGTTCCACCAGGGCCTGCACCTTGTCGATCAGGGCCTGCTTGGCGGCCAGATTGGTCTCGTGCTCGGTGCGGCGGGCCTTGTAGTACTCGTGGATGCGCTCGTACACCACGCGTGTGGCGTTCCAGAACCGGTCGCGGACCGCCTCCCATTCCTCCTTCACCACGGGCCCGATCTGGTGCCACTTCTCCTGATACTCCTTCACCAGGGCCTCGGCCTCCTTCACGCTGCCCACGCGCTGCACGGCCTCCATGTCGGCGATCAGGGCCTGCTTGAGGGCGGTGTTCTTCTTCAGGTCGTGGTCGCGCAGCTCCTTGTAGATGCGGATGTGGTAGAAGAAGTCGTCCAGGAGATGGGCGAAGTCCCGTTGCAGATCACGGTAGGCCTGTTGGGGCACGGGGCCGATGGTCTTCCACTTCTCCTGCAGGTCCTTGAAGCGCTGGAACGCGCTGCCGATGTTCTCCTCCTGGTGGATGAGGGCCTTGAGCTCCTCCATCACGGCCAGCTTGGCGGCCAGGTTGTCGGCCTCCTCCTTGGCTTTGCGGCGCCGCACTTCGTTCACCTTGGTGTGAAAGGCGTCCACCAGCTGTTTGAACCGCTTGTCGTCCTCGTCGCCCAGCGGCGCGGATTCGATGGGGGCCTGCGCGGGGGCCTCGGCACCCTCGGCAGGCGGTTCGCCCGCGGCCACGGTGGCGGCATGCTGGGCCTCGGCCACCAGCGCCTCATAGCTCTCCTTCACGGCATCCACCAGCTCGGCGGTGTGCTCCAGGTCTTCGTTCTGGAGCAGCGCCTCCATTCGGGCGATGAGCTCCGGTTTCGTCGTCATGGTCAACTGCGGTCGACCGCTCAGGTGCACCGCCGTTCAAAGATAGACGGCCCTTTCGGAACGGAAGGCGCGCTACACGGCCAGGCCGAGCACGCACACATCGTCCATCTGCTCGTGGGCGCCCTTCCACGCGTCGAACGCGCGTTCCAGCTCTTCGGCCTGCAGGGCCATCGGCAGGTGCTGGTGCTGCTCGAGGATGGCGCTGAAGCGGGTGGCCATGAACTTGCGGCCGTCCGGCCCGCCGAACTGGTCCACATAGCCGTCGCTGAAGAGGTAGATGCGGTCGCCGGCGTGGTAGGCCAGGCGGTGCACGGTGAACCGACGGTCCGCGTCATGCTGGTTGCCACCGATCGGCCGTCTGTCGCCGTTGATCACCGTGAGCTGGCCATCGTGCATCCAATAGAGCGGACGGAAGGCGCCCGCAAAGAGGATCTCGCGCTGGTCGCGGTCCACCCGGCACAGGGCGATGTCCATACCGTCCCCGGCTCCAAGGTGTTCAGCGCGCTGGTTCAAGGCTTGGATCATGCGCTGGTTGAGCAGGGCCAGCAGCTCGGCCGGGTCCTTTTCCGGGTGCTGGGTGACCAGCTCGTTCAGCAGCGAACAGCCGATGGCGGCCATCATCGCGCCCGGAAGCCCATGCCCGGTGCAATCGGCCTGGGCCACCAGGCGCACGTGTTCGCTGAGCCTGTGGACCCAGTGGAAATCCCCGCTCACCACATCCTTGGGACGGTTGAGCACGAAGTGGTCGTCGAAGAGCTCGGCGTATCGCTCGGGCCGGGGGATCAAGGCTGACTGGATCTTGCCGGCATAGGCGATGCTGTCCGTCACGCCATCGTGCCGCTCCTGCAGGGCATTGCGGGCATCTTCCTCGCGTCGCACGAGGCCGCCCACGAAGCGCACGAGGAATCCGCCCACCAGCAGGAGGGCCAGGGCCAGGAGCCCCACGTTGCGCCACAGGCGTCCCAGGGCCAGGGCATCGAGCTCCGCGGTGGGCAGCTCGGCCACCAGGACCGCCACCACCTTGCCGCGCCCGTTGCGAACGGCGTCGAAGGCCACCACCTGATCATCCGCCAGCACGCGACCCGGGTCGATCCGACCTTCGAGGATGGTGGCGATGAGCGCAGCCTGGGCCGGACCGGTGTACACATCGCGGAGCACCGGTGTTCCGGCACTGGTCACCACCACCTGCAGTTCCCGTTTGCCCGCATCGAAGGCCACCAAGCGCAAGGGCAAGCTCAGCCGGTTGGCTTCGGCCGGCTTGCGCAGGTTCTCGTGCAGCACGTAGTACCAGGGGTCCTGGGCATTGTGCAGCAGGAGTCCACGGGAGTCGTACTTCTCCAGCAGACGCGTCACCCGGCCGCCGTCGAGGGCCGTGGCCAGGGTGCCGGTGATGCCGCTGAGCCGGGCCACCGCCTCGTGCCGCAGGGTGCGTCGTGTGGCGGAATGCGACCAGGCCACCAGCGCCGCACCCACCGTGATCAGCGTGGTGAGGAGCACCAGCAGCACGGTGCGGGTGGTGGAAGGCCGGCGCAGGTCCAAAGGCGGAGCGCCCGGGTGGTCCGGGCCAGTCCTTCTTACGGGCCTGGACGGAGGTGGGTTGCCCCCGCCTGCCGAACTTCGCGCCGCATCAACGCACTCCCATGAACGACGGCTACGTCAAGCACGCCGTGGCGGACGGCATCGCCACCGTCACCTTCCATCACCCCAAGAGCAACAGCCTGCCCGGGCACGTGCTGCGCGACCTGGCGGACGCCATCACCCGCATGGGCGCCGATCCGGCGGTGCGCGTCATCGTGCTGCGGAGCGACGGCGACAAGGCCTTCTGCGCCGGGGCCAGCTTCGATGAACTGCTCACCATCGACACGGCCGCCAAGGGGCTGGCCTTCTTCAGCGGGTTCGCGCTGGTGATCAATGCGATCCGCACCGCGCCATGCCTGGTCATCGGCCGGGTGCACGGCAAGGCGGTCGGCGGTGGGGTGGGCCTGGCAGCGGCCTGTGACGTCAGCTACGCCCACAGCGGATCGAGCGCACGCCTCAGCGAATTGGCCATCGGCATCGGTCCCTTCGTAGTGGGCCCGGCCGTGGAGCGCAAGGTGGGCACCGGGGCGTTCGGGTTCATGAGCTTCACCCCGGCGGCCTGGCGCGATGCGGACTGGTGCAGGCAGAGCGGCCTCTACCAGGCGGTGTTCGCCACGGTGGAGGAACTGGACCAGGCCGGGGACGCCCATGCCCGCGAGCTGGCCGGCTACAGCCCGGATGCCATGCGCGACCTGAAGCGCGTGCTTTGGCGCGGCACCGAGGATTGGGACAGCTTGCTCGCCGAGCGTGCGGCCACCAGCGGTCGGCTCATCCTCTCGGACTTCGCGATGAACGCCATCAATCGGTTCAAAGCTGAAGCGGCGAAACGGTAGTTCCGGGGATCGGTCGGGGAAGCGACCGGCTCACTCGCCGGTGTACACCGGCTTGCGCTTCTCCAAGAAGGCCTTCACGCCCTCGCTGTAGTCGTAGCTGCGGCCGGCGATGCTCTGCAACTCGTTCTCGTGGTCCAGCTGGGTGTCGAGGCTGGTGTTCTGCGAACGGTTCAGGGCCTCCTTGGTGAGGGCGATGGCCTTGGTGGGCATCCGGGCCAGTTTGGTGGCCAGGCTCATGGACTCGTTCATCAGTTCGCTGTCGGGCACGGCCTTCCAGATCATGCCCATGGACTCCGCTTCCTTCGCGCTCACCTTGGGCGCCAGGATCATCTGCCCGAAGGCGCGTTGCATGCCCACCAGCCGGGGCAGGGTGTAGGTGCCGCCGCTGTCGGGGATGAGGCCGATGTTGATGAAGCTCTGGATGAAGTTGGCGCTCTCGGCCGCCAGCGTGAGGTCGCAGGCGTAGGCGATATTGGCACCGGCACCGGCCGCCACGCCGTTCACCGCGCACACAACGGGTTTCGGCAAGTTGCGCAGGCGCCGCACGATGGGGTTGTACTGCACGGTGATGATCTCCTCGATCAAGGTGCCCGGCGCGATGGCCTCGGCCAGGTCCTGCCCCGCGCAGAAGGCCCGCCCTTCGCCGGTGAGCAGCACGGCCCGCACGCTGGCGTCGTCCTTGGCCTGGTCCAGCGCATCAATGGTCTCCAGCGCCATTTCGCGATCGAAGCTGTTCAGCTTGTCCGGACGGTTCAGGGTGATGGTGGCGATGCCGTCGGCGACAGTGTAGAGGATCTTGCTGTAGGGCATGGGGGTAAAGATCAGGTGATCGGGACGAACGTTCGATCCGAGCATGGAAGTAGGCTGACACTAACTTTGAAGTATGGCAACCACAAAGGACAAACTGACCCTGACCGTGCGGCGCGATGTTGCCCGGAAGGCAAGAGCCATCGGCAGGGCGCGCGGGCAGAGCGTTTCACGCATGTTCGAGGAGTGGGTGATGCGCCTGTCGGAATCGGAGGATCCCCTGCTCGCCATGGCCGGTCTGTGGAAGGACCGAGACATCACCCTTGAAGAACTGCGCGTCAAGGCATGGAGCCGGTCCTGATCGACACATCGGTGATCATTGGCGTGCTCCGCGAGCATGAGAACGCATTGCTACTTGCCGAGCGGGTGAAGGGCAGACCCAAGGCGATCACGGATGCGGTGATGGGCGAGGTGCTGGCCGGTGCTCGTGATAAACGCGAGTTCTTCGCTTTGCACCGCCATCTTCAGGACAACTTCATATGGCTCACGGCGAACGAGCGCTCTTCAGCTTTGTTCCGGTCCATACTGGTGCGATACGGACCTCACAAGGGAGTACACTTGGTCGATTTCCAGATCGCGGCGGCTGCGATGGCATTCGATATCCCGCTGCTCACGTTGAATCGCAAGCACGTTCAGTTCATTGAGGGGTTGAAGATCGCGTAGGCCGGCTATCCCTCCAAGGCTATCGTCTTCACGTACAAAGCGACGGCCTCCTTGGCCATTTTCAAGACATGTTCCATCGTTTCCCCATAGGTGATGCAACCGGGAAGTTCACCGTGTATCCGCCTTCGGGCGCGGCAGAAAGCAGCGCACAATAGGCCTTGGAGCCGATGCCCTCCGAGATCACTCGCGTAACGGGCATTTCCATTTTCTGATGGTCTGATCCTCTGATCGATCAAAGGCACTTGAACTGATCGAAGGGCTCCAGGCAGTCGTTGCACTTCCACAGCGCCTTGCAGGCCGTGCTGCCGAAGGCGGAGAGCATCACGGTGTTGGGGGAACCGCATTGCGGGCAGGCCACCACGGGTTGTTTGCCTTTCAGCGCGCGGATGTCGGCGGTCTTCTCGGGCGGCGCGATGCCGTATTCCTTCAGCTTGCGCTTGCCGGTCTCGGTGATCCAGTCGGTGGTCCAGGCGGGGGAGAGGCTCATCTTCACCTCCACGGCCGGCACGCCCGCCTCCAGCAGTTCCTTCTTGATGTCGGCCGCCATCACGTCCATGGCCGGGCAGCCGGTGTAGGTGGGGGTGATGGTGATGATGGCCTTGCCGTCCGGTTCCACCTCCACCTGACGCACCACGCCCAGCTCAAGCACGTTGATGGCCGGGATCTCCGGGTCCTTCACGTAGTCGAGGAGCTCGAGGATGCGGGCTTTGGTGATCATGGTCGTGCGAAAGGCATCTTCACGGGTCGACCCGGTGGGTCGACGGTACGGGTGCGCTGGCCGAAGGCGGTGCGTTCACCACTCCGCCCCGGGGTACGCCCGCTGCAGGTATTGCATCTCGGCCAGGATGAAGCCCAAGTGCTCGCTGTGCTTGCCCTGGCGTCCGCCCGTGGCCATGAAGCCGTCGGCGGGGCGCTTCAGCGTGGCCTCGGCCAGCACGCGGTCCACCGTGGCGTCGAAGGCGGCCTTGGTCTTGGTGAGGTCGGGCGCGATGCCGGCCTTCACCAGGTCCTGGTGCACCGCGTCCATCACGAACAGGTCGCCGGAGTAGGTCCACAGGTTGTCCAGGGCCTCCTGGGCGCGGCGGTGGCTTTCCTCCGTGCCATCGCCGAAGCGGATGAGCCAGTCGCTGCTGTGCTTCACGTGGTATTGCGCCTCCTTCACGGCCTTGGCGGCGATGGCGGCCAGCTGGGCATCGGTGCTCTTGGTCAAGGCCTCGGCCAGCGGCAGGTGGTAGGCATCGAACAGGAAGCTCCGCACGATGGTGTGCGCGTAATCGCCATTGGGCTGCTCCACCAACTTGGTGTTCACGAACTGCCGCTCGTTGCGCAGGTAGGCAAGGGCGTCCTCATCACGGCCTTTCCCTTCAACCTGACCGGCATACGTGTACAGGTTGCGGGCCTCGCCGATGTGGTCCAGCGCGCGGTTGGTGAGGGCGATGTCCTCCTCGAGCACGGGCCCGTGCCCGCACCATTCGCTCAGGCGATGGCTCAGGATGAGCAGGTCGTCCGCGAGGCGGAGGCTGTAGGTGAAGAGGGCGTCCTGCTGACTCATGGTCGCTGCCATCGCTCAGATGTACTTGGCCCCCTCGGGCATGGTGTAGAAGGTGGGGTGCCGGTAGGTCTTGTCGTCGGCGGGGTCGAAGAGCATCGCCGCATCATCGGGCTGGCTGCTGCTGATGGCGCCGGCGGGCACCACCCAGATGCTCTGGCCTTCCTGGCGGCGCGTGTACACGTCGCGGGCGTTCTCGATGGCCATCTGCGCGTCGGCGGCATGCAAGCTGCCCACATGCTTGTGTTCCAGGCCGCGCTTGCTCTGGATGAAGATCTCCCAGAGGGGCCAGTTGTTCGGGTTGTCGGTCATGGGGTCCGGTGGTGTCTGAGTGGCGAGTGACGAGCGACGAGTAGCGAGTGGCCCTGCGGAAGCAGACTCGCCACTCGCCACTCGCTACCCGCCACTCGGTTTCATGCTGCTTGCTTCTTCTTCGCCTTCTTGGCAGCGTGGGCCAAGGCGGCCTCGCGCACCCAGGCGCCTTCGGCGTGGGCCTTGTTGCGGGCGGCCAGGCGTTCCTTGTTGCAGGGACCGTTGCCGGCCACCACGTTGTTGAACTCGGTCCAGTCGATCTCGCCCCATTCGTAGTGCTGGTTGGCTTCGTTCCACTTCAGCTTGGGGTCGGGGATGGTGAGGCCGATCACCTCGGCCTGTTGCACCGTGCGGTCGATGAAGGTCTGGCGCAGCTCATCATTGCTCTGGCGCTTGATCTTCCACTTCATGCTCTCGGCGCTGTGCGGGCTGTTGGCGTCAGTGGGACCGAACATCATCAGGCTGGGCCACCACCAGCGGTTCAGGGCGTCCTGCGCCCTCTCCGTTTGTTCGGGTGTGCCCTTGGCCAGCCCGGCCATGATCTCGTAGCCCTGGCGTTGGTGGACGCTCTCCTCCGTGCAGAGCCGCACCATGGCGCGCGCCTACGGCCCGTAGGAGGTACGGCAGAGCGAGATCTGGTTGACGATAGCCGCGCCGTCCACCAGCCAGCCGATGGCGCCGACGTCGGCCCAGGACAGCGTCGGGTCGTTGAAGATGCTGCTGTACTTGGCCTTGCCGCTCAGCAGGTCGTCGATGGTCTGCTCGCGGGAAACGCCCAGGGTCTCGCAGGCGCTGTACAGGTACAGGCCGTGGCCCGCCTCGTCCTGCACCTTGGCGAGCAGGATGGCCTTGCGGCGCAGGTTCGGGGCGCGGGTGATCCAGTTGCCCTCCGGCAGCATGCCCACCACCTCGCTGTGCGCGTGCTGGCTGATCTGGCGGATGAGGGTCTTGCGGTACTTCTCAGGCATCCAGTCCTTCGGCTCGATCTTCTGTTCGGCGTCGATCTTGGCCTGGAAGCGTTCCTCGAGGTTCTGTACGTCGGTCATGGCGGGTGTGCGAACGGCGAAAATAGGCCCTGCGACCCGGCTTGGGCTGACGCCGGTCAACCCGATGAACAGAAAGCCGGCCACCGCAGTTCATGGATGGCGTATTCGACGACGATGTTGTTCGAGGACGACACGACCACTTGGACCCTAATTTCGCGCCCGCCGAACGGCACCCCCTCCATGGCCCGCTTCCATCCTTTGACCGTATCGCAGGTGACGCAGGAGACCCCTGACGCCATCGTGATCGGGTTCACCGTGCCGTCCGCCCTGCGTGACGAATTCCGCTTCACGCACGGTCAGTATGTCACGCTCAAGCTCACCGTCAACGGAGAGGAGCTGCGGCGCAGCTACAGCATCTGCAGCAGCCCTTTGGACGCCGACGGCTTCCGCATCGCGGTGAAGCGCGTTCAGGGGGGGCGGGCCAGCACCCAGCTTCTGGAGAAGCTCAAGGCGGGCATGTCTCTGGAGGTGATGGCCCCGATGGGCAACTTCACCACCGCGCTCGATCCGGCGAGCAGCCGGCACTTCGTGGCCTTCGCGGCGGGCAGCGGCATAACCCCCATCCTCAGCATCCTGAAGACGGTGCTGAGGACCGAGCCCAACAGCCGGTTCACCTTGTTCTATGGCAACACCGACATGGACCGGATCATGTTCCGCGGCAGGCTGGCCGAACTTCAGGCCCAGTTCGGTGCCCGCCTCGCAGTACACCACATCCTCAGCAAGGGCCGTGAACAGGATGCCCTGTTCAACGGGCGGATCAACGCGGAAAAGGCCGGACAGCTGCTGACGCGCTTCGTGACGGACGGCATGGACAAAGAGTTCTTCATCTGCGGCCCCGAGCAGATGATGGTGAACGTGAGCGAGGCCCTGGAGACCGCCGGGGTGGAGAAGAAGCGCATCCACATCGAGCTGTTCACCAGCCCGGTGACCGCCGAGGCGAAACGCGAGGTGGCCCATGCCACCACCGCGGCGTTCACAGGTCAGGCAGAGGTGGTGGTGCGGCTGGATGGCCGTGAGCAGGTGCTGCACATGACGGCCAAGGGCGACCCTGTCCTCGATGCGGCCATCGATGCAGGCATGGACGTGCCCTACGCCTGCAAGGGTGCGGTCTGCTGCACCTGCAAGGCGCGCGTGGTGGAAGGGCAGGTGGAGATGGACATGAACTACGCCCTTACGGACGAAGAGGTGGCGCAGGGCTATGTGCTCACCTGCCAGACGCACCCACGAAGCGCGCGGGTGGTGATCGACTACGATCAGCACTGAGCCACGGGCAACGGAAAAGGCGGGCTTACGGGCCCGCCTTTCGTGTTCCTGCCGGCCGTGTCGGTGGTGGTTGTGGCCGGGCGGGGAACAGGCTTGTCAGAAGGAGGCCTGCGCGTGGCCGGCCACCTTGGTCTGGATGTGCTCCAGGTAGTGCTCACTGTGGTAGAAGCCGCCCATGTCGGCGTTCCATCGAACGATGGCGCTAGGGAAGTCGGCATAGAACGGGTCGATGCCGACGGTCTTGCCACGGGGGATGAGGTTCACGTAACAGACGTAGTCCGGATAGGTGACCAGGTCGGGCGGAAGGCTGGTGTCGATCAGCACGAGCTTGTCCTCGAACCCATCCTTGGTGACCCGCACCAGGAAGCTTTGGTCGATGTCCAGGTCCAGGGAGAATCCCCCTTTCTTGTACACGGCCACCTGGCCCAGCTTTTCATCACCTTTCCAGAGCTCGACTTGATAGTCCTGGACCTTCTTGCCGTCGGCCAGCACCTCGCCACGAATGGGAACGTACCAACCATCGGCCTGGTCGCGTCGGTCCACAAGCTTGCGTTTCTGGGCGTTCACGGCGGGCAGGGTCAGAAGCACGAGCAGGGGGAGGGTCATCAACTTCTTCATGGGAATAGGGTTCTCAAGGGTGGTCGTCCTGGTCGTGGTCACTGAAGCTGTTGTTCGTACGCCGGTGCCGGGGTAAGGGTTACGGGCGGTCCTCAGGACGCGAATGGCAGCGCGGCCCGTTCGGCGACCGCGCCGTTCATGCGCAGGTGGATGGTGGTGCCCTTGCCCACGGTGCTCTCGGCCCAGACCTCGCCCCCGTGCTTGTTCACGATGCGTTGCACGATGGCCAGCCCGATGCCGCTCCCTTCGAACTGGTCGGCGCGGTGCATCCGCTTGAAGGCGCCGAACACCGCCTTGGCTCCGGTGCTGTCGAAGCCGACCCCGTTGTCACGCACACGCAGGACCTCGCCGGTGTCATCCTGGTCCAGCCGCACTTCGATCCGGGGGGCCTCCACCTGCCGGGTGAACTTCATGGCATTGGACAGCAGATTCACGAGCACGACCTTCAGCATGGCGGCGTCAGCGTGCAGCACGCTTTCCGGAGGCACGGCGTTCACCAGCTGCGGTGCATGGGGCGCGGGTGGCAGTTCGTCCATCACCTCCTGCACCAGGTCGCGCAGGCGGATGTCGCTCCGCTGGAGGTCGCGGTTGTTGGTCTGGGAGAAGCGCAGGAGGTCATCGACGAGTTCGAGCATGCGTCCCGCACCGCGCTGGATGCGGCTGCTCAGCTCCCGCCCGTCGATGTCGGTGGAAGGCTGGTGTTCCTGCAGGAGTTGGCACAGGGCCAGCACGTTCTTCAATGGGCTGCGCAGGTCGTGCGCCACCGTGTAGGAGAAGGCGCCCAGGTCCTCCAGCGCCTCCAGCAGCTGGCGCGTGCGCACGGCCACGCGGCGGTCCAGGTCGCTGTTGAGCTTGCGAAGCCGTTGCTCCTCGGCACGCCGGTCGGTGATGTCCTTGATGATCACCTGGAAGCTGCGGTGTCCGTCATCGGTCTTCCCCAGGTAGCTCACCGTGAGCAGGCCGTCGATGGGGTCGCCGGCACTGTTCCGAAGGGTGAGGTCGACGTTGCGGAACGAGCGTCCCCGCAGTCGGCCGCTCAGTGCGGGGCGCAAGGAGCTGGGATCGGAGAGCAGGTCGTTGAAGCTCCGCGCCAGCATCGCATCACGGTCCAGGCCCACCAGGCGCTGCGCGCTCGGATTGGCATCGTGGATGCGCCCGGTCTCATCGAGGATCACGATGGGGTCGCCCGAGGTGGCGAAGACCTGTTCATACCGGCGCAGCAGCCGGTCGCGGTCCACCCGAAGACGGAACACCTCGTGGGCCTGCTGGATGCGCAGCAGCAGGTCGCTCGCATCCCAGGGCTTGGTGATGTACGCATAGATGCGGCCCTTGTTCACCGCGTCGATCACGGCCTGGATGTCGGCGTAACCGGTGAGCAGCATCCGGATGGTATCCGGGTGCCGTTGCTTGACCTGGGCGAGGAAGTCCACCCCGGTCACCTGGGGCATCCGCTGGTCGCTGATCACCACGGGGATCGGGGTGCGCTCCAGGATCTCCAGGGCCTGCTCGGCCGTGGAGGCGGTGAAGACCTCCAGCTCGCGGCGGAAGTTGGCGCGGAAGGCGATCAGGTTGCCCTCCTCATCGTCCAGATACAGGACCTTGATGCGTTCCTTGTTCATGGCTTCAAGCGCGCTGCTCATGTTGCTCATGTTGCTCGTGCCGCTGGTGGGGCTGGCGCTGGGGCAGGGTGACATGGAAGGTGGCGCCCGCCCCTGGCAGGCTCTCCACGGTGATGCGGCCACCGTGCTTCTCCACGATGCTGTAGGCGATGGACAGCCCGAGCCCCGTGCCCTCGCCCACGTCCTTTGTGGTGAAGAAAGGCTCGAAGACCTTCGCCATGACGGACTCGGTCATGCCCGGCCCGTCGTCGGCGATGGAGATGCGCACCGCATCGCCGACCGTGGTCGTGCGAACGGTGATGGTACCGCGACGCAGGTCCTTCCGCGACGCGATCGCCTGGATGGCGTTGTTCAGGATTTTCATGAACACCTGGTTCAGCTTGCCCGGATGGCACTCCACGGCCGGCAGCTGGCCCAGCTCAAGCTGCAGCTCGGCATGGTCCTTCAGCTGGTTGGCCAGCACGGTCAGGGTGCTTTGCAGGCCCTCGTTGAGGTCGGCCAGCTTGAGGTCGTCCTCATCGAGCCTGCTGAAGTTGCGCAGTCCGCGGACGATCTCCGCCGTCCGTCCCGCGCCCTCCTCGATGCTGCGCAGGATCTCGCCCAGCTCGACGATGGACCCGTCGATGTCCAGTTCGGCCTCGCGCTCGCGGAGCGCCGGCAGCGAGGTGGTGGCCTCCGCCGCATCAAGGGAGCGATACCCGTTCAGCACCTCCAGCACATCGGCCAGATCGCGGCGCAGCGGGGGAATGTTGCTGGTGATGAAGTTCACCGGGTTGTTGATCTCGTGCGCGATGCCGGCGGTCAGCTGACCCAGGGAAGCCATCTTCTCGGCGTTGACGAGCTGGCTCTGCGTGCGCTTGAGGTGGTCGTGGCTCTCCCGCAGTTCCTTGGTGCGTTCCTGCACCTTGGACTCGAGCATCACGTTCTGCTCGCGGATGATGCGCTCGTTCTCCTGGGCCATGGACAGGGCCTCGGCCTGGCTCCGTTCCTTCTCGCGCCGCAGGATGTTGATGCGGTCGGCGAGACCGAAGGAGAGGAGCACGCCTTCGATCGCCGAGCCCACAGGCATGGCGTGGATGGTGAGCTCATTGTAGGGCAGGATGCCAACGTCCTTCAGGACGAAGACGACCACGGCCGAAAGGAACACCGCCCAGGCCAGGAGGAAGAAGAAGGCCTGCCGCGATCCGCGGCGAAGGGCCACGACCGCCATGCTGAGGGTGAAAATGGCCGACAGGCCGGACAGCCCCTGGGCGGCTTGGTAGGCGAAGCGTGGCAGGCCGGCCTGCTGGGCCAGGATGCACAGGGCGAAGGCCAGATAGAACAGCACGCTGATGCGGTGCAGCCCGGGTGCGAACCGGCGCGTGCCGATGAAGTTCCTCGCGAACTCCATGCCCAGGGTGGCCGTGACCAACGTGAGGATCAGCGTGCTGTTCGAGGACCACCAGGTGTTGCCGGCCCAGAGGTAGAAGGGGCCCACACCGAGGAAGGCGAGCTGCGTGGCGAGCACGGCAACGAGGTACAGCACGTAATAGAGATAGCTCCGATCGCGGATCGAGAGCAGCAGGAACAGATTGTACAACGCCAGAACGAGCATCACCCCGGCGTAGATGCCGATGGTGAGGTTGCGGCCCGATCGGACGGCGATGAGCTCATCGGCGGTGCGCAGGAGCACGGGAAGCTGGATCTGCTTGGTGCTCTCCAGCCGGATCAGCAGCGTGACCTCGGAACCAGGGGCGATGCGGACCTGGAAGACGAACTCCGGATCGCTGCCGGTGCGGTCACCCAAGGGCACCGATTGCCCCTTCGATCCGGCCGGGACGGCCACCCCGTCATACACGACGAACACGGAGACACGATCCAGGTCGGCGTAGTCGATGCAGAGGTGGAATCGCTCCAGGTCCGTGTTGTTCCGGACCCGGGTGCGGAGCCAGACCGCGTCACCCGTCAGCCCGAGGTTGGGGACCGGGGCGGCCAGTGCGTCGAAGGTGCCTCTTGCGAGCACGTCCTCCACCAAAAGGGCGCGCGTGCTGTCGCGGAACACCTCCAGCCGCTCACCCAGGTGCTCACCAAGGATGCCTTCCTGCAGCGGCCATGCGGCCGACCGGTCCGCGCCCAGCACCATGCCGGGAAGCAACAGGAACGCCAGAAGGGTCTTCATCCGGCGCTCCTACGGCATTGCTGCCGTCAGGGTTGCCGGGGCTCACGCGGAATGACGCAGGCGCTCCTCCAGGATCCGCTCATAGGCCACGAGATCGAACAGGCCCTTGGTGAGGATGAGCTGATAGTGCACCTCTATGCTCGTTCGGCCGGGGCTCTCGACGCGTACCTGGTCCGGACGAAGCCGAAGGCTGAAGATGGACTGGCGCTGATCCATGGTCGTGCACGGAAGCAGGATCGTGTCGGGATTGATCATCGCGATGGATCGGAACTCGGGCGTCGGGTAGTCGAACTCGCCCAGATCACCGACCTCGGTCATGGCGACGAACCCGTTGCGTTCAGGATGTCGGCGCGTATGGCTGCCCACGAAACACACCATTCTCCGGGCGCCCACCTGGGGTGCGATGGCGGTCACCGCCTTGCTGAGAAGTACGGTCACCCCTTTGTTCGCGTAGCGGCTGGCGCTCCAGAGGCCGCAGACTTCACCGTTGCCTTCCGAACGAAGGCGCTCCAGCACCGGCACGATGCGTGGTTCGCGACCGGATATGGCCGCCAGCATGGGAAGACGTCCCTCCGCTCCGTGGTCCATCTGGAGACGGATCCCGCCCACCATGCCGAGCGAGGGATGAACAGCCACGATCACATAGCACTGCGGATCGCGGGTCCAGCGCGTATCGCTCTTGATCACCAAGGGAATGCCCAGTTCGGTGAGCACGAGCTCGTGCTGCCGGACGAATTCGTCGTTCAGGTCGGGACGGTCCGGTGCGCTGTATGCAATGAGTTCCAGCTGTTCGCTCATGGTATGGCCATTGCCGGGGCGTTCGCCCAGATCGTGTTCAAGGGCAGGCGCAGGCTCCGCACCGAAGGGGCGGGGGCGCGGAAAAGTCGAAGCAGGAACGCAGGGCTCCGGTCGCCTGTGGCGAAGACCTCCCGAATGCCGCCTGCGCAGTGTCCGATGGCCTCGCGTTCCTTCGTATCGAACACCGCGCTGTGCGCCATCAGGCCGAGCAGGATGGGCGCGGAGATCGGATGAACGGCGAGCCCCAGGCCCGTGGCGCGCAACCATGCGCGCTCCATCGCCCGTCCGGCCAGCAACGCATGCTCTCGGTCCATGCGGGGCATGCTGATGCACAGCACGGCCGAGCTGGAGCGGATGGCCGGTCCGGAAAGGTCCATGAACACGCGCCCGGCGTTCCATCGGCGCACCAAGGCGATCGCATCGGGATCCGAGGCCACCTGCATGCCCAGGACCTCTGATGCCCCCATCTCAAAGGTGGCCAGGTCCAGACCGTCCCGTGTCCGTTGCGCATCCTCATCCGTCCAGCGCACTTCCTTGGTGAAGAGCTCGTGGTGGCAGGTGGCGTTCAGGAATCGAAGGCGTTCCGCTTCACCGCAGAGCACCGCCACCCGGTCCAACCGTTCAGCACCTTCCACCAGATGGGCAAGGGCCCCGGGGATCTCCTGGACCTCCGCGTGCAAGGCCGCTCGCGCCGCGTCGCCCAAGGGACTGCCATCACCCATCCTCCGGTTGGTGCAGCGCTCGGTCAACCAGGATGACAGGCCGTGCTCCACAGGCCTGATCGGGCCCGTGGATCCGAACACGGCCACCAGACGCGGTTCGCTGGGGTGGTGGATCAGTTCGTGGCTGAGGGCGATGCCAACGCCGGCGGCCTTCACGAGCAGGTTCTCCACACAGGCGCCCAATGAAAGCATCGGGACCAACTGACCCGGGTCCGCAGCGCTGTGCGAACGGGCCGGCTCGTGGAAGAGGTACAAGCGACCATGTTCATGAAGGAACCGCCAGGGTTGATCGTTGCCGCCGGAAGGGGCCCAGGCTCCGGCCTCCACGAGCTGCGCCACGGTAGGCTCGTCCAGTGGATATGCGGGCTTGGTCCGTTCATGTGCTTCGGGCAGGGCATCGCGCATCGAACGCAACGTGAGCGGGGGAGGCGGTTCACTGCGGACGACCAGCACCGCCGGGCCATCAGCACCTGGCAACAGGGTCTCCGGATCGATGTGGAAGCGCCCGCTCGCGGTCAGTTGCCCCAGCAGGATCCTGCGCACCACATCGCACGCCAGCGCGCCGCCCAGGAAGACCGACGAGGCCAATTGTGGCCAGCTGGCAAGACTGTGGCCCACCTCGATCATGCTGGCCTTCATCCGCTTGCTCAAGGTGCTGAGGCCGGCCATCGGGGCTACGAACGGCAGTTTATCCTCGGCGTTGAGCGTGTGGGCCGCGGCATCCGGGTCGAGGTGATCGATCAGCCCGTGCAACAGCGGCCGCTCCGGCTCCAGATCGAACCGTTCCACATCGATCATGCCCCGGTCGCTGGTGTCCATCACCACGGCGATGCGGTGGGCCTTGGCGCGCTGACGCGCCAGGATCTTGATGTCCACGCTGTCGCATTCCTCCACCAGCACGTCCAGCCTGCCCCCTTCCAACAGGAAGCGGTCCAGGTTGTCGCGCGTGATGCCTTCATGGAAGCAGGTCACCTTCAGGAAGGGGTCGATCTCGGCGATCTCCCGGGCCACGTTCACCGTTTTGGGCAGGCCCAGGTTGTGCACCCCGCTGCGCAGGCGGTTCAGGTTGCTCAGGTCGAGGCGGTCGTGGTCGGCGATGCGCAGTTCACCGAAACTGCGCTCCAGCGCGAGCGCAAGGCTGACGCTCTGACCGACGCTGAGCCCGATGACCCCGATCCGTTTGGTGTACAGGACCGCCTGCTCTTCAGCGGTGATCTTGTTCCGGTTCCGATCCGTGCGGACGCGGGCGAAGTCGGCCTTGTCGAGCAGGTGCACCAGCCGGCCGTTCCACGGGTAGAAGACCCAGACCCCGTGATCGGTGACGCTGGCACCCGCCAGGTGCTCCTTCACCGCCAGGTCCAGCTCATGAGCGGTGAACCGACGGGCCGGCGACTGGATGCGGACAAGTTCACGAAGCTGATCCAGGATGCGGTCGTGCACATGCATCACCCGGCCCGCGCTGAACAGGGACTCCAGTCCGGCCCGGTCGGCCTCCACGGTGGGCCTGAACAGCAACGGTGCGCAGCTGAGCGCATCCGCTCCCGCCTCGCGCAACCGCGCGTGGAGTCCCGTGTCCATCGTCCTGAAGAAGTTGACCGGTGAAGAGTCCAAGTTCACCCGGCGGGTCAAAGCTAAACAACGATGGATTATTAACAACTTATGAACATTTCGCCCCGCCAAAGGCATCGTAACCCGGGCCTCGGTCCTTGCGTACAGGCGAACGCCGGATGAACCCATGTCCGGTCCAAGCCATGGCCACACGCGTATTCAACCTGGGTGCCGATCCCGACCGGCCCATCGTGTTGTTCGTCGACGATGACGCGGGCAACCGGCAGGCATTCCATGCGACGTTCAGGCGTTGCTTCGAGGTGCTGACGGCAAGCGGGTTCGAGGAGGCGTGGCAATTCCTGTCGAACCGGCCGATCGACGTGATCATCACCGACCAGCGCATGCCGGGCACCACCGGAAGCCAGTTGCTCTCCCTGGTCCGCGAACGCTTTCCCCAGGTGCGCCGCATGCTGGTCACGGCCTACTCGGATATCCAGGCCGTGATCGACGCGGTGAACCTGGGCGGGGTCACCAACTACATCGCCAAACCATGGGACCCGGCCCGCCTGGAGGCCTTGGTGATGGCGGCCCACGCCGAGATCAAGGTGGAACGGCAGCGCGAACAGTACACGCAACAGCTCGTGGAGGCCAACCGACAGCTCGAGTTCGCGTTGCGCCAGCGGTTGCTTTCCTGACCGGACGTTGGCCGGGCGCGCTGTCCATGGCGCACCGGCCGCAGCGCTGCGCCATCTTTGGCGCCCCATGAGCATCATCCTGCGTTCCGCACTGCTGTGCGCCTTCGTTCCGTTCGCCCGACCGGCTTCCGCCCAATGCGACCGATGGCAGCAGTGGATCGAGGTGGACCTCAGCGTCGACCTGGACGTGCGCACCCATCGGTTCACCGGCCACGAGCGGCTCGTGTATCACAACCAGAGCCCGGACACGCTCACCGAGCTGTGGTTCCACCTCTACTTCAACGCCTTCCGGCCGGGCAGTGAGATGGATGCGCGCTCACGCAGCATCGCCGATCCGGATCCGCGCGTGGGCACACGCATCGCCGCCCTCGGGCCGGAAGAGCAGGGCGAACTGCGCTGCACCACCGGCAGCCAGGACGGCCGTCCCGTACAGCTGGAGCATATGGGCACGGCCTTGCGGTTGCGGCCCGCCGCGCCCATTCCGCCGGGCGCGCGCAGCACGTTCGATCTTGATTTTGCCGGCCAGGTGCCGGTGCAGATCCGCCGATCGGGCCGCAACAACGCCGAGGGAGTGGCCTACAGCATGACCCAGTGGTACCCCAAGGTGGCCGCCTACGACGACCGGGGCTGGCACGCCGGGCCTTACGTGGGGCGCGAGTTCTACGGGGAATGGGGCGACCACACCCTGCGCATCACCATCGACAGCGCCTACACGGTGGCGGCCACGGGTGTGTTGCAGGACGCCGCGGCGATCGGGCACGGCTACGCGGTCCCCGACCCGGCCCGGGCCGGTCGCACCACGCGCAACACCTGGGTCTTCCGCGCCGACAGTGTGCATGATGTGGCCTGGGCCGCCGATCCCGAATACGTGCAGCTTACGGCCCAGGTGCCGGGTGGACCGCTGATCCGCTGCTTCTTCCAGGATGACCCCGAGCTGCGTCCGGTCTGGGAGCAGCTGCCCGGGTACATGGTGCGGAGCTTCGAGTTCATGAACGCGCACTTCGGGCGCTACCCCTGGCCGGAGTACAGCTTCGTGCAGGGCGGCGACGGCGGCATGGAATACCCCATGCTCACGTTGATCACCGGCAAGCGCAAGCTGGGCAGCCTCGTCGGTGTCAGCGTGCACGAGAGCGTGCACAGCTGGTACTACGGCGTGCTGGCCAGCGATGAGGGGCACTATGCCTGGATGGACGAGGGCTTCACCGAGTTCGCCAGCGCCCGGGTGATGCAGCACCTGTTCGGCGGCGACAAGGACCCGCACGCCGGTGGATACGACGGCTACCGCATGCTGCTGTCGCTTCCGGACAACGAACCGATGACGGTGCATGCCGATCACTTCCTCACCAACCGGGCCTACGGCATCACCGCATACAGCAAGGGGGAGATGGTGCTGCACCAGCTCGGTGCCGTGATCGGGGAGCGCACCGTGGAGGAGGGTCTACGGCGCCTCTACGACAAGTGCCGGTTCCGCCACCCGCGTCCGGTGGATGTGGAGCGCAGCATGGAGCACGTGAGCGGGGTGGAGCTCGATTGGTATTTCGATGAGTGGCTCAACACCACGCGCGTGCTCGATCTGGCCGTGGACAGCGCCCTGGCGGACGGCGCGGGCACCGTGGTCGTTCTGCGGCGCATGGGGGAGATGCTCATGCCGGTCGATCTCCGGGTGACCGCCCGGGACGGACGCACGGTGCATGTGCACGTGCCGCTCAGCCTCATGCGTGGTCACAAGCCGGCCGGCTCCGAGGCGTATGCCTTCAGCGTCGCGCAACCCTGGTCGTGGCCGGAGCACACGCATCGCGTGGCGGTGGACCTGCCGTTCAAGGATGTGCTCCAGGTGGAACTATTGACCGCGGGCCGCATGGCGGACATGGATGCGACCAACGACAATTGGGCTCCGGCCACGCCGCCGGAGGAAGTGCCGCAGAAGCGCAAGGGGAAGCGGTAGACCGATGGGTCAGCCGGCGTTCAGCACGGCGGCCTGATCCCGGGCGCCTGAAGTGCCGTTCAGCAACTCGGCGAGTTGGCGCAGGATGCGGTCGTGCCGGGCCACGAAGGGGTTCTTCCGGTCCCACACATAGCCGGCCAGTACCGAGATGATCTGCTGCTTCACCTTCGGCTCCACACGAGGACTGAAGAAGATGGTCTGCAGATCGCCGTTGTACCAGCCATCGATGTAGCTGCGGAACACCGCTGCGCCCCACCGGATGTGGTCGCTGTAGGCCCGCTCCCAATCCACCGCCTCGCCTTGCAGCACGCGCTCGGTGAGCTTGGCGGCCAGCAGCCCGCTCTCCGTGGCGAGCATCACCCCGCTGCTGAACACCGGGTCGAGGAAGCCGGCGCAGTTGCCGGTGAGCACGTAGTTGCGGCCGTACAGTTTCTCGTTGTAGTGGGTGTAGTCGTGCAGCACATGGGGGTCCCACAGCGGGGTCTGGTCCACGAAGCGCTCCCGAAAGCGGACCGACCGGTCCACCATGGCCCTCCAGGCCTCGGTCCGGGGCCGTTCCGGTGTGAAGGGGTCGAAATGCCGAGGATCGCCCACGAAACCCAGCGAGGTGGTGCCATCGCTGAAGGGGATCACCCAGAACCACAGGTCCACCGCCATCACCTCGAAGGTGATCTGCATCGGTTCGGGCCACGCGTCGCGATCGCGTTCGCGCACGTGCGTGTACACGGCCATGCGGGGGTTCGGGCTTCGATCGTCGCGAAGTCCCAGCAGCTTCACCAGGGTGCCGCCATAGCCACTGCTGTCGATCAGGAAACGGCCTTCCACCTCCAACGCCCCGCTCCCGTCGCGCGCCGTCACCCGCACACGGTCCTCCCGGGAGAGGTCCACGTCCTCGGCGCTGATGCCGTACCGGATGTCCACACCCTGCGCGGCCGTGGCATCGGCGGCCACCTTGTCGAAATGGGCGCGCGGGGCCTGCCAGGTGCGGGTCCAGCCGGTGGTGAAGTTGTCGTCGAACTGCAGGTCGATGCCTTCGTGCTCGCCACGGATGAAGCGCGCACCCAGTTTGGGTGCGTAGCCCTGCTCCGTCAAGGCGGGCAGCAGGCCGGTCTCCTCCCAGTGCTCCATGCTGCGCGGCAACAGGCTCTCGCCGATCACGAAGCGGGGGAACACCTGCTTCTCCAGGATCATCACACGTCGGCCCTGCCGGGCCAGGTGCGCGGCGGCCACACAGCCGCTTGGTCCGGCACCGATCACGATCACATCCACTTCTTCCATGGCTGCAATGCTAGTAAGGCTAGCGCTCACCGCCGCCGATCCCTGGCGGAAAGCACGACACCCGGGCCTGGGACCCGGGTGTCGACAGGGATGGGACGAGCGGTTCAGGCTTCGACAGCCTCGTCGCGATGCGCACCGATCAGCCGGGCCTGCACGTCGTGCGGCACGGGCTGGGAGGCGGGGAAGCGCTCGGTGTGCGTGCCCCGCCCTTGGGTCAGGCTGCGCAGGGTGGTGCTGTACCGGTCCAGCTCGGCCAGCGGCACCAGGGCCTTCACCACCTGGAAACGGCCCTGACCCTCCACGCCCATGATCATCGAGCGGCGCCCCTGCAGGTCGGTCATCACCTCGCCCATGAGCTCCTCGGGCATGCGCACCTCCAGTTCGTGCACCGGCTCCATGAGCAGCGGGTCGGCCTTGGTGAACGCCTCCCGGAAGGCCTGCAGACCGGCGATCTTGAAGCTGATGTCGTTGCTGTCCACCGGGTGCATCTTGCCGTCCGTCACCAGCACGCGGATGTCCCGCGCGGGGCTGCCCGTCAGCGGCCCCTTCTCCATCTTCTCCATCACGCCCTTCAGGATGCTGGGCAGGAACTTGGTGTCGATGACCCCGCCCACGATGCAGTTGTAGAAGACCAGGTGGCCACCCGTCGGCAGCTGATGCACTTCCTTGTGCCGCACGCTGACGCCGGCGGGCTCGGGCATGCCCTCGTGCCAGGGCCCGATGCGCAGGTGCACCTCGGCGAACTGGCCCGCCCCGCCGGTCTGCTTCTTGTGGCGGTACATGGCCTCGGCCTCGCTTCGGATGGTCTCCCGGTAGGGCACTTTGGGCGAACCGAACTCGGGCTCCACCTTGTATTGATGCTCGAGCTTCCACTTCACCAGGTTGAGGTGCAGCTCACCCTGTACGCCCAGCACCTGCTGGGCGCTTTCACGCAGGTAGTGCAGCTCCACGGTCGGGTCTTCCCGGTGGATCTCCAGCAGCGCGGCGTGCAGCTTCTCCTCGAGCTTGGCATCGCGGGCCTTCACGGTGACGCGCAGGCGTGGCTCGGGGAAGGCGATGGGGGCCAGCTTCACGGCCTGGCCGGGGGCGTGGAGCGTGTGCGCGGTGCCGGTGTCCTTCAGCTTCAGGGTGGCCCCGATGTCGCCCGCCGCCAGACCGTCCACCGGTTTGCGCTCCCTGCCGTCCACGATGAAGAGCTGGCCGACGCGCTCGGTGGCGCCCGTGTTGTCGTTCACCAGTTCGGTGCCGGCCTTCACCTCGCCGCTCATCACCTTGAAGAAGGTGATCCATCCGGTGCGCGGCTCCAGCACGCTCTTGAAGGTGAAGAGCACCGGAGGGCCGTCGGCGCGGCAGGGGAGGCCGCCCTCGCCGACCAGGGGCGCCGGTGGCATCTCCACGGCGCTCGGCGCCACGTTGTCGATGAAGGTCATCATCCGCCCGCTGCCCATGTTGCGCAGCGCGCTGAGGCAGAACACCGGGTAGCAGGTGCGCTTCATCATGCCCTGCTTCAGGCCGAGCCGCATCTCGTCCTCATCGAGCTCGCCCTTCTCGAAGTAGTGCTCCATCAGCGTCTCGTCGTTCTCGGCGGCCTTCTCCACCAGCTCCTTGTGCAGCGCCTCGGCGCGCGCCTTCTCGCTGTCGGGGATGGGCTGCTTCTCGGGCTTGCCCCCGGCGTCCTTGAACACGTACATCGTCATCTTCAGCAGGTCGATGATGCGGTGGAAGCCCTCGCCCTGCTCCACGGGATACTGCATCACCGTCACCGCCGGCCCAAAATGCTCCCGCGCCTGCGCCACCGTGCCGTCGAAGTCGGCGTTCGGATGGTCCAGTTGGTTCACCGCGATGATCACCGGACGGTCGTAGCGCTGCATCTGCTCCCACACCAGGTCGGTGCCCACCTCCACACCGTGGTGGCCATTGAGCAGCAGCACGCAGGTGTCGGCCACCCGCAGTGCGGGGATCGTCTCGCCCACCAGGTCGTCCAACCCCGGCGTGTCGATGATGTTGATCTTGTAGTCGCGCCATTCGGTGTGCAGGCAGGTGGCGAAGACCGAGCTGCCGCGCTCGTGCTCCAGGTCCGTGTGGTCGCTCACCGTGTTGCGGTCCTCCACGCGGCCCCGGCGTGTGATCAGGCCCGCCTCGAACAGCATGGTCTCGGCAAGGGTCGTCTTGCCGGATCCGTGGCTGCCCAGGAGGGCGATGTTCTTGATGTGTTTGGCATCGAAGACGGTCATGGCGAAAAGGGTTTTGGTCGGACGGGAAAGAACGCATGGAAGGTAAGGCCGCGACCGGCGGAAAAACAATGCGCCCCGCCATGTGGCGGGGCGCGGAATTTGATTAGGGGCGACCTCAGTTCATCACCTCCCAGGCGCGATCGCCCTGCAGGCGGTTGAACCGCTTCACCACCTCGTCATAGGAGGTGGGCAGGTTCAGGTCCTTGTGCGGGCAGAAGTCGAATCGCTGTCCGGCGGGTGCCGGTGCCCCCTGGGCCGTCGGCTCCGAGGTCTCTGACATCTCCTGTTCGGTCTGCGCACGCTCGGGCTTGGGGCTCATCGGGGACGAAGCTTGGATCGGCAAGGGGGCAAAGGTAGGGGCGTCCGTCGCCGGAACGCAACGATCGAAGAACACCCTTGGGCTCCCACCGGTTCGTTCATCCACGGCCCGCTGTTCGCCGAGCGCGCACCCAGCCTGCGCGCACCGACCCCCGAGCGCCACATCTTCGCATCATGCGCAGACACATCTTCTCCGCAACAGTGGCGGCCCTGGGCTTGCTGCCGACCGCCGTCCACGCCCAGTGCAACCAGCCTGGCGCCGTCCACCTCAGCGCCGGTGCGAACCTCGGCATCCATGCCACCAGATACCAGGAGACCACGCCGCTGTACTCCAACAGCGACCGGGATGGCGCCCTCTCCTTTGGATTCCCACTGAAGGTGCACGTGGGGGTGGTGAAGCCGCTCAGCATCGGCGTCTACGGCGAGTTCGGTGGCTATGTGGACACCGCAGGCACCCGCAGCAACCGCACCGGGGTCATCGGCATCGAGCCCCGCTTCTATCCCGTCAACACGGACTACTTCAATCTCCGGCTCTTCATGCAGGGCGGCTACAGCATGCTGCGCATCGAGGACCGCTACCAGTTCGCGCAGGTGGGCGTGGCGCGCTACGCCGGACCGCACTTCGCCTTCGGCACGGGCCTGGGCTTCTATGCCAAGAAGGTCTTCGGCATGTACTTCGACCTCAAGTACGTGCGCCACTGGCTGCCGCTGCGCAGCTTCGAGGCCAACGGCCAGGAGGTCGACTTCGATGCCTTCGGGTACGAGGCCAAGCTCACCACCGGGGGCATCCAATTCGAACTGGGCTTCAACGTGCGCTTCTAAAGCACGTCGAAGTCCGTGGCGTGGAAGCGCACCGCGCCGGCCTCCAGCTGACGGCCGCGCCCGCTGAGGTCCTTGAAGATGAGGTTGAGCGGGGCGGGCCTGAACTTCATGGGCACGTTCCAATAGGTCGATCCCGACCAGCGCATCGCGGGGTCGAGCCCGATGAAGGCCTTCAGCAGGGGTGGGGCCACCCGGGGAAGCCCACCGGCCTCCGGGGAGCCCGGTTCCACGCCCAGCACGAAGCGGAAGCCCTTCATGCGGCGGGCGCTCAACAGCACGGTGTGGTCGCGCTGGACGGCCCGTCCGTAGCGGTAGGCCGGATGCGCCAGCCGCCAGGCCAGCTTGCGGGCGTCGTGCACCGGTGCGAAGCGCGGTGCGGGCGCGTCGGCGCGCCAGGGCAGCGGACCGGCCCCGATGCGGGCGTCCAGCGGCGCCACCAGCTGGAAGCCCAGCTTGCGCGTGAAGCCGGGCGTGCTGTTCGCGTTGGCCACGCCCACCACGAAGCCGCGGCCCTGCGCCGCACCGGCCGCGTAGGTGGCCTCGGCCAGCCGGGTGAACAACCCCTTGCCCTGGTGCTGCGGATGCGTGGCCGTGTTCAGCGATAAGAGCCCCGGCTCCTCCACGCCGTGCACCACCGCCCGCAGGGGGATGGTGACGTAGTGCGCCGCCAGCGTGCCGCCCGCCCAGGCGTTGAAGCCCACGGCGGCGCCATCGGGGTTGTGCACGTACTGCCAGCGCAGCACCTCCGGGGTGAAGTGCCCGGCCTCGGGGAACACGGTGCGCAAGAGGTCCGTCACCGGCGCCAGGCCCGCGTCGGACAGGTCCAGCGGGCGCAGCTCGTAGGGGGCGCTCATCGCGGCCAAGATACCGTTCGGGCGCTGCGCCTACCTTCGCCCCCGCATGCCGGTGCGCCGGTGCCGCAAGGCATCGGACACAGCCCGGAAGGTGTGGCACCGCGAGGTACCGCGCCCGAAGGAGCAAGAGGGAATCCCGTGTGAACCGGGGGCTGTTCCCGCAGCTGTGAACCACCGAGGCCCCGGGCCGACGCCACTGTTCCGCTCCGGCGGAATGGGAAGGCGCCCGGGGTAGGGGGGTGAGCCAGAAGACCTGCCGGCCTGCACTGTCGATCGGCCCCCGGACCGGGGCGGGAGCGTGCGGTACAGGCTCCCCCGCGGACCGACGGGTTTCACGAAACCGCCGCGCGGTGAACGCGGCACCAAAACCCTCCCGTCCATGTACCGTTCCCTTTGCTCCGCCGCGTTCAGCGGCCTGGTGGCCCTGGCCACCGCCCAGTCGTTCGTGCACCAGGTGTTCGTGCTCAACGAGGGCTACTACAATATGAACACGCAAACGCAGGAGGTGCCCGTCTCCCTGGGCAGCTACGACCCGGCCGCAGGCACCTACCAGACGGTGGCCACCATCGCCGGGCAGCGCTTCGCCAGCGATGTGGACGTGGCCGACGGCGCGGTGTACGTGGCGGCCGACGGCCAGCTGCTGAAGTACGATGCTGACAGCTACGCGCTGCTGGACCAGGCCACCGTGCCCGGCATCCGCAAGGTGGCGCTGTGGAACGGGCAGGTGCTGCTCACCCGCGGCGAGCTCGGCGGGCTGCCGCACTACTTCGAGGCCCGCGACGCGGCCACCCTCGATCTGCTCTATACCCTTACCCCCGCCGATGGCCTGCTGCACAGCGCCGAGGACGTGCAGGTGGTGGGCGACAAGGCCTATCTGGCCGTGGGCAACGCCTTCGACTGGGGCAACCTGGTGGGCTACCTGGGCATCGTGGACCTCATCGCCCAGAGCTATGAGCAACAGGTGGACCTGGGCCCGGACGGCCGCAACCCCGAGCGGATCATGGTGGCCGGGCAGGACCTCTATGTGTTCTGCAACAAGGACTTCAGCGGCAGCGCCATCAGCAGGGTGGCCACCGATGGCGCCTTCAGCTACACCGCCAACGTGGCGCTCAACAGCGGCTGCGGCGCCAGCGAGCTGGTGGCGGACAAGGTGGTCTTCAGCGAGTACGCCGTGGGCCGCATGGCGCGCTTCGACACGGGCACCGGTGGCGTGCTGGACACACTGGCCAGCCCGCTCTTCCCGTACAGCCTGCTGCACGACGCCCTCAACGGGGTGCTCTACGCCACCACCACCGACTTCCTCACCAGCGGCATGCTGCACGTGCTGACCCCGGACGGCACCGAGCTCAGCAGCACCGCCGTGGGGGTGAGCCCCGGACGCCTGGCGCTGGACGTGCGCGCGGGGACGGCCGTGCCCGAGCGGACGCAGAGCGGGCTGGCGCTCTTCCCCGTGCCGGCGGATGAGCAGGTGGTGGTGGAGAGCGACGCGGTGGGCGAGCTGCTCACCCTGCGCGATGCGTCGGGCCGGGTGCTGCGGCAGGAACGCCTGGCCACCGGCCGCCACGCCATCGACCTCTACGGCCTGGCCCCCGGTGTCTACCACGTTCAGCTGCCCGGACGTACGGCCGTGCCCGTCGTGAAGCGGTAACGCCTACATTTGCAGCCCCGCCGACGGAACGGTCGGCGGGGACCGGCCTCCTTAGCTCAGCGGTAGAGCAGCTCATTCGTAATGAGCAGGTCGTCAGTTCAAATCTGACAGGAGGCTCCACCAGGAACAGCAAGCCCTCCAGCGAAAGCTGGGGGGCTTTGTGTTGTCCGGGGGGCTGTCCAGGTTCCCGCAACCGTGCGGATCGGAACATGGATGCCTGGCTGACCGTCCAACGCCGCTGTCGATCCGGCCTTGCGCCGGAGTCGAGAAAAGCGTCCGGACAAGGCGCCTCAACGATCGCGTGGCCGAACTACCGGGTACCTTACGCCAGCGCCGCACGGAGGTGCAGCGCCGTATCTTTGGAGTGGTCCCGCAAGTACCATGTCGTTCACCAACAAGCCCACCCTCTCCGTTTCGGTCGATCAGGTCATCGGCCTGGTGGAGCAGCTATCCGCCAAGGACAAGCGGAAGGTCGCGCAAGCGCTGCGCAAAGAGCAGCTGGCAGAGAACATCAGCCGCTTGCACGCGCTCTGGGGTCGGGTGAAGCTCAGTGAGAAGGAGATCACCGCTGTTGTTGAGGAGGTCAGGGCTGAGCGATATGAGAAGAGCAAGGCCGCTAAAGCTCGTCGTTGATGTCAACGTACTGGTCAGCTGGCTGATCGGTAGGAAGCTGGCGGGCATCGATCCTGCGTTGAGCAGCGAGCGGTTCGTGCTGGTGATGTCGCCGAGCTATCTGGAGGAGTTGGAGGATGTCATTGCCCGGCCGCACTTGCGGAAGTACTTCACACTGGAGCGCGCCGTGGAGGCCATGATGCTCCTGCGCGATACAGCGCTCATCCTGGATCGGGATCCATCCATCAAAGCGATCTCCCGAGACCCCAAGGACGACTATCTCCTGGCGATCGCTGCAGCTGCCAAGGCGGACTTGCTCATCTCAGGCGACAAGGATCTGCTGGTGCTGGAGCGCTTCAAGAAGACCCGGATCCTGACGCCCGGTGTCTTCATGAGAGAGTTCTTGTGACCACGCGCGCCATGCGCACCTCCGACGCCTCTGCATGGCCTATGCCCGGCTGTACCTGCTGGTCCGCGGGTGCATGGATGCCCCCTGGGAGGGCCTACGGGCTGCCCGGCGGTCCGCCTTGTTGGACGCCATTCGGCGCGGCACCGAGCGCCTACCCTTGCGCCGGGTGCTCCGCTTCCTGGG
>JADLBK010000150.1 GCA_020847755.1 Flavobacteriales bacterium | reverse complement strand
GTGGTGAGGTCACCACCGGGGCGGTCCTGGCCGTTACCGGTGTCAACGCCATCGTGGACTGGGTCTTCCTGGAGCTGCGGAGCGGTGCGAACAACAGCGTGGTATCCGCCACACGCAGTGCCTTGCTGCAGCGGGACGGCGACATCGTGGATACGGATGGCGTATCCCCTGTTCACTTCAATGCACCACCCGGGGCGTATTACATAGGCCTCAAGCACCGGAACCATTTGTCCGTGCTCACCTTGAGCACCGTGGTCCTCGGTGGCACGGCCGTTGGGGTGAACCTCAGGGATGGAAGCACCCCGACCTACGGCACGAACGCGCTGAAGACGATCAATTCGGACCGCGTGCTGTGGGCGGGTGATGTGCGCGGGAACGGGGATGTGAAGTATACCGGTGGAAACAACGACCGGGATGCCATCCTCGTGAAGGTCGGTGGGGTGACCCCGACCAATACGGCAACAGGGTATTGGCGTGAGGATGTGAACCTGGATGCCGTCGTGAAGTACACAGGCGGCGCGAATGACCGTGACCCCATCCTGGTGAACGTGGGCAGCCTCACGCCCAACAACGTGCGCGTTCAACAACTTCCTTGAAGCGTGGGCAGATGCCACGCGGACCACAAAGCCTCCACGATGATCGCGAGATACCCCTTTTCACTTCTGCTGTGCGCCACCACCCTTGTGGGCATCTGTCAGGATAATTACTCCGGTTTCACCTACCAGGCCGTGGTGCGCGGCGCCAATGGGGATCCCTTGGCCGGTCAGAACGTGGGCGTCCGGGTGCGCATCCAACCCGGGCTCTCCCCGGGCTACACGGAACGGCATCTGGTCACGACCGATGCGCACGGCCAGATCAAGTTGGTGATGGGAGAGGGAACACCGGAGGCCAACTCCGTCATCCCGACGTTCGCGGACATCAATTGGACCAACGGGGATCTGATGAGCTACTCGATCTCCGTGGACATCACGGGAGGCATGAACTACGTGTTCCTGGGCGGCGGTCAGTTCAAGTCCGTGCCCTTCGCGCTCCGTTCGCTGTACGGGGGCGCCGCGTCCGGCTGGACCCTGAATGGCAATGACCTGCACAATACGAACAGCGGGAATGTGGGCATCAACACGGCGGCCCCGGTCGCAAAGCTCCACGTGAACGGAAGTTCCCTTCTGTCCGGAGGCCATTCCTACTTCAATCAGTCCTTCAACGAGACCGCTGGAAATGCAGGTTTCGGAGGAACACCGACGGCCAATGTCAAGTTGCTGTTGGAGAGCGACCTTCAATTCGCCCTGTACGCGCAGAACTACAGCAGCAGCCCGAGCAGCTACGCCGGCTACTTCGTGGGGAACGCGGCTGTGTCAGGCACGCTGTCCAAGGGGGGCGGTGCGTTCAAGATCGACCATCCACTGGACCCGGCGAACAAGTTCCTGTACCACTCCTTCGTGGAATCGCCGGACATGATGAACGTGTACAATGGCAATGTGGTCCTCGATGCGGATGGCAGGGCGATCGTTGTTCTTCCGGACTACTTTGAGGCGCTGAACAAGGATCATCGCTACCAGCTTACCGCGATCGGTGCGCCTGGCCCGGGACTGCATATCGCCCGGAAAGTGGAGAACGGAACCTTCGTCATCGCCGGTGGGACCCCCGGTGGAGAGGTTTCCTGGCAGGTGACGGGGGTCCGGAAGGATGCCTTCGCGAATGAGAACAGGATCCCGAACGTGGTGGAGAAGAAGGGAGTGGAGGTCGGGCGGTACCTGCACCCGACCGCCTTTGGATTGGATCGCAGCTTGGGGATCGACGAGCGGATCGCGATCCCGGAATAGGGCAGCCCCGCTTGTGCCCGGCAGCCGCGTCCGGATCGGCGGACCACGCTCTGCGTACCGAACGGGCCGGCCGCTGACCTGCACCGCATGAGGCTGAAGGGGACGCCGACCAGCTGGGCGGAGTGGGCGCTAGAGGGGATCTCGTCCGTCGAGTAGAGACTGCCACGCATCCCTTCGGGCTGCTTGCGATGACGGTGCGGAGGGGTGAGGGTCAAGTACCGGTCATTTCCGAACCGTCCTCGCTGGCCGGGCTCTGCCGGCGAAGCGATCTCCCCCAGCCGGGGTGGATCTTGACCGCCGATCGACCCGGGGTGTTCGCACCGGACCATGGTCCGGATCTTGCGGCCGGTGCGGCCGCGTCGCCGCGCCATGCGCCTCCATCACCCCCTGACCCTTGTGCTCCTGCTGGGCGGTGCATCCGTTCCGGCCCAGGATGCGCTGGCCCGGCTGCGGGCCGAGCTGGAACGCATCCACACGCTGGACCAGCGCGATAGACAGAACGTCCACGGCTTCGCGCCGGGCGCACAACAGGACAGTGTGATCGCCCACATGATGCATCAGGATTCGGTGAACCGGGTGCGGGTGACGGCGATCATCGACAGCGCCGGATGGCTGGGCGAGGCGGAGGTCGGCCGCACCGCGAACCAGGCGCTCTTCCTGGTGCTGCAGCACGCCGACGCGCGGCCCGACGTGCAGGCGCGCTACCAGGAGGAGATGCGGCTGGCGGTGGAGCAGGGCCGCGCGCGAGCGCACGAGCTGGCCATGCTGGAGGACCGTGTGGAAGTGAACCGCGGACGCCCGCAGATCTATGGCTCCCAGATCGGGTGGACCGATGGCAGGCCTTTCGTGAAGCCGATGATCGATGAGGAGCGCGTGAACGAGCGCCGAGCCGCCGTGGGCATGGAGCCCTTGGAGCGGTATACCGAGCGGTTCGGCTTCACCTGGTCGCCCCCGGTGAAGCAGGAGCGCGTGCTGCGGTTGGAGCCGGGGAAGCCGTAGGTAGTGGCGCGGGTGCGGGCCCCGTGCGACAGGACACGCAGGGGAACGGGTGCGCCTTGGGAACCCAACAACCCGGCCCACGGGGTGGTCGCCGGTGCGACCGGATGGTTAACCTTGTTGTGCGGTGCGACCGGAACCGCGGGAGAGGCCCGCACCCGGAGCCATGCACGAGCGCACACGAACGACCATGGAACGGAGCATGATGCACGGGGCCGGCCTGCTGACGGGAGCGGTCCTGCTGATGGGCGGCGGACCGGTGGCGGCCCAGACCCCGCTGCCCATCCCGGACACGTTGAACGGCACCACCATCGACCTGAGCCTGCAGGAGGGCACATGGTCCTTCCGCCCGGGGCAGCCGGTGCCCACCTACGGCTACAACGGTGATGTGCTGGGCCCCACGATCCTGCTCGAGGCCGGGCAGCCGGTGACGCTGAACGTGACCAACCTGATGCCCGACCTGACCACCACGCACTGGCACGGCCTGCACGTGAGCCCGCAGAACGACGGGGGCCCGCACTCGCTGATCTATCCGGACAGCACATGGAGCCCCTCGTTCACGGTGCTCGACAAGGCCGGCACCTACTGGTACCATCCGCACGGGCACGGGTTCACGGACTACCAGGTGACGCGCGGCGCCGCGGGCATGATCATCATCCGCGATGCGGAGGAGCAGGCCCTGCCGCTGCCGCGGACCTATGGGGTGGACGACCTCCCGTTGATCCTGCAGACCAAGCCGGTCGTGGCCGGCGAGATCATGCTGCACACCGGGCTGGACAGTGTGGTGGTGGTGAATGGCGTGTGCGATGCGGCGGTGACGTTGCCGGCCCAGGTGGTGCGCCTGCGCTGCCTGAACGGCAGCAACGAGCGGAGCCTCCTGATCGGGCTCAGCAACGCCATGGCGATGCACGTGATCGGATCGGACGGCGGGCTCTTGGCGGCGCCGGTGCCGGTGGACCGCCTTCCGCTGCACCCCGGTGAACGCTACGAGGTGTTGCTGGACCTGAACGGGCTGGCGGGCCAGACCTTCGACCTGATGAGCTATGGGTCGGAGCTGCCCAACGGGGTGATGGGCTCGCCGGACGTGAGCGTGGCCGGCACCACCCCCGATGGCTACGCGGACAACGCGCTGAACGGCGGCGACTTCCGCTTCCTCCGCATCACCGTGGGCCCGCAGACGGCCGACCCGGTCACCGCCATCCCCGCCACCCTGGCGGTGGTGACCCCCTATGCCGAGGCCGATGCGGACGGCACGCGCACCTTCGTGTTCGCGCCCGAGACCATGGGGCCCGTGGGCATGGTGGAGGGTCCCTACCTCATCAACGGCGCGCTCTACGACATGGACGTCATCAACGAGGTGGTGGAGCTGGGCGCCACCGAGGTGTGGACCCTGACGAACAACACCATGGTGGCCCATCCCTTCCACATCCACGACATCCAGTTCCATGTGCTGGACCGCAACGGGGCGCCGGTGCCCGCGCACGAGCAGGGCCGCAAGGATGTGGTGCTGGTGCCGCCGATGGGCACGGTGCGGGTGATCACCCGGTTCGATGACTTCGCCGATCCGGACATGCCCTACATGTACCACTGCCACATCCTGATGCACGAGGACGAGGGCATGATGGGCCAGTTCCTGGTGGTGGACGGCAGCGGTGTGGCCGACCGGAAGAGGGATGAGCTGCTGGTGTGGCCGAACCCCGCCCAGGAGGCCATCACCATCCGGTGGGGCGCGGCGGCAGGCCCGGCCGTGGCCACCCTCACGGACGCGCGCGGCCGCACCGTGCTCCGCCAGGCCATCGGCAGGGGGGGCACGGCAGCGCGGGTGGTCGTGAGCACCCTGGCCCCGGGCCCCTACGTGCTGACCCTCACCGACCAGGCCGGCGGGCGCACGGCACGCCCCCTCCACATCACCCGCTGAACCTCAGGGGCGCCCTGCGCCCGCACCCCCGCACCCCCACCCCCCAAACCCGCTCCCATGAACCACCTGTACCTCGCCACGGCCTTGCTGGCCGCCTCCACCGTGAACGCGCAGACCACGGCGCTGGACTTCACCGCCAACGACTGCGATGGCGTGCCCCACACCCTCTTCAGCGAGCTGGATGCGGGCGATGCGGTGATCCTGGAGCTGGTGATGATGGGCTGCCAGCCCTGCGTGGATGCGGGCCACAGCATCGTGGACAACGTGCTGCCCAATGTCAATGACCCGGCGCGGGTGCGCTACTACAGCATCGGCTACACGAACTCGATCAGTTGTGCACAGATGAACAACTGGAGGAACACCAACGGGTTCACGCACACGGTCTTCGCCGGCATGAGCGCCCAGACCACGCACTACGGCGGCATGGGCATGCCCACGGTGGTGGTGATCGGCGGCGGTTCCACGCACGGGGTGTTCTACAACGAGCTGGGCCATGATGACGCGGACAACCCCGCCATCATCGCCGCGGTGAACGATGCCTTGCTGGCCGCGAACGCCATCGGGGAGCAGGGTATCCCTTCGGTGACGCTCGGCCCCAACCCCGTCACCACCACCCTGCAGCTCAACGGCGCGTACCGCACGGTCGTCGTCATGGACATGAAGGGCCGGGTGGTGCTGTCCACCAACGCCGCTGCGGGCACCGTGGACGTGGCCGGCCTGCCCGCGGGAACCTACCAGGTGGAGTTGACGACGGTGGACGGTGCACGCGCCGCGGGCCGTTTCGTGAAGCTCTAGGCCATGCGTGGCGCACAGGCCCTCGGGGTGGCGCTGCTCTGCGTGCTCGGCACGGTGGCGTCGGCCCAGTCCACCGGCCTCCTCTGGGGCGACGAAATTCCGTGCAACGCCGCCGACGACGGGGCCCTGCGGCCGCGTGTGGCAGTGAACGGGTCCGGCTTCCCCGTGGTGCTGTGGGGCGACCATCAGCCCATGGTGCAGCGGGTGGCGGTGGGGGACGGCACGGCCTTCAGTGCGCCGGTGGAGGTAAGCGCCGGCCTGGTGCCCGCCGTGGCCGATTGGATGGGTGGCGACATCGCCGCAGCGGGCCCCACGGTGTGGGTGGTGATGAAGGCGACCCCGGAGGAGACCAGGCCCGTGTATGTGCGCCGCAGCGACGATGGGGGGTTCACGTGGGGCGACACGCTGCGCGTGGACCCGTTCGACGGTCGGGTCTCCCGCTTTCCCTCCATCGCCGTGGCCGATCCGGAGGCCCCGTTGGTGCAGTACATGCAGTTCGACAGCGGCTACTTCGGCGCGCGGCAGGTGGTGAGCCGAAGGACCGGCGGGGTGTTCACGGCGCCCGTGCCGGTGAGCGCGCCCTTCGCCCCGGGTGAGGTGTGCGATTGCTGCACCGGGCAGGTGGTGGCCGCGGCCGATGGCTATGGCACGGTGGTGATGCCCTGGGGCACGGTGAGCAACGTGCTGCGCGTGCATTGGACGAGCACCCTGCGCGATTCCACCACCCTCTTCGCCATCGACTACACCTACGATGCATACGTGTACTACGTGGTGGGGCAGTCCTACCCCCTGGCCGAGCTGGTCACCGCCGAGGTGACCCTGTTCGGAGGCACCACCACCACCCAGTTCAGCCGCTGGCTGGCGGAGATCAGCACCGGCCTGGACGCGCCGGCGGTCGAGGCGACCGTCCTGCAGGTGGCGCCGAACCCGGCGGAGGAGGCGGTGCGCCTTTCGCTCCCCGCCTCGTTCCAAGGGGACGTGACCGTGGAGCTCGTCGATGCCGCCGGCCGCACCGTGCGGCGCGAGCAGCTGCTGCGCCCGGCCGGGCCGGCGGTGCACATGGCGCTCGGCACGCTCACCGAAGGCTGCTACCTCGTGCGTGCGGTGGACGGCGAAGGCCACCAGGCCACCGGCCGGTTCATCAAGCGATAGCACCGGCGACCACCGGTGCTCCGCGCCCCTGCAGGCCCTGTTCCACAAGGGGTCCGCAGGGGTGCGGTGCTGAGGGGGCCAACCCTTGCCCCTTCCCGAGCGTTATGCGCGTGGTCCTGCTCCCGCCCCTGCCCCTGCCCCTGCCCCGCTTACGCCTCGGCCCTCGAAAGCGCCGCCTCCTACATCCGCACCCTGGTCGATCCCGATGCGGAGGGCCTGCGCGGGCGAAGGCACGGTGGTGGTGGGCCTGCGCGACCAGGTGATCGCCATCACTCCGCGCTTCACCCCGCGGGCCCTGATGCTGCGCATCACCGGCCACCTGAGCAGCGTGCGATGACGGCGCATGGACCGCACCATTTCGCGGGAACGGTGTTCACTTTGCCGCGCCCACGCATCCGGCGGACACGACCATGATGAAGATCTACCACCTCGCCACCTGCACCACCTGCCAGCGCATCCTGAAGGAGGTGCCCAAGCTCAAGCGCTTCGAACTGCAGGACATCAAGACGCGGCCGATCACCCCCGCCCAGCTCGACGCGCTGAAGAAGATGGCCGGCAGCTACGAGGCGCTCTTCAGCCGCGTGGCCCTGAAGTACCGCGCGCTCGGGCTGAACACGATGACGCTCACCGAGAAGGACTATCGCAAGTACATCCTGCAGGAATACACCTTCCTGAAACGGCCCGTGGTGGTGATCGGCGACCAGCTCTTCATCGGCAACGCGCCGAAGACCGTGAAGGCGATGGTGGCCGCGTGCGCCGAAGCCGGATAGGCGAAGGCGCAAGGCGGCGGCGAAGGCGAGGTAGGAAGATGCGGGGAACGGGGCGGGGCCGTTGACCGCGGCGCGCGGGGCCGACCCGTATTTTTGCCCCGCGATGTTGAAGCAAGGCCTTTTCCAGAAGCTGCAGCAGAAGCTGAGCCCGCAGCAGATCCAGCTGATGAAGCTGCTGCAGGTGCCCACCGCCGAGCTGGAGCAGCGCATCAAGCAGGAGATCGAGGAGAACCCCGCCTTGGAGGAGGGCGAGGACGGTGCGGACGAGGAGATGCCCACCGAGGAGCAGGCCATCGCGGAGAACCAGGACAGCGACGGCGAGGGCGAGGAGCAGGGCGCCGACGACCGGGACGAGATCGACCTCAGCGACTACTTCCCGGACGACGACACGCCGGACTACAAGCTGCAGGTGAACAACCGAAGCGCCGACGATGAGGAGCGCGAGGTGCCGCTGGCCGGGGGCACGTCCTTCCAGGAGGCCCTGATGCAGCAGCTCGCCCTGCGCGACATCGACGAACGCACCGAGCTGCTGGGGCAGCACCTCATCGGCAACCTGGACGAGGACGGCTACCTGCGCCGCGACCTGCCCAGCATCGTGAACGACCTGGCCTTCACACAGAACATGAGCACGGACACCGCTGAGCTGGAGCGGGCATTGCGCGAAGTGCAGGCCCTCGACCCCGCCGGCATCGGCGCGCGCGACCTGCGCGAGTGTCTGCTGCTGCAGCTGGAACGGCTCCCGCGCGAGGTCGACACCCTCACCGCCCGCGAGGTGATCGGCAAGCACTTCGAGGCCTTCAGCAAGAAGCACTACGACCGCATCGTGGAGCGCATGGAGATCACCGAGGAGGACCTGAAGGCCGCCGTGGACGTGATCGTGCACCTGAACCCCAAGCCCGGCAACACCGCACGCGACACGGCCAAACCCACGCAGGAGATCGTGCCCGATTTCCAGGTGCTCTCCATCGATGGGCAGCTGGAGCTGACCCTGAACGGGCGCAATGCACCGGAGCTGCGCATCAGCCGGCAGTACCGCGACATGATCGCCGAGTACCAGCGGCAGAAGAAGGACAGGGAGCAGCGGGAGGCGTTGCAGTTCATCAAGCAGAAGCTCGATGCGGCCAAGTGGTTCATCGACGCCATCAAGCAGCGGCAGCACACCCTGCTGGTCACCATGGAGGCCATCATGGAGCACCAGCGCGACTACTTCCTCACCGGCGACGAGACCAAGCTGCGGCCCATGATCCTGAAGGACATCGCCGAGAGGGTGCACCTGGACATCAGCACCGTGAGCCGCGTGGCCAACAGCAAGTACGTGCAGACCAACTACGGCACGCTGCCGCTGAAATACTTCTTCAGCGAAAGCCTCAGCACCGAGAGCGGCGAGGAGGTGAGCACCCGCGAGGTGAAGAAGATCCTGCAGGACGCCATCGACGCCGAGGAGAAGCGCAAGCCGCTGACGGACGACGAGCTGACCGCGCTGCTCAAGGAGAAGGGGTACAACATCGCCCGCCGCACCGTGGCCAAGTACCGTGAGCAGCTCAACATCCCGGTGGCCCGGTTGAGGAAGGAGCTATGAGTGGCGGGTTCCGAGCAGCGAGTGGCGAGTGGAATGCCGCCCTGAGCAGGGTCGAAGGGCGCATTTCCACTCGCCGATCGTCACTCGCCACTCACCCCTGACCCCATGCGCGCCCTTGCCCAGGCCCTCTCCGTCTCCCTGCACCCGGTGGTGATGCCGCTGCTCACCCTGGTGCTGGCCTTCCGGCTCGACCCGCACATCAGCTTCTTCCTGCCGGCGCCGGTGCAGTGGTTCACCTTCGGCATGGTGGCGGTGATGACGGTGGTGTTCCCCGTGTCCAGCGCGGTGCTCCTCTGGCGCAGCGGCGCCATCAGCGGCCTCACCATGCCGCTGCGCGAGGAGCGCATCGTGCCCCTGCTGATGACGATGCTCTACCTGGGCATGTGCCTGTACCTGCTGCACCGGGGACCGCACCATCCGGCCACTTACGCGCTGTTCACCGGCGTGTTGCTCGCGGTGGCCTTCACCCTGGCGGTCACCCTGCGTTGGCGGATCAGCGCGCACATGGTCGGCATCGGCGGCCTGCTCGGCGGCCTCAGCGGCCTGCAGCTGCTGCACGGCACCTTCGCCCCCCTGGAGCTGGCGGTGCTCATCGTACTGGCGGGTGCGCTGGGCTCGGCGCGGCTGCTGGTGGGCGGCCATACCGGGGGCCAGGTGGCGGCGGGCACGGCGGTCGGCTTCCTCTGCACGTGGACCTGCGTCGTGCTCGGGATCCAGCTGTAGCCGGCGCCCTCAACCCCAGCGGCGCAGGCGGTGTCCACGGAGGGCGTACCACCCGATGAACAGGTAGCACGGCACCAGCAGCGCGTAGGCCAGGCGGTCGCCCAGCACGGGCGCCTCGGCCGGGCCCACCAGCAAGCCGTAGATCTTGGGGAGCAGCGCCCCGCCCGCTATCGCCATGATCAGCAGGGCCGAAGCGGTCTTGGTGTGCCGGCCCACCCCTTCGATCGCGAGCGGCCAGATCGCAGGCCACATCAGCGCATTGGCCAGGCCCAGCAGCGCCACGAACAGCACGCTCACATACCCGGTGGTGAACACCACCAGCAGGCTCATCGCCACACCGACGACGGCCGATGCGGTGAGGGCCGCGGCCTGCGACAGCAGCCGGGGGATGGTGGCGATGCCGACCAGATAGCCCAGCACCATGGCGCTGAGGGTGAAGGCCGGGAAGTACTTCGCGCGGTCCAGCGGAATGCCCTGGCTCTGGCCATAGGTGGCAATGGTGTCGGCCGCGATCACCTCCACCCCCACGTACAGGAAGAGGGCCAGCACGCCCAGGACCAGCTGCGGATAGGCCAGCACGCTCGCGTGGCCCGCGGCCTCAGTGGCCTGCGTGGCCTCCTCCTCCGAGGCGATCTCCGGCAGCGGCGACCAGCGCACCAGCACCGCCAGCACCACCAGCACCACGGCCATCACGGTGTAGGGCATCACCACACGGTCGCTCAGCGCTGCGAGCTCCACGGCCCGGGCCGCGTCGTCCAGGCCCGCCAGCCGGGCGATCAGCGCGTCGGCATCCTTCAGCACGATGGCGGCGAGCACCACCGGGCCGAGCACGCCGGCCACCTTGTTGCAGATGCCCATGATGCTCATGCGCTTGGCCGCGCTCTCCAGGGGCCCCACGATGGTGACGTAGGGGTTCACGGCCGTCTGCAACAGGGTGAGCCCCGTGCCGATGACGAACAGGCCGGTGAGGAAAAGCCCGTAGGCGCGCGCCCCGGCCGCGGGGATGAACAACACTGCGCCGACCGCCATCACCAGCAGGCCGGTGATCATGCCGCCCTTGAAGCCCGTGCGCTTCAGCACCCACGACGAGGGCAGCGCCATCACCGTGTAGGCCAGGTAGAAGGCCATGGTGACCCAGAAGGCCTGGTCGAGCGTGAGCTCACAGGCGATCTTCAGGTAGGGGATCAGCACGCCGTTCAGCCAGGTGACCGCGCCGAAGACGGCATAGAACACACCGAGCAGCACGACGAGCCGGGTGGCGTTGCGGGGGTGCGACATGGGATGGGGGCTGAACGCGAAGGTGCTCGGCGCCCGGCGCACACCGGCATCGGTCCATGATCACTTGTCCACCACCCGGGACGGATAACCGCTCAACCGCGGTCGCGATCGGCCAGGGTCTGCTGCCAGCGCCACGCGTCGGCCAGGGCGTCGTGCAGGGTGCGGGAGGCCTTCCAGCCCAATACGGCGCCGGCCTTGCGCGGGTCGCCGAAGACCTCGGGCACATCGCCCGCCCGGCGCGGTCCGAGCAGGTGCGGCAGCGGCCGTCCGGTGACCGCTTCCAAGCCGCGCACCACCTCCAGTACACTGCTGCCCCGGCCGGTGCCCAGGTTGAACACCTCGCAGGTCGCCTCCGTCCGCGCTTCGGCCCAGGCCAGCGCCTTCACGTGGGCCTGCGCCAGGTCCACCACATGGATGTAGTCACGGACGCAGGAACCATCGGGCGTGGGGTAGTCCGTGCCGTGGATGACCAGCCGATCGCGCAGGCCGGCGGCCACCTGCGTGGCGAAGGGCACCAGGTTGTTGGGCACTCCGAGCGGCAGCTCCCCGATGCCGGCACTGGGGTGCGCACCGATGGGATTGAAGTAGCGCAGCAGCACCACGCGCCAGCCCGGATCGCTCGCCACCAGGTCGCGCAGGATCCGTTCCCCCATCACCTTCGTCGCACCATACGGGGAAAGGGCGTTGTGGTCCGGCGCATCCTCGCCCACGGGAAGCCGGTCGGGCTGTCCGTACACCGTGCACGAACTGGAGAACACCAGCGTGCGCACCGCGTGATCGCGCATCACCTGCAGCAACGCCACCAGCGAGCCGACGTTGTTGGCGTAGTACTTCAGGGGGTCCTGCACGCTTTCGCCCACGGCCTTGTCGGCGGCGAAGTGCACCACGCCGTCCACAGGCCCTTCCGCACGGAACACCGCATCCAACGCATGGCGGTCGGTGCAGTCCACCCGGTGGAGCACGGGACGGCGGCCGATGAGCTTCGCCAGGCCGTCGAGCACAGCCGCCTCGGAGTTGCGCAGGTCATCCACCAGCACGGGCACATGCCCGGCGGCGGCCAGTTCCACCGCGGTGTGCGATCCGATGTAGCCCGCGCCCCCGGTGACGATCACCTTGCCCATGGGCGCAAGATAGCCGCAGGCGACGCCGCACCTTTGCCGCGCCATGCCCCTGCGCCGTCCTCGGAACAGCACGCTCGCGATCGCCGCGTTGATGCTGGTGCTCACCGTGCTCCAGGTGCGCTGGGCGTGGATCGGCGACAGCGGCCATGCGTGGGATCGCATGGTGCGCAGCGATGTGCGCGGCTACTATGGCTACCTGCTGGCGGTGTTCATCCGCGGCGACCTGGGGCACGAACCGGCCGACCCCACCTACGTGCACCACACGCCGGACGGCACGCTGAACAAGTACTTCGCCGGCACGGCGGTGATGATGGCGCCGTGGTTCGCCGCGGGCCATGCGGTGGCGCTGCTGAGCACCGATGCCCCCAAGGACGGACGGAGCGGCTGGGAGTACATGGCCATCGGGCTCGGAGGTCTTGTACACGTGCTGCTGGCGCTGCTGCTGCTGCGCGCATTGCTCACCGGCCTCGGTGTGCGTGACGGGGTGATCGCCTGGGTGCTGGCCGCCACCGTGCTGGGAACACCGCTGCTGCAGTACGCCACGCTGCAACCGGGCTGGTCGCACGTGCACTCGTTCCTGGCCTTCGCCGCCTTCCTGTTCCTGGTGCACCGGCTCGCGAACGAGTGCCGCATGGGTTGGCTGGTCCCGCTCGGTGCCGTGTTCGGGCTCATCGTGCTCATCCGTCCCGTGAACGGGCTGGTGCTGCTGGCCGTGCCCATCGTGGCGGGGCGCAACACACTGGCGATGATCCGCCGCGTGCTGCGGCATCCCCTGCACCTGGCCGTGGCTCTTGCCGCGTTCGCCGCCGTGGTGGGCATCCAGCCGCTGCTCTGGCATGCGCAGACCGGCCACTGGGTGGAATGGGGCTACCGGGGCGAAGGCTTCCACTGGGACCGCCCGGAGGTCCTTCGCGTCCTGTTCGGCTTCCGGCGCGGCCTCTTCCTCTATGCCCCCGTGCTGCTGCTCGCCATGGCGGCGATGGTGGGGCTCCTGCGCCGCACGCCGGTGGTGGCGTGGTCGGGCCTGATCTACTTCGCGGTGAACACCTACGTGATCGCCAGCTGGTGGATCTGGTACTACGGCAGCGGCTTCGGCAGCCGGGTGTACATCGAGCACCTCGCCGTGCTCGCCGTGCCCTGGGCCCTGGCGCTGCACCACGCCGGTCGTCGGTGGTGGATCGGGGCGCGGGCGTGGATGCTGGGCTGCATCCTGCTCCACGGTTTCCAATACTGGCAATACCGCCACCTCATCCTCCACCACGAGAGCATGGACCGCCACAAGTACGCCTGGGCCTTCGGCCGCATGGCGAGCACCGATATGGACCGGCTCGGCGGCAACTACCAGGCCCCTCCCTTCCACCCGAACGGCATGAACCTCGTGCTGAAGGCGTACACCAACCTCGAGCAGCCCTCCCCGCACTGGGTCGGCGGCCGCATCGAGCCCCGGCCGGAGGCCGTGAGCGGTCGCCACGTGTGCGTGTACGACCGCGACGAGTACGGCATCACCTTCACCGCCCCGGGCGGCAGCCTGCCCACCGGACGCGCGCTGCACCTGGAGGTGACGGCCATGCGCTACGAGGAGCGCGCGGGCGATTCGTTCACCATGCAGGGCGTGGCCGCCGTGCAGGGCGCCGATGGCGCCCTCGCCTACTATGAGCCGTTCCGCATGAACCTGCTCCCCGGTGAACGCGACCGCAGCTGGGCCCGCCTCTGCTACGCCATCCCCCTGCCTCCGCTGCGCGCCGGCGAGGAGGTGCGCTTCTACTTCTGGGACCAGCACCGCAACGCCCGCATGCTGGTGGACGATATGCGCGTGAAGGTCTTCGCGGTGGAACCGTATTGACCGGTGCGGTACGCTGGTGGGCCCAGCAGGATTTGAACCTGCGACCAAGGGATTATGAGTCCCCTGCTCTGACCGCTGAGCTATGGGCCCGGTGCACCGGCCGGAGGCAGGGCCTGGCACGGTGGATCGCGAAGGTAACCGGCACCGCTGCGATAGCTTCGCGGCCGCATGACGGAGACCGTGCTGCTGGACCTGGGCGGTGTGCTCATCGATGTGGACTACCACCGCACGGCGGCGGCCTTCAACGCGCTGGGCTTCGACGGGTTCGAGGCCTTGTACAGCAAGGCGCAGCAGGACCACCTCTTCGACGGCTTCGAGGTGGGGGCCTTGTCGCCCGCGGAATTCCGCGCGCGGATCCAGGGCCTGCACGGCGGGGGGATCACGGCGGAGCAGGTGGACGCGTGCTGGAACGCGATGCTGGGCCGCATCCCGCTGGAGCGGATCGCACTGCTCGGCCGGCTGCGCGAACGCTACCGCCTGCTGCTGCTCAGCAACACCAACGCCATCCATGTGCCGGCCTTCGAGCGCATCATCGCCGCGGACCACGGCATCGCGGACTTCCGCGCGCTCTTCGACGGGGCCTACTACAGCTGCGAGATCGGCCTGCGCAAGCCGGATGCGGCCGCCTTCGGGCATGTCCTTGCGCGCCACGGCGCCGACCCGGCGCGCACGCTCTTCATCGACGACAGCATCCAGCACGTCATCGGGGCCCGCGCCGCGGGATTGCGCGCCGAGCACCTCGACCTGGCGCAGGAGGATGTGAGCGCCCTGGTGGCGCGGCTGGGGCTGCTGGACTAGGCGGCGATCAGCGCCGCTTCCTCGACCGCCGTGCCTTGGGCATGGGCAGCACCTCCGCCATGCGCAGCAGAAGCCCCGGAAGGCGGCCGTCCCCGGTGATCAGGTCCTCGGGCACCAGGAAGTGGTCCTTGGAACCGGGATACGCGGGCGCGCGCTCGCAACGGCCCTCCAGCGCGGCGCTCTCCGGCATGATCTTCACGAAGAGCCGATCGTCGCAGATGAAGGCCACCGGCCTGCCGTCGGCGTAGAGCGCGAACTCCCCGAACATGGCCCGCACCGTGAAGCGCTCGGGATGGCCGAGGTGGTGCAGGATGAAGGTCGCCGTGTCCTTGTGCGTGGCCATGCTCAACGCGCTTCCTGGGTAAGCTCCACCAGCACGCCGTTCGCATCCCGGGGATGCACGAAGCACACCAGCTTGTTGTCCGCGCCGGCTTTGGGCTCATCGTTCAGCAGGGTGAAGCCTTCGGCCTTCAACCGGGCCATCTCCGCGCGGATGTCGTCCACCTCGAAGGCCACATGATGGATGCCTTCGCCGCGCTTCTCGATGGCCTTGGCGATGGGACCGTCGGGGCGCGTGCTCTCCAGCAGCTCGATCTTGTTGGGGCCCACCTGGAAGAAGCTGGTGATGACGCCTTCGCGCTCCACGGCTTCGCGTTTGTACGGGGCCACGCCCAGCAACCGGGCGTAGACCGCCTCTGCGGCGTTCAGGTCCTTCACGGCGATGCCGAGGTGCTCAATGCGGATCATGCGGCAAGGTTAGCCGCAAAGACGCCAAGCCGCCAAGGGGGTGCATGAGAAAGCCCCCCGGGTCGCGGAGGGCTTTCGAAGAGGTCCGGGGGCGATCAGCGTTTGATGAAGGTCTCCCCCATCTTGTTGTCGTAGTTGAGGTAGTAGAGGTCCTTCTTCAGCGCGGTGATGTCGATCTTGTTGGCGTAGCCGCGCTTCACGATGTTGCCGTACTGGTCGTAGATCTCATACAGCGTGGCGGCGGAGAAGAGGATCTCCTCCTTGGGCTTGGGGGGGCTCCAGGTGACCACGGCCACCGAGGGGTCGGTGAACTTCACCGCTTCGCTGTAGCGGCTGCGCTTGGTCATGTCCACCTGCTTCACGCGGAAGGTGTTCTCGCCGCTGTGCGGGGTCACCTTGAACTCGTACTTGTGCTCGCCGGGGGTGCCGATGCCCATCACCTCGCCCACCTTCACCCACTTGTTCCAGCGCTTCTGCTCCACCACGTAGGGCAGCTCGCCGGTCTCGTTGGTGGCGGTCCAGGTGTAGAGCCCTTCAGAGGAGATGGCCTGCTGCACGATGTCGAAGGTGCTCTTGGGCTTCAGCACTTCGGGGTTCAGCACCACGGGCGTGCAGCCGTCCTTGTGCTTGATCTTCACGGTGATGGCATCGCCGAGCTTCAGCCCGTAGTTGCCCAGGTCCACCTCGAAGGCGCTGGAGTTGATCTCGTCGGTGGCGATCTGGTCGTTCACCGTGACCTCGAAGACACAGAAACCCACCCCCGCTTCCGAAAAGGGGTTCTGCACGAAGAGGTTCTTGCCCTGATAGCGGCCTTCCACAACGATGACGCCCGCCCAGGAAGGCAGGCAGACCAAGGCGGCCAGGGAGAGGAGGGCGGTGCGCATGTCCGTACGGATCTGAAGAGCTGACAATGATACGAAGTCCGGCGCGTTCCGGTCCTCCGCGGCCTGTTTACGGGGTCAGGAGCAGGGGGTTACCCCGGGTCACCCGGCCGGGGCCGGGGCCACGGCGGCCAGCATCCGGCGCACGTCCTGCTCGGTGAACCGGCCCTGGGGGTCGTCCCCCACTTCGAAGGTGCGCCCCGCCACCCGCAGCACCTTCACGAAATGCACGAACACCAGGTCCTGGTCGGGATAACTGCTGCGGTACATCAGGTGGTCGGGGCTCTCCTCCACCACCTCGTGCTTCAACAACATGTCGCGGTCCAGCGTGGCCTTCACCCGGGCCAGGTCCCCCTCGGCCTCCACGATGTCCAGGCCGAAGTGCTCCCCGGCCCGCACCTCCAGGATCCCGGCCTCCTCGTTCCAGCGCACCTGCGGGGCCTGTCCGCCGAGCACCTGGGCGTCCGGCGGGGTCACCAGCAGGGGCACATCATGGGCGGCGAGGTCGATCGCGGCCGGCGCCTGCAGGCTGTCGGACGGGGAGTTTGAGGGTGTGTCCCCGGCCTCCCCGCCGTCCCCACAGGCGAGGAGCACGAGGGAGGCGAGCAACAGGACGGTCCGGATGGGCTTCATGCCGCGAAACTACCGGGGCGGGACCCAGTGGTCGCGCCCCGGTGGTCGTGATCTGTCCCCGATCGGCTGTGGACCGCCTACGGGATCTGCTCGCTGCGGGTGGCTGTCGGCACGGTGCCCCCGATGTTCACCAGGATGGGGTCGCGGTCGTTGGACGAGCCGGCGTACTTCACCTGGCCGTTGAGGTTCACGTCCTCCGGATGGTACCCGTTGACCACCGCGGTGGGCACGGTGCCCCCGATCCTCACCAGGATGGGGTCGCGGTCGTTGGAGCCCCCGGCGTACTTCACCTGCCGATTGAAGGTGACATCGCCGGCCCAAAGCACACGGGCGCTGCCCACGGCTTTCCGGGCCTCGGTGCCGAAAGTGCCGGTGGCCGCAGCCGTCAGGTCAACAACGGTCGTTGTTCCGCTCAGCGCGACCGCCGGGGTGGCCATGGCGCCGAGGTGGTTCCGGTGGCGCACGGCCACGAAGTAGTCGCCGGCCGGAAGGGTGAAGCTCAAAGGCGAGGTGCCGTCCGCAGCCACCACATCCCCATCGCGCTGCACCAGGGCCGCCTTGCTCGAGACCACGGACGCGCTGTTCAGGCTGTTGCGCAGCTCCACCACCACCCAGTCCACGATGGCGTTGGCACCGGTCACCGCCAGCACGGGGGCCGTGGTGGCTCCGCTCGGTGCGCCGATGAAGGAGTAGCCCAGCGCCGTGTACGGCTCGGTGAGCGGCACCAGGCCGGCCGCGCGCAGGTCATCGTTCATCAGGCCCGTGCCGGTGTTGTACGCGCCCTCCAGGAAGACCTTCGCCGACACCTTCACATCGGCCGCGATCAGGGTGGGGATCAGGCACCAGCTGTTCAGCGTGCCTTGGTCCTGTGTGGCCACGTCCTGCACGCGCAGGATCCAGTTGCCCTGGAACACCTGGCCGTTGAACGCCGCAAGGGACTGGGCCGGCACCACGAACAGGTTGTTCATCGGGCAGGTGACGCCCACGTTGCCGCTCACGCCGGTCTGGTCGAACTCCACCACGATGTTGTCGCTGTTGGTGCAAAGCCCGCTGTTGATCAGGTTCACGATGGTGCCCGACGGGCTCTCGAGCGACACGCGCAGGTCCGCCGTGTAGGTGTGGGAGATGTTGACGAACACGTTGAGGTCGCTCAGGGTGGCTCCGCCCTGCGCGGGCACGGTGATGGTGTTGCTCACCGTCGCGTTGTCGGTGATGGACGTGGTGGTGGTGCTGTTGAAGGTCGTGCATCCGGCACCGGGCACGTTGCAGTTGGCCACCACGCCGGTGTAGGTCACCGTGCACTGGCTGAACTGGTCGTGCACCAGAACCACCGACACGGCGCTGCCGCTGGTGTACGGACCGTACGGGCCGTAGACACCGGGAGCCGCGGCATTGCCCACCGTGACCGGCGGACCGCCTCCGGCACCGTCCGGATCGATCTGCAGGGTGACACTGGACGCGCTGCCCAGGCTGGCGAGGTTGATGCTCACGTTGTACTGGCCGCTGTTGATGCAGGGGGTGCTCAGCGTGGCGGCCGGCGGGGTGCACAGCGGCGGGGTGAACGAGAAGTTGAAGATGCGCGTGGACCAGGCCGAGGCCGGGTTGTACTGGGCCGTGCCCCAGAAACTGCCGTTGGCCGGGTCGACGTCAAGCGAGTTGTAGTCGCCATACCGGTTGCTGCTGTTCGCGGCCGTGCCGGCCACGATGGTGGTCTCCGCGAAGGTCATCTGCCCCAGTGGGTCACTGGCGCTGCGCCCCGTGTACCGCACACCGGGGAACACCGATCCGGAGCTCACGTTGTAGGCCAGGCCGATGTCGCCCGCGGCATTGATGGAGATACAGCCCATCCAGCGGCTGGTGGCGTCCGGGGAATACGTGCCCTGCTGGTGGATGGCCCAGGGGTTGGCGATGGCGCCCGTGCGACGCAGTTCATACCAGCGCACCCCGGCCCGGTCGGTGCCGGTGACATCGGTGACGTGGTTGCACACGATGGTCTCGTGCGTGCCGAAGTTGCGGTACTGCGCCCGGTTCATGATCACCTCCCGCAGTGGGTCCAGGTTGGTGGTCGAGCTGGGCTGGTCGATGCACGAGAACGAGGTGTAGCCGCACAGCTCGGTGTCGAACGGATCGGTGAGCATCAGCTGAGGGCCGGCCAGCACGCTGTTGGCCGGGGTGGTGAAGTCGAGCGTCAGGGTCCAGAGCTCCAGCCGGTCGGCCGGGACGCTGGCGCTCCAGGCATCATCGGCCATGCGCATCACCATGGCCGGGGCGTTCGCCGGGGGGGCCGCACCACCTTCGAACGAGATGGGCGTCGTGGCCTGGAAGCCGATCGTGGGATAGTCCGGCGTGGTGAACCGCTGCGAGGTGGCGGACAGGCCCGCGAGCATCCGCGTGCGGTCCAGGGCATAGATCGGGCAGCCCGTGCCTTCGTTGCTGGTGATGATGTAGGCCGTGGGCCACACCCCGTACTTCGGATAGTCCGGAAAGCTCGGCGCGGTGAAGCTGTACGCGTACCACGTCCCCAACGGGTCGGCCGTGGTGGATACGCACATCACCAGCCGGTTGCCGCTGGCCGAGAACTCGCTCATCAGCCAGCGGTCGGCCAGCGCATCGTACAGCACGATCGGATCGCCCGCACCGCTGTAGCTGGTGATGCCACCGATGGCGTTGATGAAGTTGTCCAGGTACGTCTGTGCGCCGAGCGCGTTGCCGCTCTTGTCATAGATGCGGAAGTAGGCCCCCGAGCCCCCGTTGATCATCTGGATCACATGGTTGGGGCCCACCTCCAGGCAGGGGTCGCTGGGGTTCACGCCGGTGTTGCCGATGCCGTTGATGGTGAGGTCCAACGCGCGGCCGGTGGTGCGGGCGCCCTGCTGACGCTGCCACACGGGGTCCTCCCCAAGGGGCAGAGCCTTGGGGTTCATCCGTTGGTGCATCCGGGCCTCCTTGGTGCCCTTCGGCTCCGGCCGCACCAGCCAGCCGTTGGCATCGCGCACGGGTTCGTTCGGGAACACCCGCGTGCTGTCCCAATCGCGGTAGGCCATGGTCTCACCCAGGAACTCCAGCGGAAGCACCTCGGCGTTGTGCAGTTCCACGAACTCCTGGGCCGGGACCACCGGACCGAGACGGAGAAGGGACAAAGGCAGGATGGAGCGAAGCTTCATGAGCAGCAGGTGGGATGAACGGTGAACGAAGGCGCAAAGGTCCGGAACCACACCTCGCAGCGCAACGATCAAGGTCACCGTACCGTTCGGTGTCTGTTCGTTATCGACCGACGACCGACCAACGTCGATGGGCCTGCGGCGCTCGTCGCTTCATTCCGACACAAGCACGCGTGAACCCTCGCTGTGGCCGCCGAACTCCGGGGCATACATGCAGGTGGCCGAGGCGATGCCCTGGCTGAAGTCACCGGCATGCGTGGCGTGCATCGCGTAGCTGAACACATGGGTGCCCGCAGGCAGGCGGTCGATGAACAGGTCCATCGCCGCGTCGCGGATGCCTTGGTAGAAGCCCAGGCCACCCTGGTAGCGATGACCGCTCAGGGCATCCACCGGCTCCAGGCCTGCCGCACGCAGATCCTTCACGTGCACGAAGTCCAGCGGGCGGTCTGTGCGCAGCACAAGCCGCACCACGACCTTGTCGCCGGGCCGCACCGCAACGCCTGTGGCCAGCTCCACCAGCTCCGGCCCACGGGCCCCGGACCGCTCCAGCATCACCTGCCGGGTGAGGTGGAAGGGCGAGCTGCCATCGCCCCGATCCGGCGGCGTCACACGGTCCATCCGCTCGAAGTACTGCCAATACAGCGCGCCCCAGGAGGGCCGGTCGTCGCGCTCGGTGATGGTCACCTCGCCCATCGCGGGCTTCACCTCCTCGCCGGACCAGGTGCGTTCAAAGGTGCCCGTTCCGGCCTCGCGGTGCTGAGCGCCCACGACCTGTCCGCCCACGCGGATCTCCGGACCTGCGCCTTCCTCAAGCCAGGCGTCACCGGTGAGCAGCAGGGCGTGGCAGGCCTCCGCCGTGGCCGTGGTCGTGCCCCAGTCGGTGGTGCGCTTCATCTGCAGCAGATGCATCCGGAGGGCGTTCACGCTGGCCGCATCCCCGGCCACCTCGTGGAAGGCCTCGATCATGCGCGCATGCGTCTCCGCCGGGAAGGCCCAGGGATCGACCCCGCGGCGGAAGTCC
>JADLBK010000149.1 GCA_020847755.1 Flavobacteriales bacterium | reverse complement strand
GGTGCGACGTTGGACAACGGCGACCCGCTGATCTGTTACGGCCGCGAGATCATCACCGGCACGGGGACCACCACCTGGCGCACGCGCGTGACCCCGATCCGCAACGGCATCGGGCCCCGCAGCGGAACGGACTACATGGCGCACAACTGGAGCGCGAACAGCTGGCTCTTCAGCCCGGGCATCCAGCTCACCGGTGGGCAGACCTATCAGTTCTCGTTCTGGTATGTGCACACGGATCCGATCGCCGGCCACACCCTGACCGCAGCGGTGGGCACAGCGGCGAACGCCGCGTCGATGACCCCGCTCGGCAGCATCGTGGACGTGGTGAACACCACGTATCAGGAGGCCACCTATCTCTTCACTCCGGTGAGCTCCGGCGTGTACTACTTCGGGGTCCAGGACGTGTCCACCACGTCATCGCCCTGGTACATCTGCACGGATGACTGGCGCGTGGGCGCCCCGCCGAGCTGTCCGGCGCCGGCTTCGCTGGCGAACACGGGCGTGACGGCCACCGAGGCCAACTTCACCTGGGCCTGCGCCGGCTGCACCGGTCCGTACTGGATCGAATACGGTGCTCCCGGCTGGACGCCCGGCACCAATGGCAGCCCTGGCGTGGGCGGCACCATGGCCGGTCCCTTCGCCTCCACCTCCGGCACGGTGACGGGCCTTACCCCCGGCACGAGCTACAGCGCGGTGGTGCGGCAGGACTGCGCCGGCACGTGGAGCTTGAACAGCAACAGCGTGAACTTCACCACCACGGCCCTGGTGAACACCTTCCCCTACTGCGAGGACTTCGAACTGGCGGTGAACTGCCTGCCCTCGACCTGCACCTCCGTGCTGGCCTGCACGAGCACGTCCCTGACCCCGGTGGGTTGGGAGAACTCGACCACGGACGGCACCGGCAACTGGAGCGTGGATGAGGGCGGCACCTCCTCCACGGGCACAGGTCCCGGCACAGGCGCCACCACGGGCCAGTCGGACTACGTGCCCGGAACCACCACGGGCAACTACGTGTACATGGAATCGGGCTCCTGCACGGGCAACACGATCATCGCGAACTCACCGGTGTTCGACATCAGCAGCTTCGTGAACCCGAACGTGCGCGTGCGGATGGCCTACAACATGTATGGCGCCACCATGGGCACCATGGCCATCGACATCGAGGATCCCGCGGGATCGAACACCTGGACCGAACTCTGGAGCCTGAGCGGCGACCAGGGCCAGGGCTGGTTCCTGACCCCGAACCTGGACCATGCCTACACGGGCACCCAGGTGCGCTACCGCGTGCGGGGCATCTCGGGGACGAGCTTCACGAGCGACATGGCATTCGATTACTTCTGCGTGAGCGAGGGCCCGGCCTGCACGGCGCCCACGGCCACCACGGCCGTGGTGGAGAACTGCCTGGCGGGCACCTTCACGGTGGAAGTGACGGTGACCAGCACCGGCAGCGGGGCCACGGTGGACCTGGTGAGCGACCTGGACGGTGTGGAGCACGCCGCAGTACCGGCCAGCGCCACCCCCTACGTGATGGGCCCCTACACGGTGGGCCAGACCGTGGTGATCACCATGGAGCATGAGAACAACGTGGACTGCAACGTGGGCCTGGGCAGCTATGAAAGCCTCTGCCCGCCGGTGATCAACACCTACCCCTACTGCGAGGACTTCGAAGGCGCGACGCTTTGCCAACCCTCGACCTGCACGTCCGTGCTGGCCTGCACGGGCACCGCCCTCGAAGCCTTGGGCTGGGACAACAGCGAGGCGGACGGCACCGGCAACTGGAGCGTGGACGAGGGCGGAACGACCTCCACCGCCACCGGTCCCGGTAATGGCTCGGGCAGCGGCCAGGCGGACTATGTCCCCGGCACCACCACCGGCAACTACGTGTACATGGAGTCGGGCTCCTGCGCGGGCAACACCATCGACGCCCTCTCGCCGGTGTTCGATGTGACGGGCATGGTGAACGGCAGCATCCGCGCCCGGATGGCCTACAGCATGTATGGCGCCACCATGGGCACCATGAGCGTGGAGATCGAGGATCCCGCACTGAGCAACAACTGGACGACCCTGTGGACGCTGACCGGCGACCAGGGCCAGGGCTGGTTCCTGACGCCGAACATGGACCACATCTTCACGGGCCCGGCGGTGCGCTACCGCGTGCGCGGTGTGTCCGGCACGAGCTTCACCAGCGACCTGGCCTTCGACTACTTCTGCGTGCGTCCCAGCCCGCTGTGCACCGACCCGGTGGCCAGTGTGACGAGCGTGACCCCGAGCTGCGCGACCAGCACCCTGACGGTGGACGTGGATGTGACGAGCATCGGCTCGGCGGCCAGCGTGGCGGTGGAGGCCTCCATCAACAACGGCCCGTACACCACGGTGTGTTCGCTCAACGCCCCGGGCCTGTGCAGCATCGTGACCGCCGCGACGGATGTGGTGGCCGTGCGCGTGCGCAACGAACAGGACGGTGACTGCGTGCTCAACCTCGGCGAGTACGACGCCGGGGCCCTGAACTGCATCACCTGCGGCGCAGCACCCACCAACGACACCTATTGCTATGTGGCGAGTGACAACCAGAGCTGGTTGTACTCCAGCAACGGCGCCGGCACCCTGCGGTTGTTCTTCACCCGCGGAACGGTGGAGACCAACAGCTTCGATGACCTGATCATCTATGACGGTCCGGACAACACCTACCCGGTCCTGTTCAGCAACCCGGCCAACACGGGCAACCTGGGCCCGGCGGGCAGCGGCATCCTCACCACCGATCCGGACTTCTTCGCGGTGGATGTGACGGCGTCGGGGAACTTCCTCTTCATGACCTTCACCAGTGATGGCAGCGTGCAGTGCGCCACCAGCACGACGTACGATCCCTGGGAGTGGACGGTGGTCTGCTTCGACTGCTCCTTCCCGACGGCCACGGCCACGGTGAACGACAACTGCGGTGCGGGCACCTTCACCATCACGGTGGATGTGACCGACGCCACGAGCTCGGGCGCGGTGGACATCGTCACCGACTATGCGGGCGATACGGAGCCGAACGGTGTAGGCTTGGGCCAGTACGTGCTGGGCCCCTACCCCAACGGCACCATCGTGGACGTGACGGTGCAGCACCCCACCGAGGCCTTCTGCACGATCACCCTTTCCGACCTCACCAGTTGCTGCAACGCCACCTGCGCGGGTGCACTGCCCGCCGTGGTGGGCACCAACAGCCACGGCCCCATCAACTGCGGCACGGCCACCAACGCCCTGGTGAACGGCACGGTGCCGACCGGTGCGCGCTGGTGGAGCTACACCCTGCCGGCCGACGGCAAGGTGCGCGTAAGCGCATGCACCCCGCCCAACAGCACCAACGACGACACGTTCGTGACGATCCACGAGGGCACCTGCGGATCGCTGGTGCCTTACAGCGGTGACGACGATGGGTGCACGGCGTTCAACTTCGCCTCGGACGTGACCTTTGCCGGAGCAGCTGGACAGACGTTCTACATCGAGTGGGACAACCGCTGGAACGACAACGGCCACGATTGGAGCCTGGAGTTCACCGCCTGCACGCCGCCGGCGAACGACCTGTGCAGCAGCGAGAACCCGGCGGCCAGCCCGCTGAGCATCGGCAGTCCGCTGGTGTTCACCGGCACACGCGACTGCGCCACCAAGGACGGCACGCTGAGCAACATCCGCTTCTGGGCCGGCGTGGACGAGGACGTGAGCGGCTGGGTGTGGGAGAGCTTCCTGCTCACCGAGTGCGCCAACGTGCAGATCAACTACTGCGGTTCACCGCTCTCGGGGATCTTGGCGCTGAACATGTACGGCGACTGCGGCAACCTGTTCGTGAACTCGCAGAACTACGACTTCACCACCTGCGCGCCGAACGCCACGATCAACTTCCTGAACCTGGCGCCCGGGGCCTACTACTACCCGGTGCTCTGGGATGCGCGCCGTGCGAGCGGAGCGTACACCCTGAACGTGATCGCGACCGCACCGACGGTGCCTTGCGTGGCCAACATCGTGTGCTCCGGCGCGATCCCCCTGAGCTGCCCGGGCTCGGTGATCGGCAACACGGACAACAAGCTGCCCACCCTGCCGGCCAACGCCTGCCCCTTCACCAACAGCGGGGTGAGCGGTGGTTCGCTCTGGTACACCTACACGGCCGCGTCGGATGAGAACATCATCCTCAGCACCTGCGGCGTGGGCACCGCGTTCGATACGCGCATCAGCGTGTTCACCGGGCCGGACTGCAACACCCTGAGCTGCTACTCGATGAGCGACGACTTCGGCGGGGCCTGCGCCACGCGCAGCCAGCTGGAGTTCTTCGCCCAGAGCGGCCAGACGTACTACATCGCCGTGCACAGCCCCTCGCCCTTCGCGGACGGCCAGTTCGAGCTGCAGATCGGTTGCGGTGCCGTGTGCCCGCGGCCGTCCAACGACGACTGCACCGGCGCCCAGTCCATCATCAGCTATCCGCAGGATGGCAGCGGCATCAGCACCACCGGCGACAACAGCTGCGCGCAGAACGATGCCTACACCACCTGCACCCCGGTGCTGAACAACCAGGGCGTGTGGTACACCTTCAACAGCGGCCCGAACACCCTGCACCGCCTGACGCTCATCGGAAGCGAACAAAGCGGTGGCCTCACGGCCAGCCAGCTGAACTACGCCCTGTTCAGCGGCAGCTGCGGCAACCTGGGCGCCACCGGCCAGCAGATCTGCGTGCAGGACGGTGACGGGTACGACATCGTGCTTCCGGGCCTGGCGACCAACACGGACCACCTGCTGTACATCTACAACCCCGGCAGCACGGGCTTCGAGGGCACCTTCGAACTGCTGCTGGAGCACCCGGGCGTGAACGATGCCGGCATCACCGACATCATCGAACCGACCGGTCTGGTCTGTACCTCCTTCCTGGCGCCGAAGGTGGCCCTCACCAACTTCGGCGAGGCCACCCTCACCAGCGTGGACATCGTGTACGACCTGAACGGTGGCGGACCGGGCCAGGGACCCTTCATCTACACCTGGACGGGCAGCCTGCCCTATGAGGACACCCTGGTGGTGGACCTGCCGGGCTTCACCGCCCCGTACGGCACGCACACCCTGAACGTGACGGTGCAGAACCCGAACGGCCAGCCGGACGAGATCGCCGTCAACAGCAGCCTCAGCGAGCCCAACATCGACGTGACGGGTGAGACGGTGGTGGTGGAGATCACCACGGACAACGACCCGAGCGGCATCTACTGGGAGATCCAGGACCAGGCCTTCCAGAGCGTGGCCGTTTCGCCCCTGTACAACACGGCGAACACCACCGAGACCCTGCCGGTCTGCCTGAGCACGTTGAACGGCAACTGCTTCAGCTTCTACCTGTTCGACTTCCTGGGCGATGGCCTCAGCGGAACGGGCAACGGCAACGGCAGCTGGCGTCTGCGCACCACCGATGGGCGCACCCTGCTGGGTGACAACTTCGACGGCACCATCAACGGTGTGCTGAGCCCGAACAGTCCGCCGGCGACCTCCGGCTATGTGAGCGGCCATGAGTTCTGCCTGCCGGCCGGCCCCAGCCAGCCCCTGGCAGCCGAGTGCGGCGTGTTCACCAACCTGCTCCAGAGCAAGGTGTTCACGAGCATCGTGCCGGGTGTCACCACCTACCAGTTCGAGTTCAGCGACCCCGACGCCGGCTTCCGCCGCCGCATCGCCGTGCCGCGCAACTGGGTGAAGTTCTCCGAGATGGTGACCAGCCCGCTGCTGCCCGGTGTGCGCTACTTCACCCGCGTCCGGGTGGACCAGGGTGCCAGCGGCTTCGCCGATGACCGCTTCGGCACGGGTTGCGAGATGGGTCTGGACCCCAGCGCCGTGCCGGGCTGCACCGGTCTGGTGGACAACATCGGCTTCCCGGCCCACAGCTGCGGCGTGATCAGGACCTTCGGTGGGTCCGACAAGGTCTTCGCCCAGCCCGTGGTGGGGGCCACGCAGTACCGCTTCCGCTTCGCCAACGCGGGCGAAGGCTACCTGCGCACCATCCTCCGGCCGAACTACATCTGCCCGCTCAGCTGGGTGACCCTGCCTCTGCAGAACGGTGTCACCTACGACGTCAGCGTGGAGGTGTTCTACGCCGGGCAGTGGAGCGGCTACTGCGGCCCGGTGTGCCAGGTGACCATCCTGAACCCGCCGGCCATGGCCCAGCAGCGTGATGCCGAGGTGCTGACCAACAGCGGCCTGCAGGTGTGGCCGAACCCCGTGCGCGACGGTGTGGTGAACCTCCGCCTCGACGGCCTCACCGCCGGCACCCAGCGCGTGAGCCTGGAGGTGTACGACCTCACCGGCAAGCGCGTGGTGGCCCGGGACATGGAGAACAGCGGCCCCGTGTTCAACACGGTGCTTGAGCTCGATGGCTTCGCCGGTGGCGTGTACATGGTCCACCTCAACGTGGACGGCGCCGTGCACCAGCAGCGCATCAGCGTGGTGAAGTAGTCCCGCTCGCCGACCATTGGCGAAAGCCCCCCGCTCCGGCGGGGGGCTTTCGCATTCCGGGGGGAACGGAAAGCTTGTTGAAAACTCATTCCGACGAACAGCAGTGCCCACCCGACGAACTGCGGAAAACGCATTGCCGAACGAAAGAGGCTCCCTACATTTCACGTCCATTTAACCCAAGCATGATCCGGACCGCCGCTGCACACCGAAGCGGTCCACCCGTGACCAGGACCTCGCGCGAACACCCAGCACCCTGACCAGCCTGCGGGCTGCACCCACCGGACGATGGCCCGGCACCGCCACCCCCACGAACCGAACCCTTACCAAAACCCTACACTCATGAATTGTCGACCCGACTCGACACCGCCCCGGCGCCAGCACTGGTGGCAGCGTGGTGCCCTCGCTCTGGGCACGGCGGCATTGCTCGGCCTTCCGGCCGCGCAGGCCCAGTT
>JADLBK010000148.1 GCA_020847755.1 Flavobacteriales bacterium | reverse complement strand
CCGGTGATCTTGGCGGCGCGCTCCAGCAGGCGGCTGTGCAGGTAGAACACGTCGCCCGGGTAGGCCTCCCGACCCGGCGGGCGGCGCAGCAGCAGCGACACCTCGCGGTAGGCCACGGCCTGCTTGGAGAGGTCGTCGTACACGATCAGCGCGGGGCGGCCGGTGTCGCGGAAGTACTCGCCGATGGCCGCGCCGGTGAAGGGCGCATAGAACTGCATCGGTGCGGGGTCGCTGGCGTTGGCGGCCACCACGGTGGTGTAGGCCATGGCGCCGTTCTCCTCCAGGGTCTTCACGGTGCCCGCCACGGTGCTGCCCTTCTGGCCGATGGCCACGTAGATGCAGTACACCGGCTTGCCCGCCTCGAAGAACTCCTTCTGGTTGATGATGGTGTCGATGGCCACCGTGCTCTTGCCGGTCTGCCGGTCGCCGATGATCAGTTCGCGCTGGCCGCGGCCGATGGGGATCATGGCGTCCACGGCCTTGATGCCCGTCTGCAGTGGCTCCTTCACCGGCTCGCGGAAGATCACGCCCGGGGCGCGGCGCTCCAAGGGCATCTCGAACAGCTCGCCGCCGATGGGGCCCTTGCCGTCGATGGGTTCGCCCAGGGTGTTCACCACGCGGCCCACCATCTGCTCGCCCACGCGGATGCTGGCGATGCGCTTGGTGCGCTTCACGGTGTCGCCCTCCTTGATGCCCACGCTCGGGCCCAGCAGCACGGCGCCCACGTTGTCCTCCTCGAGGTTGAGCACGATGCCGCGCAGGCCGCTGGTGAACTCGATCAGCTCACCGCTCTGCACGCCCTTCAGTCCGTAGATGCGGGCGATGCCGTCGCCGACCTGAAGGACGGTACCGACCTCTTCGAGCTCGGCCTCCGAGCGGAAGCCGGCGAGTTCTTGCTTGAGGATCGCCGATACTTCGGCGGGTTTCACTTCGGCCATGTCAATGCCGCCATCGCCTTGGCGGGGGAGGGGTCTAGGGCGTTAGATCGCGGGGATGTACGGGTTCTTGGAGAATTCGCGGCGCAGGTCGGCCAGGCGTCGGCTCACCGTGCCGTCCACCTGCTCGTCGCCGATGCGGATGGTGAGGCCGCCGATCAGCGTGGCATCCACCTTTTCCTGTAGGTCGATGGTGCGGCCGGGATGCCGGGCTTCGGCCAGGGTGCGCACCTCCTCCCGCGCCTTGTCATTCAGCTGCACGGCACTGGTCACCTCCACGGTGACGATGCCCATGTGCTGTTTGTACAGGGCATTGAACGCCTCGGCCACATGGGGCAGCAGCACCTCGCGGCCCTTGCGCACCAGAATGGCCATGAAGCTCGCGGTGAGAGGCTCCACCTTGCCATCGAAGATCCGGTCAAGGATGCGGCCTTTCGTATCGGGCTTCACCACGGGGCTCTTCAGCAGCACCTGCAGGTCGCGGCTGGCCGCACAGGTCGCGGCCACCAGGCGCATGTCGCCCTGGACCCCGTCCAGCTGACCCTTCTCCCGGGCCAGCTCCATCACGGAGCGCGCGTAGCGGTAGGCGACCGGGGCGATGTTCATGAGCGGCGCAGCTGGGCTTCGGCCATCACCTTGTCCACCAAGGCTTCCTGTGCCTTGCTGTCGGCGAGCTTCTCCTTCAGGATACGCTCGGCCACCAGGATGCTCAGTTCGGCCACCTGGTTCTTCATCTCGGTGAGGGCGGCGTTCTTCTCGTTCTGGATGTCGGCTCGTGCCCGCGTCAGCAGGGCGTCGGCCTCGGTCTTGGCCCGGCCCTTGGCTTCTGCGATCTCGCGATCGCGGATGTCGCGGGCCTCCTTCAGCAGCAGCTCGCGCTCCTCCCGGGCCTGTCGCATCAACTCCTCGTTCTTTGCGTTCAACGAGGCCATCTCCTCCCGGGCCCGCTTGGCCTCGTTCAGCGCATCGGCGATGGACGCCTCACGCTCCTTCAGTCCATTGAGGATGGGCCTCCAGGCGAACTTGGCGAGGAGGAACAGGACCGTCACGAAGGTCAGCGTCATCCAGAAGATGAGGCCGATGGACGGGTTCACGAGGCTGGCCAGGACGGTCATGGCTGCGGGTTCGGGGGTTGGTCGAGAGGAAGTGCGGGCGCGTGCCTTAGACGGCGGCCGGCATCTCCTTCAGCACCACCAGCAGACCCACCACCATGGCGAAGAAGGCGGCACCTTCCACGAGCGCGGCGGTGAGGATCATGTTGGCGCGCAGATCGTTCATGGCTTCCGGCTGGCGGGCCATGGCCTGCACGGCGTCGCCACCGATGCGGCCGATGCCCACACCGGCACCGAGGGCGGCCAGACCGGCGCCGAGGGCGGCGATACCGTAACCAATGCCGAGATCGAGGAGAACGGAGAGGAACATGGGAATGCGGGTTTAAGGGAGTTCGGGTTTCTAGTGATGATGGGGCTCCTCGACGGCGGCACCGATGTACATGGCCGACAGGAAGGTGAAGACGTACGCCTGGATGAAGGCCACCAGGAGCTCGAGCATGAACATGAACACGGTGAACAACCAGGATCCGATGGCCACGCCATAACCGGCGCCCGCGCTCGTTTCGCCGAACACGAAGATCAGGCTGAAGAAGCTCAGTGCGATGATGTGGCCCGCCGTGATGTTGGCGAACAGTCGGATGGCCAGCACGAAGGGCTTCAGGAACATGCCCAGGATCTCCACCGGCGTCAGGATCGCCAGCACCCAGCCCGGCACCCCCGGCATGGCGAAGATGTGATGCCAGTAATGCTTGTTGCCGCTGAAGGTGACGATGAGGAAGGTGATCACCGCCAGCACGACCGTGACGGCGATGTTGCCCGTGAGGTTGGCACCGCCCGGGAAGAAGGGCACGAGGCCCAGCAGGTTGCTGAAGAAGATGAAGAAGAAGGCCGTGAGCAGGTAGGGGAGGTACTTCTCGTACCGGTGCCCGATCGCGCTCTTCGCCAGGTCGTCCCGCACGAAGAGGATGATCGGCTCCACCAGGTTCTGCAGGCCCGTGGGGGCCTGGCCGGCGCGACGCGTGTAGGCCCGGGCCACACTGATGAACACCCACAGGAGAAGGACGGACACCAAGAGGAGCGTGGCCACGTTCTTGGTGATGCTCAGGTCCACCGTGGCGGCGGTGAGCCGTTCGTTCACCGGGGCGTGGTGCACATCCGTTCCATCCGGCGCATCCACCGCCACCACCTGCCCTTCGTGCAGGGCGTAGCCGTCGTAGGTCCGGTGCCCGTGGTCGAAACGACCGCTGCTGAAGAGGCTGAGGCCGCGCTCGCTGTTGTAGAGGATCACCGGCAGCGGCAGGCTGGTGTGGCCCCAGAGGTGCCAGCCATGCTCATCGCCGATGTGGTCCATGATGAGCTTGCCGGCGTTGAACTTCTCCTTCGCCCCGTGGTCCTGCGCGGGTGCGGCTTCATGCGCACCGGTGGTGGCGGCCGCCGCGTGGTGGGCGGTGCTGTCCGGGGTGCCGTGCTGCGCGGTGGAGCGGCCCATGAGCAGGGCGGCCAGGATCAGAAAAGCGTGGCGCAGCAAGGGTTTCAGCGACATCAGGCGTGGGGGACCGTCCCCGTTTGCGGCCGCGAAGGTAGCGATCCGCGGCAATTCGTCCGACGGTGTTCCTCAGCGCCGGGTCTCCTTGAACAGGAAGACCATGGCCCCGGTGATCCCGAGCAGGGCGAACAACAGCGTGAAGGCGGGGAAGCCGGTGTCGACCCGGCCGTCGAGCCAACGCCCGGCCCAGATGGCCAGCAGGATGATGCCGGCCATCTGCAGCCCGAGCGCACTGTAGCGCAGGTAGGCGTTGACCCCTTTGCGGGCCGCGTCCGACGGTCGGTGCCCCGGGTCGGCATCCATCATGGGCGGGGCTGGCGGCGCGAGAGGTTGACCAGGCGGCCGGTGCTGAAGCCCAGGAAGGCCAGGTAGAGCAGGGTGAAGGCCAGCGCCAGCGGCACGGCCTCCGCCCGAGGAAGGGTGACCAGCACCAGGGCCACCGCCACGATGCCCGCGAACATCTTCAGCGTGAGGCCGGCCATGAACCGCCGCACGAAGCCCTTGGGGTCGGCCACCAAGGCGTGCTCCTGCCACAGGTGGAGCAGCAGGGTCGTTCCGGACAGGAACGCCAGCGCAACGGCATAGCCCCAGTGCCAGGGAAGTTCGGCCAGGCGCAGGATGAGCGCGGTGGCGGCGCCACAGACCGCGGTGAACAGCAGAACGGGCACCACGGGGGAGGCGCTGCGCCCCTGGGTCATCGGCGGGGGCGATCAGCGGACGGCCTGGGCGGGGGCCACTTCCGGGCGGGCGGACTCGGTGCGCAGGCGGACGGGGTCCATCTCCTTCACCACGCCGCCGGCCATGCTGCAGTTGCCGGTGAACACGGCCCCTGGCTCGATGGCCAGCTTCTTGGTGTTGATGTCCCCCTGCAGTTTGGCGGTCGCCTTCAGGCTCAGCAGGTCCTGGCAGTTCACCTTGCCCACCAAGGTCCCTTCGATATCGGAGCTCTGGCAGGTCACCTCGCCCTCGATCACGCCGGTCTGACCCACGATGAGCCGACCGCGGACGTTGATGGTGCCCTTCACCCGGCCGTCGATGCGCAGGTTGCTGTCGCTGCGGATCTCGCCTTCGATGGAGGTGCCCTCCATGATGCTGTTGATCTTGCCGGTGGTCACCGGCTCGGCGGCCTTGTTCATGGGCTCGGACTTTTTTTCGGGTTGGAAAAGGGCCATGGCGTACAGGTTCCTGATCGTCAGGGACAAAGTTAATGTCGTCGGCGATCCCGCCAAGCCGCCGGTCGAAGCCTATTGCTTGGGCAGGTAGTTCTGGGTGAAGAAGGCCGCGTAGGCGTCCACGTCCTTGTTCTTGTACAACTGCGCGTAGTTGTCCGGACTGATGGCGAAGATGGGGTGGCCCTGGTCGTTGATGCCGCTCAGCATGCCCACATCGGAAAGGAACTGCTGGTAGTACGCCATCGCCGCGGCCTTGTCGTCGAACAGGCGAAGCACCACCACCTGCTGCTCGGCGTCCAGGATGGTGTTCTCGATGAGGATGTTGCGGCCCGGGAAGTAGCGGCGGTTGAAGTCGCTGATCCGGGTCTTGACCGTGTTGACATCCCCTGAGCTGTTGGGGTGGATGAGCGCGATGTAATGCGGGCCCTGGTCCACACGGAACGAACTGGCGTTGGCCGGAGCCTTCTCCTGTCCGGAGGGCGCCCCTTCCGAGGCGGCCTGTCGGTCCAGCACGGCCAGGAGGTCCTCGGCGGCCTTGGCCTCCTCGGTGGCGGGGAACTTGTCCTTCACCTCGAGCAGCGCCGTGCGGAAGGCCGAGAGCTCGCGGGTGCCACCAATGGCCATGGCCTTCAGTAAGTGGTATTTCCCGAGCAGGTGGTTGCGGGGCTCGTTGGCGATCACCTGGTTGCAGGTGCCGATCACCAGCAGGTAGTTGCGCTGTCGGAACTCGCGGTAGAGCTGGTCGTATTCGGCGGCCTCCACCTTGCGACGGGCCTCGCCGCCCTCCAGCAGCGATGGATCGCGCACCAGCCGGGCGAACTCACTGTCCGGCCAGCGCTCCAGGATGATGTTGGCGTAGGCCTGCGAGGTGCTGCCTCCGAAGTCGATGACGCTGCCGCTCTTCTCCCGGGCCAGGTAGATGCGGTACATCTGGTAGTGGCTTTCCGGGGTGAAGCGGCATTCCTCGAAGCGGTTGATCAGCGTCTCGAAGCTCTCGATGGCGTTGTCGGTGTCCTTGAGCTTCTCCTTGTAGATCATGCCGCTGCGGTACATCGCCTCGCAGATCATCGCGTTCGAGGCGGCCAGGGCGGTATCACTGGTGGGCAGGTCCTTGAGATAGAACCCCGGGTCCTTCCACTCGGGCTCGCCGTCCTTGCCCTCGCCGTCCTTCCCTTCGGCGGTCTCCTCGGTGGCCTCCTCCGGCTCCTCCTCGGCCACGGCCGATCCGCCCTTGTCGCGGCGACGCCAGTCATCCTCCAGCGGGCGGTTGCCCCATTTCTTCTTGAACTCCGATAGACCGCGGCCGAGCTGCTGGGGGTTGTAGAAGTACCAGGCACCGGATCCTCCACCGGCCGGTGTGGCGGGGCGGGCGGGCGCGGCTGTTCCCGAAGCTTCGGCTTCCCGGGCCTCCCGCTCGGCGGCCTCCTTCTCGGCCTCGGCCTTCTCGCGTTCCCGGATCAGGCGCTTGATGGCCTTCTCGCGCTCCTCGGGCTCCATGCCGGCCAGTTGTTGCAAGCTGTCCTCCCGGGCGATGATGTTGAGCTGCTCCACCAGCTCGCCGAGCACCTCCGCGCGCGTGGCCACCTCCTCGTAGCGCGGGTGTTCCTCGGCCAGCAAGGTGCTCGTGCTGTCGTAGTACAGCTGGGCATCGGGGTAGGCGCGGTCATCGAAGTACAGGTCGGCCAGCCGCAGCCAGGTCTTGGCCTTCTGGCGCGTGTCGTTCGTGCTGACATAGGCGCTGCGCTTGAGGTGCGCAATGGCGCTGCTGTCCTTGTTCTCCTTGAGGTCGATGTCGGCCAGCGCGTAGTGGATCATGTCGAAATGATCCTCGTGCTTCTCATCGCGAAGCATACGCGTGAGCATTTTGCGCAAGGCCTTGCTGTCGCCCCGGTCGAACGCCAGTGCCTGGAACACCTGGGCATGGAAGGCCAGTTCGTACGGCGGGTTCATCCGGGTCACCTGCTTGTACGCGGCGATCGAGCGGTCGTCCATGCCCTTCGCCTGATACAGCTGCGCCAGGATGAAGGTCCACCGCACCCGCCGCTGGCGGTCCTTGGTGATGTCCACGGCCCGCTCCAGGTTCATGATGGCATCATCCACCTTGCCCCGCCGCAGGTCCAGGTCGGCCTGCACGGCGGCCAGTTCGTCGTGCGGAAAGCGCTTGGGCAGCTCCTTCACCTCCTTCACCTCGTCCAGCGTGCTCTGGGCCCGGGCGTATTGCTCGGTCTCCATCAGTGTGCGCGCCAGCCACACCTTGGCCTCGTACTGCCGGTTCTGGTCCTTGAACCGCCGGCCGATGTAGTCGAAGGTGCGTTGGGCATCGAACCAGGCGCGCTTGTAGAAGTAGCTGCGGCCGATGACGAAATAGGCGTCGTCGATCCAACTGTTGCGCTGCTTCCCCTTGATGTCCATGCTGTGCCGCTCGATCACCAGCGAGCACTTCTCGATGCACTTCTCCAGGTCGCCGCCGGCGCCCTTGGACTGTTCCTCGGTGCCGTAAACGAAGATGGGCAGCACCTTGTCGTAGTCGTCCTGGTAGGACCTTTCGATCCCGGCCACCGTCTCCTTGAGCTTCTCGTTGGCGTTGAACCAGCCGTTGTCCCGCGAGGTGAGGCGGTGGTAGGCCCGGTTCAGGAAGCGGTCCTTCTCCTTGGAACACCCGCCGGCCAACAGGGCCAGGAGCACGACAAGGGCGGCATGGTGGACGGGGATCCGCTTCACGGGAGCATCAACTGCGAACGGGCGAAGTTATTTCATCGCCCCCGACCCGCTGGTGCAGGCGCCCAAGCGCAGGGTGCGGAGCCCCGCATCGCGCGGGGCACAGCCCTCCGGCAGGTCCGCCCCCACGGTGCTGATGGCCCAGGCGTGCGGCCGGCCGCGCGGGTCCAGGGAAATGTCGTGGTAGCGCAGCAGGTAGCCCTGCAGGTTCCAGTGCTCCCAAAGTTCCGGGGCACAGCCGATGAGCGCGCCCCGTGGGACGATGGCTCCGATGCGGGCCACGTCGTGCAGCATGTCCGCATCGCGACCCGGGCGGCCCCACAACAGCACCGAGGCCGCCACCGAGGCAAAAAGGACCGTGCCGCCTGCGAAGGACAGCCCCTTCGGGAGCCTACGCCGCAGGGCCAGTAGGTCCAGAAGCCGGGTCAGCGCCGGCGCGCTCCAAAGGGCCAGCCCCAGGGCGATGGGCGGGAAGGCGGGCACGCTGTAGAACGACTTCTGGACCAGGGTGAGCATCATGGGGGCCACTCCGGAGAACCCGATGGCCAGCAGGGCGAGCGCAGGGCGAGCGGTGGGTGAAGCGGGATCGCCACGCGTGCTCCCCAGGACCACCGCCCCGGCCAGCATCATCGGCCCGAGCTGCGAGTTGAACAGGTCCAGCAGGATCTGCCAGCGGTGCTCCACGGTGGGCTTGGCGGAGATGCGGTGCATGAGGCGGGCGTCCACATAGGTCTCCAGGTTGGCGCGGGCCTCGGGCCATTGCCAGAGGAGGAGGTACACCAACGCCAGCACGATCGCGGGAACCAGGGTGAACAGAAGCATCCGCCGCGCGCCGCCCTGCCGGGTGAACAGCCACCAGAGGAACGGCGCTCCCAGCGGGAACAGCCCGGGAACGCCCTTGGTGAAGGTGGCCAGGAACACCAGGCCGCCGGCACCGACGGCCAGGGCCGGGGAACCCGTGCGCAGCCCCCTTAACCCGCACCACACAGCGCCCGTGGTGAACAGGCCCATGGTGTTCTCCAGCATGTTGTTGTGCGTGCACCAGAACACCTGCGGCACGATGCCCCACAGGAGCACAGGCCAGGCCCCGAGGCCGCGGGCCCGCTCCTCGTTGCGCGTGAGCTCGCGCCATAGCCCGAGCAGGAGCGCCACCATCAGCAGGGCGGCGACGAACGCATAGGCGCGTTCCACCCAGAAGGCGCTGCCGAACAGCCGGAACCAGAGCGCCTGCAGCCCGAACGCCAGCGGCGGATGCTCGTGGAAGGTGTCCATGTTCGCCAGGCCCAGCTGGCTGAAGCGCGGCTCCCAGAAGGTGCCGATGCCTCGGGCCTCGTTGTGGGCCACCACCGTGTACAGCATGCCGTCCATGAACATGCCCTCGCGCACCAGGCCGGGCAGCAGCAGCAGGCCGCACACTCCCGCGGTGATCAGGACAAGGGCTCTTCGTGCCGGGTCCATGGCGGCGCGGAAGGTACCGACCGTTCGTGGTCAAGCCGATATTTGTCCGACATGGCCGAGCCCACCGCTCCCCGACCGCGCAAGCAGGTGCTGCGCAAGCTCAAGAGCAAGTACCGGCTGCTGCTCATCAACGACCGCACCTTCGAGGAGCGGTTCAGCATCCGACTGTCACGGCTCAATGTGTTGCTGCTGGCCATCGGCGCGTTCACCCTCCACGGCCTGATGGTGGCGGCCATCATCGTGTTCACCCCGCTCAAGCGGTACATCCCGGGGTACTCGGACCAGGAGACCAAGCTCAATGCCTACCGCAGCACCCTGCTGGCCGATTCGCTGGACGATCGCCTGGCGGAACAGGCCTTGTACATCGCCAACCTGCAGCGCGTGCTGCGCGGTGAAGTGGCGGCCGACACCAGCTTCCGATTGCGCGCGGTGCAGGAGGTGCCCACTGCGGATGACCTTCGCCCGGGCCTCAAGGACAGCCTGCTCCGCCTCAAGGTGAAGGAGGAGGAGGCCTACGCCCTGTCCGAGGTGTCGGGCCCCGCAGGTGAGCGCCGCGCCCTGGCCGGTGTGTTCTTTTTTCCACCGCTGCGCGGCATCGTCACCAGCACCTTCGACCGTGCGCAGGGGCATTTCGGCATCGATGTGGTCACCAAGGCGGATGAAGCGGTGAAGGCCTGCCTCGACGGCACGGTGACCCTGGCGAGCTGGACGAGCGATGGCGGCCATGTGCTCCATCTGCAACACCGTGGCGACCTGGTGAGCGTGTACAAACACAACAGTGTCCTGCTGAAGAAGGTGGGTGACAAGGTGAAGGCCGGTGAGGCCATCGCCATCGTGGGCGACAGCGGTGAGCTCAGCACCGGCCCGCACCTCCATTTCGAGCTCTGGTTGAACGGGGAGGCCATCGACCCGCAGGCCTACATGCTGTTCAAGTGATGATCCGGGAGCAGGACCAGGTGCAGGAGCAATACCGTTGCGCGGCCTCCGCCTGCTGCTGCCCGTGCTCCTGCACATGAGCCTCAAGTCCACCCTCGCACGACCCTATGCCCGCTTGGTGACCAGCGCGGTGATGCGCCGCGCCATGGACCCCGTGACCACGCAGCTCGGTGTGCTGCGGCAGCTGGTGCAGTACGGCGGCGGCACGGCTTTCGGGCGCGACCACAAGCTGAACCAGGTCCATGATCACGCGGGCCTCGTGCAGGCCGTCCCGCTGCGCGACTACGAGGGCTTCCGGCCCTACATCGACCGCATCGTCGCCGGGGAGAAGGACGTGCTGTGGCCGGGCCTTCCGCTCTATCTCTGCAAGACAAGCGGCACCACCAGCGGGGCGAAGTACATCCCCATTACGGAGCATTCGCTGCCCAACCACATCGGCAGCGCCCGGCGGGCCCTGCTCGCCTACATCGCGCGCAGCGGCCGCGCCGACTTCGTGGACGGGAAGATGATCTTCCTGCAGGGCAGCCCCGTGCTCGACCGCAAGGGCGTCATCCCCATGGGCCGCTTGAGCGGCATCGTGGCCAACCACGTTCCGAAGTACCTGCTGAAGAACCGCATGCCCTCGTTCGCCACCAACAGCATCCCCGACTGGGAGACGAAGGTGGAGGCCATCGTGGGTGAGACCATGCGTGCGGATATGCGGTTGATCAGCGGCATCCCCGCCTGGGTGCAGATGTACTTCGAGCGACTGCTGACGCGCACGGGCAAGGCGACCGTCCAGGAGGTGTTCCCCAACTTTTCGCTCTTCGTCTACGGCGGCGTGAACTACGCCCCCTACCGCAGCCGCATGGAAGCGCTCATCGGCGGAAGCGTGCCGAGCGTTGAGCTCTTCCCCGCCAGCGAGGGTTTCATCGCCTACCAGGACAAGGACAACGACGACGGCCTGCTGCTCGTGTTGGACAATGGCATCTACTTCGGATTCGTGCCCATGCAGGGCAACGACCGCCGACCGCGTTCCATCGCCGAAGTGGAGCTGAACACCCAGTACGCGCTGGTGCTCTACACGAACGCGGGTCTCTGGGGCTATGAGATCGGTGATACGGTGAAGTTCACATCGCTTGCGCCGCCGCGCATCAAGGTCACCGGGCGCACCAAACACTTCACCAGCGCCTTCGGCGAGCACGTGATCGCCGAGGAGGTGGAGGGCGCGCTGAAGGACGCGATCGCCGCCGTGCCCTGCGAAGTGGCCGAGTTCACCGTGGCCCCGCAGCTTGCTCCGGACGAAGGCCTGCCCTTCCATGAATGGCACATCGAGTTCGCAGCAGCGCCCGGTGACATGGTGCGGTTCGCCACGGCGATGGATGAGTCCCTGCAAAAGCGCAACCCTTACTACAAGGACCTGATCACGGGCAAGGTGCTGCGGCCACTTGTGGTTCGTTCGCTGCCGCGCGGCGCCTTCGCCGCCTGGATGAAGGCGCGCGGCATGAACGATGCACAGAGCAAGGTGCCGCGCCTGGCCAACGACCGGCGGTACGTAGAGGGGTTGGTGGAGGGCGGCATCGACCCTTGACTTTGAAGGCATGGAAGTGGCGCCGCGCATCACGATCGAACCTGGAAAGATGGGCGGACGTCCATGCATCCGTGGCATGCGTATCACCGTGGGAACGGTGATCGGTCTGCTGGCCGCGAAACGGACACGCGAGGAGGTCCTCGCGATGCATCCTTACTTGGAGGACGAGGATATCACCGCAGCGCTGAATTACGCCATCCTGCTCACCAACGACCAGGATCTGCCCATTGAACGGGCATGAAGGTTGTCGTCGACATGTGCCTGCCACCCGGTCTGGCCGAAGGACTGGTCATTGCCGGGCATGCCGCAGTGCATTGGTCGTTCGTCGGCGATATCATGGCGTCGGATGCTGACATCGCCACGTGGGCAAGGCTGAACGAGCACATCATTCCAACCCACGACCTCGACTTCAGCGACCTGCTGTTCGCATCACACGAGCGCTCGCCCAGTGTGGTGATCGTGCGGGAGAATGACACGGGTGTTGACCGCCTGCTTGAACCCGTGCTGCACGTGCTCGCTCAATTCGGCCCTGAGCTGAGGGATGGTGCATTGAACGCCATGACGGTCAACATGGCCCGTGTTCGCAGGCTTCCCCTGGGTTGATATCACACGGCATGAACAACGCACAGTGCAAGGTGCCGCGCCTGGCCAACGACCGGCGGTACGTAAAGGGCCTTGAAGGTGCGCCGTTCGCTCAGAACGCGTAGCGGATGCTGGTGCCGTTGAACTGCAGGTGCTGCCACAACCCGGCACGTGAGCGTTTCCAATGGCGGGCATGTACAATGTAGTTGGCCAGGTCGTACACGAACAGGAAGCCGCCCTGCAGCAACAGCGAGGTGCCGAAGCCCTGGAACATCTCGCTGCGCTTGGCCATGGGATCGCCGCGCCCGTTCTCCCACAACCACAGGCCGGCGCCCATGTAGGCCAGGTCGAGCCCGGTGTTGATCAGGTACACGGCCTCCACCTTGCGCTGGGCGTCGAAGGTGCGCGGGATGTCAAGCGTCGAAGGGCCGCGCAGGCGCTTGCGGGCGCCCAGGTACGCGGGCACCGCGATCCCCAGGTTCACCACGTTCCACGCGGCGTTCATCTGGTGGAAGTGGAAGGCTTCGCTGCCCGAAGGCGTGGTGGCCATGCCGATGCCGCCCGCCACCAGGTTGCCCACCGCCCAGCCGCCCAGCACCAGCATGCTTGTGCCGCTCGTGCGTTCGCGCTGTGCGTTGAACTGCATGAAGCCATCCGGCGTCTGAGCGTGCGCCGTGAGCGTGATGCACGCAAGAAGTGAACACAGGAGTTGGCGGATGTGCATGGGTCCGGGGCTTGTCGAACGAAGGAACAACGAACGCGGCGGTCGGTTCCCCGGACGGTGCGGAACTTCGCGCCAGCATGACGACATCGATCGGCACCGATGTGGCCCAGGCCGCGCACCTGCTGAAGCAGGGGGCCGTGGTGGCCATCCCCACGGAGACCGTGTACGGCCTGGCCGCCGACACCTTCAACGAAGAGGCGGTGCTCACCATCTTCAGCGTGAAGCAGCGGCCGGCCTTTGATCCGCTCATCGTGCATGTGCGCGACCGCGAGCAGCTGGACCGGGTGGCCCAGGTGCCCGCCGAGGCCGAGGCCCTCATCGCGCGCTTCTGGCCCGGGCCGCTCACCCTGGTGCTGCCCAAGCGCCCCGCCGTGCCCGACCTGGTGACCAGTGGTCTGGACACCGTGGCCGTGCGCATGCCGGCCCATCCCATGACCCGCGCCCTTCTGAACGCGCTGGACACACCGCTGGCGGCACCCAGCGCCAACCCCTTCGGATACGTGAGCCCCACCACCGCGCAACACGTCATGGACCAGCTCGGTGGACGCATCCCGTACATCCTCGACGGCGGGGCCTGTACCGTCGGGGTGGAGAGCACCATCCTGGGTCGGGATGCGAAGGGCCGTTGGGTGCTGTACCGCCCCGGAGGCATCGCCGTGGAATCCCTCGAAGCCCTGGTGGGCGAGGTCCATGCGGCATCCCAGGCGGCCAAGCCCCAGGCCCCGGGCATGCTGGAGAGCCACTACGCCCCCCGCAAACCGGTGCATGTGGGCGATGTGCCGGCGCTCCTGCGCCGCTTCGCCGGGCGGGCCGTGGGCGTCATCAGCTTCCGCCATGAGCACCACGCCCATCGGTGCGAGGTGCTCTCCCCCGAAGGTGATCTGGCCGCAGCCGCCCGGCACCTCTTCGCCGTGCTGCGCGAACTCGACACCAGCGACTGCCAGGTGATCGTGGCCGAGCGCTTCCCCGAGGAAGGGCTGGGCCGCGCCATCAACGACCGGCTGCGGAGGGCCGCGGCGGGGCGTTGAGGCTCACCGCATGCCCTGCACGACATCGTTCGCCACACGCTCGCCCCAGGCCGCACCGATGCGGGTGGAGCCCTCCACCAACGACGGGTTCTCGCGCGCCAGCTTGCGGCCGAGCGGTGTTTCGTAAAAGCGGGTCATCTCCTGCAGCTCCTCCAGGCTGAAGCGCTCGTGGTACAGCACGGCGATCTCCGCGTTGAGCTCGCCCAGCCTCGCGATCACCTCCTTGCGGAAGCGCTTGAGGAACTCTTTATCCGAGCTCGGGTCCTGCTCCTGCAGGTCGAGCATGGCCTCCATGGCGCTGCGTTGCATCGCCTCGGTGCCGCTGGCTTTCTGGAACGCGTCGAACTGCGCCAGGTAGGCGGCATCCTGGCCCCGCAGGTCACCGAAGAGGAACGGAATGAACAGGACGAGGATCGCGAGGCGCATGCGGAGGGTTTTCCCAAAGATCGCGCATGCACCGGCAGCGCCCAAGCCCGATCTTTGCGCCCCGCAGGAGCCCGCGTGCTCATGTGTACATGTGCCCGTGTGCGCATGTGTTCATGATGCCCATGGCGGATGCGGAGACCACACCGATGAAGAAACGGATCGCGATCCTGGGCAGCACGGGCAGCATCGGCACCCAGGCGTTGGAGGTGGTGCGCGAGCAACCCGCCCGCTTCGCCGTGGAGCTGCTCACGGCCGGCCGCAACGCCGACCTGCTCATCGAGCAGGCGCTGGCCTTCCGCCCCAACGCGGTGGTGATCGGCGACACCGCCCGGCTCGCCCGGGTGAAGGACGCCCTCTTCCCGCATGGCATCAAGGTGTACGGCGGTGAGGAGGCCATCGCGCAGGCCGTGGCCATGGCCGACATCGACATGGTGCTCACCGCCATGGTGGGCTACGCCGGGCTGCGCCCCACGCTCGCTGCGATCGAGGCCGGTAAGCCCATCGCCCTGGCCAACAAGGAAACGCTGGTGGTGGCCGGGGAGCTCGTCACCGCCGCGGCCCGCGCCAAAGGCGTCAACATCCTGCCGGTGGACAGCGAACATAGCGCCATCTTCCAGTGCCTGGTGGGCGAGTGGCAGAATCCGATCGAAAAGGTCATTCTCACGGCCAGCGGAGGACCCTTCCGCGGCCGCACCCGCGAGCAGCTCGCCACGGTAACCAAGGCGCAGGCGCTCAAGCACCCCAACTGGGACATGGGCGCCAAGATCACCATCGACAGCGCCAGCCTGATGAACAAGGGGCTGGAGGCCATCGAAGCGAAGTGGTTGTTCAACCTGAGGCCCGAGCAGGTGGAGATCGTGGTGCACCCCCAGAGCATCGTGCACAGCCTGGTGCAGTTCCGCGACGGCAGCCTCAAGGCCCAGCTGGGCCTGCCGGACATGAAGCTGCCCATCCAGTACGCCTTGGCCTATCCCGACCGGTTGGACACGTCCTGGCCGCGCTTCGACTTCACGAACTACCCCGCGCTCACCTTCGAGCCGCCCGACCTCGGCACCTTCCGCAACCTGGCCCTGGCCCTGGACGCCCTCGCGCGGGGTGGCAATGCGCCCTGCGTGCTCAACGCCGCCAACGAGGTGGCCGTGGAACTCTTCCTCCAGCACCGCATCGGCTTCCTGGAGATGAGCGACCTGATCGAGGAACGCCTCGCAAAGGCGACCTTTGTACCTCGGCCCACGCTGGAGGACCTGGTGGCCTCCGATGACGAGACCCGCCGCAACGCCCGCACCTGGGCAAGCCCCGCATGGAATTCCTGATCAAGGCCGGCCAGCTCATCCTGAGCCTCAGCATCCTGGTGACGCTTCACGAACTGGGCCACTTCGTGCCCGCGCGCCTCTTCGGCACCCGCGTGGAGAAGTTCTTCCTCTTCTTTGATTGGAAGTTCGCCCTGTGGAAGCGCAAGATCGGCGACACGGTCTTCGGCATCGGCTGGATCCCCCTGGGCGGCTACGTGAAGATCAGCGGCATGATCGATGAGAGCATGGACCGTGAGCAGATGGCGCAGGCCCCCCAGCCGTGGGAATTCCGCGCCAAGCCGGCCTGGCAGCGCCTCATCATCATGGTGGGCGGCGTCACCGTGAACCTGCTCCTGGGCATGCTCATCTACATCGCCGTGCTCTTCACCTGGGGCCGCGACTACCTGCCGCTGGAGGGTGCCATCTACGGCCTGCACCCCAGCAGCGTGATGAAGGAGCAGGGCCTGGCCGACGGCGACCGCATCCTCGCCGTGGAAGGTCACGCGGTGCGCTCCATCGAGGAGCTCGGCAAGGCCATCCTCATCGACGAGGCCCGCACCCTCACCATCGACCGCCAGGGCCGCACCACCGACATCACCCTGAGCACCGATGTGGCCGACCGCATCCTGGACCGTAACGAGAAGGCGCTGTTCACCCCCTGCGTGCCCTTCTTCGTGGACAGCATCCTGCCCGACGGCACCGCCAAGGACAGCGAGCTGCGCAAAGGAGACCGCCTGATCGCCGTGAACGGCACGCCCACCCCATGGTTCGCCCAGTTCCGCGAGGCGGTGGGGGAACTGAAGGGCCGGCAGGCCACCCTCGGTGTGCTGCGCGGCAGTGACACCCTGCAGCTGCCGGTGCAAGTGAGCGACCAGGGCCTGATCGGCGTGGGCAACCGTTCCCCCGAGGCCTACTTCACCTTCGCCAAGGAGCGTTACAGCCTCCTGGAGTCGGTCCCCGCCGGCATCGCCTACGGATGGAACACGCTCGGCGGTTACGTGAGCTCCCTGAAGCTGCTCTTCAGCGCCAGCGGCGTGAAGCAGATGGGCGGCTTCGGCTCCATCGGCGGCCTGTTCAGCCCCACCTGGGACTGGCAGGTGTTCTGGAACATGACCGCCTTCCTCAGCATCATCCTGGCCTTCATGAACATCCTGCCCATCCCCGCGCTCGACGGCGGGCACGTGGTGTTCCTCCTCTATGAGATGGTGTTCCGCCGCACGCCCAACCAGAAGGTGCTGGAGGTGGCCCAGATGGTCGGCATGGTGCTGCTGCTCGGCCTCATCCTGTTCGCCAACGGCAACGACGTGGTGAAGTGGCTCACAGGCCGCTTGTAACACCCGCCCATCCCATCGCGTAGCACCGGGCACAAGACCCCGCTGCGATGCCCCATGTCGTGCTGCTTGAGGACGATCCCCTGGTGAGGACCCTGCTCACCCACCGCATGCTGTGCAACGGCTGGCGGGTGAGCGCCCTGGCCGACGCCCGCGGCCTCGACGCCCTGCTACAGGGCGGCCTGCCCGACCTCATCGTGGTGGACATCGGCCTGCCGCACCTGGACGGCCTGGCGGTGGTGGAGGACCTGCGCGCCTGCGGCATCACCGTGCCGGTGCTGGTGCTCACCGCCTATGAGCAGCCCCACCTGATCGCCGCCGTGCGCAGCGCCGGCGCCGACGACCTGGTGCAGAAGCCCTGCGACAACGAGGTGCTCCTCGAACGGATGCAGCGCTTGATGGCGGCCTGATGCCCCATCTTTGTGCGCTTGTCCGCCTCCTTCACCCACGACCTGCTCATCGTCGGCCAGGGCCTGGCCGGATCGGTGCTTGCCGAGACCGCCCTGCGCCGCGGCCTGCGCGTGCGCCTGCTGGATGAACCCCGCGAGGGCCGCGCCTCCTGGGTGGCCGCCGGCCTGGTGAACCCCGTGGCCCTGCGCCGCACCCTGCTCAGCTGGCGCGCGCCGGAGCTGCTGCCCATCGCGGGCGCCTTCTACCGCGAGGCCGGCCTGCACCTGGGCCGTGAGTTCTGGCATCCCGTGCCGCTGGTGAAGGTCTTCCCCAGCGCCAAGGAGGCCGGCGAGTGGCGCGTGCGCATGAACGATCCCGAGGTGGGCCACTACCTCAGCATCGAGACCTGCACCGACCCCGGCCTGCAACGCGTGGACCAGCCCTACGGCCATGGGCAGGTGAAGCGCGCCGCCTGGGTGGATGTGGCCGGCCTGCTCACCGCCTGGCGCGCGCTGTGGCGCGAACAGGGCGTGCTGGAGGAGCGCCGCGTGGAACCCGGTGATGTGCGGACCGTTCCCGGCGGGGTGGACCTCTTCGGCCACACCGCCCCGCTGCTCGTGTGGTGCGCGGGGCCCTTCGCGCAGCTCAAGGGCCTGGTGCCCGTGCGCGGCGAACGCCTCACCGTGCGCCTGCCCGGTCTTGACCTGGGTGTGCTGGTGCACCGGGGCGGCTTCATCCTGCCCCTGGGCGGCGACGACTACCGCGTGGGCAGCACCTACGACTGGGACGATGTGTGGAGCGGGCCCACGGCCGCCGGTCGCGCCGACCTGCTGCGCCGCCTGCACAAGCTGCTGCTGCATACCCCGCTGGAGCCCGAGGAGGCCGAGGCCTTCCAGGTGGTGGACCACTGGTCCGGCGTGCGCCCCACGGCCAGCGACCGCCGCCCCCTGCTGGGCCGCATCGCCCCCCACCAGGCCGTGCTGAACGGACTGGGCTCCAAAGGCGTGCTGCTGGCCCCCTGGTGCGCGCAGCATCTCTTGGACCACCTGCTCGACGGCTCGGCGCTGGACCCGGAGGTGGACCTGGCGCGGTTCGCGTAGGGGTTTTGGCGGAACGCTTACCTTGCCATGCACCACCCGTGTGGGGGCCATGTGAGGAACTCGGCGCTTAGTTGTTCCATGATGATCCGCTTTGGCCTGTCCCTGCTTGTAGCTGCTTGCTATGGGGTACACGGCTGTGCCCAATGGCAATCCGTGGGTGGAGGATTCCAGAGCGGAGGTGTTTTTGACATGGCCTACTCCGAGGCTTACGGCGGTGTTTTCGTCGCTGGAAAAATGACGCAAGCTGAATCTGATGGACTTCTGCTCAATGGTGTGGGATTTTGGAATGGTTCGTCTTGGGAATCCCTTGGAGCTGGAGTTACGATCCCCGGTGGAGGGCATTTAGCTAAAGCATTGTTCGTCACTGATACCTCCGTGGTCGTTGCTGGGGGCTTTCAACTCATGGATTCAGTCCCCGGTACCCAATGGGTGGCTCAATGGAAGAATGGTGAATGGAATAGCATGGGTATTCCATCCGGAACCACCGGGTCGTGCCTACCCCTCCGATTGGATACACTCGACAATGAGCTGCACTTATTCGGTCCTTGCGAGATCACGGGGGCTCCTGTTATGACCAACTGGCTCACGTGGGACGGCGGGCAATGGCGACAATACGACCCGGATGAGCCCTTCTATGGGTATACCGCAGCGGCCTGCCGGTACCAAGGGCAGGTACACGTGGCAGGCAATTTCTGGACAGTGAACGGCGCCACCGATGTGGCCCGGTACACCGGCAGCACCTGGGAGGAGCTGGGCCCCGGTGTGGCCGGCGACCCCTTCATGACCGACATGCTGGTGTACGACGACCTGCTCTGGGTGTGTGGCGATATCGCGGCCTCGGCCGGCAACCCCGCCAACGCGCTCCTCGCCTGGGATGGCACCCAATGGCTCGACCCTTTCCCGCAGATCACCCACGTGGCGTACGGGCGCGATCTGCTGGTGGCCAATGGCAAGTTGTACTACACGGGCACCTTCGTGGCCAATGGTCTGGATAGTGCCTACGCGCTGTTGGAGTACGACGGGCAACAGGTGTGCGTGATGGGCGGGCCGGGCCCCGTTCTGGGCCGCATCGCCGCCTCGGCCGACACGCTCTATGCCGCTACTGGAGAGCATCTCTTCGGCTTCATGAGCGGGCCGTTGATGAACTTCATCGGCAAATGGCCGCTGAACGCACCACGGGACACCTGCTTCGCCCTGCCGCAAAGCGTGGGCGGAGGACCCGACCGACCCTTGTTCTGGTCCGCCGCCCCCAACCCCAACCAAGGCCGGTTCACGTTGCGTGGTCCCGGGCTGAACGACCTGCGTGAGCTTGAGGCGGTGGATGCGCTCGGTCGTTCGGTATGGGTGGAATGGTCGCATGTCGAAGCAGGCTCCGTGGAGGTGCGGTGTGCCGGCACAGGCCTCATCACCCTGCGTGGCCGCACCGGCGATCGGCGCGGACAGGCCCGGGTGCTGGTGGAGCCCTGAGCGGTTCCGACGTCACCCACCCCCATCCATCGCCACCTTTGTGCGCCGCGGCGCCGCACCAGTGTTGCCGCGTGGCCGATGGTCCCCGTGCGCACGCTGCTCCAGCTCGTCCCCGTCCTCCTGATCGCCCTGCTGCCGGCGTGCCGCAGCGGCCGCAGCAACCTGCGCGGCAGCACCACCGGCCCCGACCCGCGTTGGGCGCAGGTGGACTCGCTGATGCGCGACGGGCGCTTCGCCGATGCGCTCACCGCCACCGACGGGCTGCTGACCGAGGCCCAGGGCTCGGGCGATGCGCTGCTGCAGTTCGCTGCGCACATGCGCCGCTCATCCCTGCGCCAGCTCACCGGCACCGACCGCCTGGTGGTGCTGCGCGACCTGGACCGCACCACCGACAGCCTGGCCGCGGCGGGTGCACCGCTGCCGCTGGTGCCGCTGCTGCACAGCGCCCTGGCCGAGGCCTGGTGGAACGCCTACAGCGACGATCGCTGGCGGGTGCTGGAGCGCGGCCGCACCGCCGATGACCCGGACGACCCGGAGACCTGGTCGCAGGCCACCTACATGGACCACATCCTGCGGCACGTGCATCGCTCGCTGGAACCGCTGGACAGCCTGAAGGCCTTCGCCACGGCCGACCTGCGTGGACTGCTGCGTACGGTGCCCACCGCCTCCGGCACCGCGGAACCCGGCGCCCTGGCCCTGCGCCCCACGCTCTTCGACCTGCTGGGCCACCGTGCCCTGGACCTCCTGCGGAACCCGGAGACCCGTCTGGCCGAGCCGGCGGACGCCTTCCAGGTGAACGACCCGCGCCACTTCGCCCTGTTCGACGCCTTCTTCTTCGGGCCGTTCCACCACGCCGACAGCGGTGCCTGGGGCCTGCAGGCCCTGCGGCTGTACCAACGGCTGGAGCGCGCCCACCAGAGCGACGACCACCCCGACGCCCTGGTGGACGCCACGCTCGGACGGCTGGCCCATGTGCGCGCCCACAGCACCCTGCCCAACGCCGACTCGCTCTACTACGGTGCGCTGCACACCCTGCGGTCACGCGTGCCCGATGACAGTTGCTGGAGCGAGGTGACGCTGGCCATCGCCACCTGGCATGCCGAACGGGCCGATCGCTACGACCCGCTGGTGAGCGATGCTCACCGCGACGAACGCCGCACCGCCCTCGCCCTGTGCGATGAGGCCATCGCACGTTTCCCGGGCTCCACCGGTGCACGCAACGCCGCTGTGCTGCGGGCGCAGCTGCGCGATCGCGAACTGGACCTCCGCAGCGAAGAGGCCGCCATGCCGGGACGCGATCTGCTGCTGAGCCTGCGCTACCGCAACACGCCGCGGGTGTGGCTGCGCGTGGTGAAGGACCCGCAGGAACCCGGGCGCGACCGCCGCTGGTCCCGCGATCACCAGGAGTGGCTGCTGCAGCAGCGGCCGGTGCGCAGCTGGACCATGGACCTGCCGGACGATGGCGACCTGAACCCGCACCGGGTGGACCTGCCCGTGGACGGATTGCCCGCCGGGCGCTACGCCGTGCTGGTGTGCGACAGCGCCCGCTTCGCCGCCGGCAAGGACCGCATCGCGTACACGCATGTGCAGGTCACCCGCTTCGCGCTGGCGCAGCGCAGCCACGGCGCCGCACAGGACCTGCTGGTGATGGACCGCTGGAGCGGCCAGCCCCTTGCCGGGGTGAAGGTGAGCCTCTACGGCCAGCGCGCCGGGGCCGATCAGCTGGTGAAGCTCGGCGAGGCGGTGACCGATGCCGAAGGGCGTCCCACCCCGGACATCGCGCCGGCCAACGGCCGCCAGATGCTGGTGCTGGAGCAGGGCGACGACCGCTGGATGGCGGACGCCGGATACCGCTGGTGGAACGGCGAGCCACCGCAGGGCGACAGTGTGCGCACCTTCCTCTTCACCGACCGCGCCATCTACCGCCCGGGGCAGGAGGTCCATGTGAAGGGCATCGTCACCGTGAAGCGCGGCGACCAGGTGGTGGTGCGGCCCGGTCACCACGGTGTGCTCCGCTTCCTCGATGTCAACGGCGAGGTGGTGGACACGGTGCCGTACACCACGGACGCCTTCGGCGCGTGCGTGGCGCGCTTCACCGCACCCGTGGGCTCGCTCACCGGTGCGATGCGCATCGAGGAGGCGCACGGTTCGGCGCAGGTGCGCGTGGAGGAGTACAAGCGGCCCACCTTCGAGGTGCGCTTCGATCCGGTGGCCGGACAGCCGCGCCTGAACGGCGACGTGGAACTGACCGGCACCGCGTCCAGCTATGCGGGTGTTGCGCTCGATGGCGCCACCGTGCGCTGGACCGTGCAGCGCACGCCCCGCATGCCGTGGTGGTGCGGCATGGGATGGCGTGGGCTGCCCTGGGGCCGTTCGACCCAGGTGGCCACCGGCACCGCCACCTGCGACGCCCAGGGCCGCTTCACCGCCCGCTTCATCGCACCGGCCGACCCGGCCTTCCCGCGCGATGCGGATCCCACCTTCCACTTCGCCGCGGAGGCCGTGGTCACCGACCGCTCCGGCGAGGTGCAGCAGGGATCCACGGCCTTCGATCTGGGGTACCGGCGCATCACCATCGACCTGCGCCTCGGCGAGGCGGTGGACCGCAGCGCGCTGGACAGCCTCGACCTGAGGGTGCGCAACCTCAACGGCCAGGAGGTGGACGTGCCGGTGGATGTCCGTGTGCATCGGTTGCGCGCGCCGCTTGTGCCCTATCGCGAGCGCGTGCTGCCGCGTCCGGACCGCACCGTCATGGATCGGGAGATCTACGCGCAGCGCTTCCCCGACGAAGCCTTCGGCGATGTGGCTGACCCGCTCACCTGGCCCGCGGAGGAGGCCGTGTACGAGCGCATCGGCCACCGCGCCAACGGACGTGCGCTGGTCCTGCCGGCCGCGCGCACCTGGGACGTGGGCACCTACCGCATCGAGCTGCAGGCGCGCGATGACGGCGGGGACACGGTGCGCGTGCGCACGGTGGTGACGCTGTACGATGCGGAGGTGCAGCACACCGGCTTCGCTGCCGAGGCCTTCCATGCGGAGCTGGTGAAGGGCCGCTGCGAGCCCGGCGAAAAGGCCGTGCTGCTGCTGAGCTCGGCGCTGCCGGACGGCCGCGTGCTGATGGAGGTGGAGCGCGATGGCGTGACGGCCGTGAGCCGCCGCCTGACGCTGAGCCGCGGCCAGCAGCGCGTGGAGCTGCCCGTGCGCGAGGACGACCGCGGCGGCTTCGCCGTGCACCTGCTGTGCGTGGAGCGCGGCCGCGTGCACGCCCGCACCCTCGCCATCGAGGTGCCGTGGACCAACAAGGACCTGCAGGTGGAGTGGATGAGCTTCCGCGACAAGCTGCAGCCCGGCGACCGGGAGGAGTGGCGCTTGAAGATCCGCGGTGCGAAAGGCCATGCCGTGGCCGCCCAGCTGCTGGCCACGATGTACGACGCCTCGCTGGACCACTTCGTGCCGCACGGCTGGGCGCTGGACGTGCACCCGCGCACCGACGCGCGCTTGGGCTGGCAGCGCACCACCCCCTTCGGCACCGACGGCGGACGCGAGGTGTGGCGCCCGTTCATCTCGCCGACCGGCGTGGTCCGCATCTATCCGCAACTGGAGACGTATGGCTTCACCGGGCATCACGGCTGGGCGGATATGGCCCAGGTCGAGGTCGTCCAGTACAGGCGCCCGCTCATCCAACGCGATGGTGGTCGACATACAGCGAAGACCGAGGAACAGACCGAGGGCGACGCGATCACCGGTGGCGTGCCGGCGAACTACGGTGACGTCACGGGGGGCGTGATCGAACAGCCCGCCGAGCCCGCACCGCAGCCTGCTGGTGCATCGGGAACAGCCCCGAATGATGCACCGCCCCCCGTGCGCAGCGACCTGCGCGAGACGGCCTTCTTCCTGCCCGACCTGCTGACGGACCGCGACGGCAGCGTGGTGCTGCGCTTCACCGTGCCCGATGCGCTGACGCGGTGGAACCTGCTGGGCCTGGCCCACACGGCCGACCTGCAGCTGGCGCAGCTGGCGCGCAGCGTGCGCACGGTGAAGCCCGTGATGGTGGTGCCCCACCTGCCGCGTTTCCTGCGCGCCGGCGACCGCATGGTGCTCACCGCCAAGGTGAACGTCACCGAGCCGGGCCGCGCCGAGGGCCTCGCGCGCCTGGCGCTCT
>JADLBK010000147.1 GCA_020847755.1 Flavobacteriales bacterium | reverse complement strand
TTCACCACGCCGCGCATGTGCCAGCGGCTGCGGGCCTCGGCGGTGATGTCGCCGAAGCGCAGGCTGTTGAGCTGCGCGATGGGGCGGGCGCCCATGGTGAAGATGTCGCGGTTGATGCCGCCCACGCCGGTGGCCGCACCCTGGTAAGGCTCAATGGCGCTGGGGTGGTTGTGGCTCTCGATCTTGAAGGCGCAGGCCCAGCCATCGCCGATGTCCACCAGGCCGGCGTTCTCCTGCCCGGCCTCGGCCAGCAGCTTGGGCCCGGTGCGCGGCAGGGTCTTCAGCAGGCGGATGGAGTTCTTGTAGGAGCAGTGCTCGCTCCACATGGCGCTGTAGACGCTCAGTTCCGTGAAGTTCGGCGTACGGCCCAGGATCCCCTGGATCCGGTCATACTCCTCGGGCAGCAGTCCGAGCTTGCGGGCGGTCTCCACCCCGGCCGGGGCGGTATCGGGGTCGAGCGTGGTGGTGGCCATGAGCGGAGGCCAAAGGTAACGGCCGACGCCCTGCGACCCGTCCCGCGGACATCCCCCCGGCCCGGAGCACGTCTACCTTGTGCCGCCCATGTCAGGCCTGCTGCTCGCCACGGCATACACCGCGCTGCTGCTCTTCGCCGCCCGCCGCATGGCGCTGTTCCGCGGGGTGCCGGGCATCAACGGGCACGGGCTTGCGGCCTTGTTCGGGATGAAGCTGCTGGCCGGCACGGCCCTGTGGGCGGTGTACACGCACGTCTATCCGGATCGCCACACGGCCGACATCTTCAAGTACTTCGACGACAGCGCGGTGATGCACGCGGCGCTGTGGGAGCGGCCGATGGACTTCGTGCGGATGTTGACGGGCGTGGGCAACGATTCGCCCTACTTCACGGAGCGGTACTACCTGGTGATGAACAACTGGGTGCGGCAGTACGAGAACAACGTGTACAACGACTCGCACACGATGATCCGGCTGAACGCCGTGCTGCGCATCCTGAGCCACGGCCACTACGCGGTGCATACGGTGTTCGCCTGCGCGTTCAGCATGGCGGGGCTTGTGGCCCTGCACCGCGCCCTGGCCCCCTGGGCCCAAGGCCTGGAACGCGGGCTCGCCGCGGTGGTGTTCCTGTGGCCCAGCGTGCTGTTCTGGCCGAGCGCTCCCTTGAAGGAGAGCCTGCTTATGCTGGGGCTCGGCCTGTTCCTGCTGGGTGTGCTGCACCCCTCCGGCCGATCACGTGGCGTGGTGGTCCTGGCCGCGCTGGCCGGCCTGGCCATGATGCTCGTGGTGAAGTTCTACGTGCTGTTCTGCCTGGTGCCGGGCGTGCTGGCCCTGCTGCTGCAGCGCTGGCGGGGCGGCGGCATCGTGCGCTACGCCTTGGCCACCCACCTGGGGGCGGTGGTCCTCGTGATGGTCTCCGGCACCCTGTTCCCGGGCTACGATGTGCTGGAGCTGTTCCGCGTGAAGCAGAAGGACTTCATCGGCATGGCGACGGGCGTGGGCAGTGGCAGCCTGGTGGACATGCCGCTGCTGGGCGAAGGGGTGTGGGGCTTCGTGCGCAACGCACCGCACGCGCTGTACATGACCTTCCTGTCGCCGTTCGAGGCGGCCGACCGCGGTGCCGTGGGCCTGGCGGGTGCGCTGGAGAACGCGGTCGTGCTGCTGCTGCCCCTGCTGGCGCTGTGGTGGCGAAGGCCCTGGCAGCAGGTGGACCAGGCCGCGCTGCTCTTCGTTTGCTCCTTCGTGCTGCTGCTCGCCCTGGTGATCGGGTGGACGGTGCCCGTGGTGGGCGCCCTGGTGCGCTATCGCGTGCCCCTGCTGCCCTTCGTGGGCCTGCTCGCCCTGCTGCTGGTGGATGCCCGGCGGCTGCCGACCTTCGTGGCCCGCCTGCTTCGCGCCCCATGACCCCCTCCTTCTCGCGCATCGCCCCGGCCATCGGCGGGTCTCTCCTCCCGGCCGTGCTCCTGCTCACCGGCTGTTACCAGCATGTGGATGCGGACCTGGTGGTGCACAACGCGGTGATCCACAGCATGGACGAGGCGGGCGCAGTGCACCAGGCCATGGCCGTGAAGGACGGGCGCATCCTGGAACTGGGTCCCGAGCGCGAGATCCTGAACCGGTACGACGCGAAGGAGCGCTACGATGCAGCGGGCCGCTCGGTGTACCCCGGCTTCATCGATGGCCACTGCCACTTCCTGGGCTACGGGCTCAACAAGCAGAAGGTGGACCTCACCGGGTCCCGGAGCTGGTCGGAGGTGGTGGAGCGCACCGCCGCCTTCGCGCGCACGCAACCCGGGAAGGGCTGGCTGCTGGGGCGGGGCTGGGACCAGAACGACTGGCCGCAGGCCGGCTGGCCGGACAACACCGCGCTGGACTCGCTCTTCCCCGACCGGCCCGTGCTGCTGCAGCGGGTGGACGGTCATGCGGCCGTGGTGAACACCGCCGCCATGCGGGCCGTGGGGCTCGACGTGGAGGCCGAGGTGGAAGGTGGCCTGATGATGAAACGCAATGGCCGGCCCACGGGCCTGCTGGTGGACAACGCGGTGAACGTGTTCCAGAAGATCTTCGACGACGCGGACGAGGCCACCAAGCGGCAGGCCCTGCTGGATGCGCAGGCCGACTGCCTGGCCGCAGGGCTCACGATGGTGGTCGACGCGGGGCTGGACACCAACACCATCGCCCTCATCCGCCGCATGCAGGGCGAGGGCGTGCTGAAGATCCGGGTGTACGCCATGGTGTCCGATGCCCCTGACCATCTGGACCACTTCGCGCGGCACGGCCGCATCGACGACGAGCGGCTGAAGGTGAACAGCGTGAAGGTTTACGCGGACGGGGCACTGGGCTCGCGCGGTGCGCTACTGAAGACGCCGTACCACGACCATCCCGGCCACCACGGCCTGCAACTGGCCACGCGCGAGCACTTCGCGGAGGTGGCGGCGTGGTGCAAGGCCCACGACTTCCAGATGAACACGCACTGCATCGGCGACAGCGCCAACAAGCTGCTGCTGGAGGTGTATGGCGAAGTGCTCGGCGGCACCAACGACCGGCGCTGGCGGATCGAGCATGCGCAGGTGGTGTCACCCCAGGACCGGCCGCTCTTCGCGCGGTACAGCATCGTGCCGAGCGTGCAACCCACACACGCCACGAGCGATGGGCCATGGGCGGAACAGCGGCTGGGGCCGGACCGCATCGCTCATGCCTACGCCTACGAGGACCTGCGCCGCACCATGGGCCTGGTGGCCCTGGGCACCGACTTCCCGGTGGAGGGCATCGATCCGCTGCAGACCTACCGCAGTGCGGTACTGCGCCAGGCGGCGGATGGCTGGCCAGAGGGTGGATACCAGCCGGGGAACGCCCTGAAGCCGATGGACGCGTTGCGCGGCATCACCATCTGGAACGCGCTGGCGACCTTCACGGAGGATGAGCTGGGCAGCCTGGAGCCCGGCAAGCGGGCGGACCTCACCGTGGTGGACCGCGACCTGGCGAAGGCCGACGCCGAAGGCCTGCGCAAGGCGCGCGTGGTGGCCACCTTCGTGAACGGCGAGCGCCTGCATTGACGGTACCTTCGGCAGCGATGACCACCGGCGCCTTCGTGCTCTCGCTCGACTTCGAGCTGTACTGGGGCATGCGCGACCGGCGCACCCTGGAGGCGTACGGTCCGCGGATCGTGGGTGTGCGGCAGGCACTGCCGCGGATGATCGACGCCTTCGATGCGCACGGGGTGAAGGCCACCATCGCCACGGTGGGACTGTTGTTCTTCCGCGACAAGGCCGGCCTGTTGGCAGCGCTGCCCGATCGGCGGCCCGGCTACGCCAACACCGCCCTCTCGCCCTACCACGGCCACATCGACGGCATCGGCCCGGACGAGGAACACGACCCTTACCACTACGGTGCCTCGCTGGTGCGCCTCATCCAACGGCATCCGGCGCACGAGGTCGCCTGCCACACCTTCAGCCATTACTACTGCCTGGAGCGGGGCCAGACCGAGGCCGAGTTCGCCGCCGACCTGGAAGCGGCACAACGCGCGGCCGCCACGTACGGGATCACGCTCAAGAGCTTCGTCTTCCCCCGCAACCAGTACAACGCCCGCTACCTGGGTCTGTGCCACGCCCACGGCATCACAGCCTACCGGGGCAACGAGCGCAGCTGGCTCTACAGGGCGCGCAACCGCGAGGACGAATCGCGCTTCCGCCGGGCGCTGCGCCTGCTGGACACCTGGCTGCCGTTGAGCGGTCCGAACACCCATGCGTGGCCGGCGGTGCAGGAAGGCCTTCCGGTGGATGTGCCCTCGAGCCGCTTCCTGCGGCCATGGTCACCGCGCTATGCCCCGCTGGACGGGCTGAAGCTCCGCCGCATCACCCGGGCCATGGACCACGCGGCGCAGCGCGGCGAGCTGTTCCACCTCTGGTGGCATCCGCACAACTTCGGCGCCGACCTGGAACGCAACATGGCCTTCCTGGAACGGATCCTGGACCACTACTCCCATCTCCACCGGACCACCGGCCTGCGCAGCCTCACCATGGCCGAGGTGGCGCAGGAAGCGCGCGAACGCCATGGCGGCTGAACGGGTGGTGCTGTTGGCACGGGCGAGCGGGGCCACCGCCATGCTCTACCATGCCCTCGCCGCGCACTACGAGGTTCAGGTGGTGCTGGAGGACCCTCCCCCACCGGTGCAGCTGCTGCGCTCGCGGGTGCGTCGCCTGGGCCTGTGGCGCGTGCTCGGCCAGGTGCTCTTCCAGCTACTGGTGGCGCGGAGGCTGGCGAAGCGATCGAAGAAGCGCGTGGAGGCCATCCTGCGTTCGACGGGAACATCCCAAGCGCCGATCCCCGCGGCCGTCACCCATCGCGTGCCCACGGTGAACGGCCCGGACTGCCACGCCCTGCTCCAGCGCCTGGCCCCGCGCGTGGTGGTGATCAACGGCACGCGCATCCTGAAAAGCGGCACGCTGACCGCCATCGGAGCGCCCGTGCTGAACACGCACGTGGGCATCACCCCGCGCTACCGCGGCGTGCACGGCGCCTACTGGGCCCTGGTGAACCACGATCGCGCGCATTGCGGCGTCACCGTGCACCTGGTGGACGAAGGCATCGACACCGGCGGAGTGCTGCATCAGGCGTTGATCGACCCCGGGCCGGAGGACGACTTCAGCACCTACCCCGTGCTGCAGATCGCCGCCGGCTGCCCGTTGATGGTGCGGGCCGTGCGCGAAGCCCTGAATGGCACACTGCAGGTGGTGCCGGGCACACCGGACAGTGCGCGTTGGTACCATCCCACCCTCTGGGAGTACCTGCGGCATCGGCGTCGGTCCCGCGTTCGCTGAACGTGCCTGTTCATCGATCGGCATGCCGGACCTGTCGAAGTGAACGGGCGCCGATCAAACCCTGGTGTTAACTCGGCGTCAAGAACACATTACGGCCACCTGAACGCCGGTCGTACCCCCATCGATCATGCTCCAACGGTCCACCACCCTGCTCCTCGCCGCCCCCCTGCTGATCACGGTCAGCC
>JADLBK010000146.1 GCA_020847755.1 Flavobacteriales bacterium | reverse complement strand
GGCAACAAGAACGCCATGGTGGACACCAACACCAAGGTGCTCGGCTTCCTGAAGGACAGCAAGGACCTTGTGAGCCCCCAGCTGAAAAGCACCCACAGCGTGGTGATCCCCCCCTGCTTCATCGGCGACGGCGTGGAGCTGGTGAACAGCGTGGTGGGTCCGAACGTCTCCATTGAGGCCGGCACGGTGATCACCGGAAGCGTGGTGCGCGATTCGATCCTGCGGGGCGGCGTGCGTGTACAGGACGCCGTGATCGCGAACAGCATGATCGGTGAACGCGCCGTGGTGACCGGCCGTGCCATGGACCTGAGCCTCGGGGACGACGCCACGGTGGGGTGACCGGCCGCCGGATGTGCGACCTTTGTACCCCCTGGCGGGATCGACGTCCCCGGCTATCTTGAGCCGGCCACCCCGCATCCGCCACCCCTCGACCCGATCCCGCATGCGCCATCCCCTTCCGATCCTGAGCCTGCTGCTGGCCCTGGCCACGGCCTGCGGGGGCGCGCGGCAGGCCACCGTCGCCCCATCGGGTGGTGGCCACAGTGAGCCTGGCGACCACACCCAGGCCAGCGACCAGCGCGCCCGGGTGATGCGCCTGTTCATGGACGCGTCGCAGGCCCGGTTGAACGGCCAGCCCGGCAAGGCCACCGCCCTCTTCGAGCAGTGCATCAAGCTGGACCCCGGCAACCACGCCGCCATGTTCGAGCTGGCCAAGCTGTTGCACATGCAGCAACGCCCCACCGAAGCGCTCGCCTGGGCGAAGAAGGCGCAGACCGCCGACCCGGACAACATCTGGTACCGCTTCCTGCTGGCCGATCTGTATGGGCAGTACGGCCAGTTGGACAAGTCGGCCGAGACATTTCAAGGCATCGTGGACCGTTGGCCGGAGCGGCACGAGGTGCGCTTCCAGCTGGCGCACACCCTGGCCATGGCGGGCCGCACGGACGAGGCGCGCAAGGTGTTCAAGGACATCCGCACCCACTTGGGCAACGGCGAGGAAGTGGTGACGCAGGAGTACGGCATGCTGGCCAACGCCGGCAAGCTGCAGGAGGCCCGCGAGGTGCTGGAGGCCGCGCTGAAGGACGATCCGGACAACGTGGCCTACCTGGGCATGCTCGCCGAACTCTACGACGAGATGGGCGAGGGCGACAAGGCCCTGGAGCTGTACCGGCGTGTGCTGGAGGCCGATCCGGATGACAGCATGACCCGGCTGGCGCTGGCCGAGCACTACTACGCCAAGGGCGAGATGGACCCCGCCTTCGAGCAACTGGGGCTGGCCTTCGGCGACCCCGACCTGGAGGTGGACCCCAAGATGCAGGTGCTGCTCGGCTTCTTCGAGATGACCACCAGCGGCAGCGGAGCCACCGACGACAGCAAGGACCTGGTGCGCCGGGCCTACACGCTGATCGACATCCTGGAGCGCACGCACCCCGAAAGCGGAAAGCCCAGCACCATCCGGGGCGATTTCCTGATGCGCGACGGCAGGATGGCCGAAGCCCGCGATGCCTTCCGCAAGGCGCTGAGCTACGAGAAGGACAAGTTCCCCATCTGGTTGCAGGTGTTGCAGATGGACCTGCAGGCCGCGGACCATGCCGCGCTGCGCGACGACGCCCGTGCCGCCACCGAGCTCTTCCCCACAAGCCCCGAACCCTGGCTGTACCTGGGCATCGCCGAGGCCCAGCTGAAGGCCTACGACCCCGCGATCGAGGCGCTGGTGACGGGCCGCGATCTGGTGGTGGACAACGACCCGCTGCTCGCCTCGTTCTGGACCAGCCTGGGCGACGCCTACCACAGCGCGGGCCGGCACGACCGCAGCGATGAGGCCTTCGACCAGGCCCTGCGGCTGGACCCGCGCAACGCCACCACGCTGAACAACTACGCCTACTACCTGAGCCTGCGCGGCGAGAAGCTCGAGCGCGCCCGGGAGATGAGCGAGCAGAGCAACAAGCTGGCCCCGGGCCAGACCTCCTTCGAGGACACCTACGCCTGGGTGCTGCACCGCATGGGCCGCCACGCCGAGGCCCGCACCTGGATCGAGAAGGCCCTGGCCAGCGGGGGTGCCACCAGCGGGGAGGTGGTGGAGCACTACGGCGACATCCTTTATGCCCTGGGCGACCACACCGGCGCGGTGGAACAGTGGCGCAAGGCCTTGGCGCTGGGCGGTGCCAGTGAGGCCATCGGCAGCAAGGTGAGCTCCGGCCGGCCCGCCGAATGACCCTGCGGCCCATGATCCGGCCCGCGCTCCTCGCCCGCTGCACCGTCGGCATCCTGCTGTGCGCAGCTCCGGGCTGCCGTCCCGTGAAGCAGGTGTTCCAAGCGGACCGCGAGCTCCCCCTCCGGTCGGCGGAGAAGGTGGTGGAGAACACCCTGCGCGCCCTTCCGCCCGAGGTCCGCCACTTCAGCGCCAAGGCCGACGTCGACCTGATGATGGACGACGCCTCGCGCTCGTTCCGGAGCACCGTGCGGCTGGTGACGGACAGTGCGCTCTGGGTGAGCATCACCCCGGCGCTGGGCATCGAAGTGGCCCGCGCACTGGTGACCATGGACAGCGTGAAGGTGCTCGACCGACTGAAGGACACCTACTTCGTGGGCGGGCGGGACAGCGCCTGGTCGCGCTTCGGGATCGATCCGGACCTTGAGCTGCTGCAGCAGGCCCTGCTCGGCCGGCCCATCGGCCTGGACCCGCGCGAGAAGTACCGCGTGGACCGCGAAGACGGCCACTATGTGCTCACCAGCCGCGAGAAACGGCGTTTCGTGCGGGCCGCGGAGGAGATCCTGCCCGGGGACAGCCTGGCGGACGACCGCGACATGAAGGAGCGGCGCCTGGAGCGCACCCTGCGCAAGGCGGGTGAGCGCGAGGCCGTCGTCTTCCGCTATTGGGTGGAGCCCGACAGCTTCCGCGTGGTGCGCGTGCTGGTGAGCG
>JADLBK010000145.1 GCA_020847755.1 Flavobacteriales bacterium | reverse complement strand
TACCTGCATCGTAGGAGCTTTCCACCCCGAGGTTCACCGGGCTGGGCATGTCGAGCACCTGCTCCACGGCACCTTCCCATGAGCCGCGCCCCAGGTCGTCCTCGCCGTCGAAGATGTGGCGATTGATCACGCCGGCGGGGTAGCCGCTGATGGTGAAGTGCGCGTCGATGGCGGTGCCTTCGTCGGTGCGGAAGTCAGGCTCGTTGCCTTGCGGCACGGCGAAACCCCCAGCGTGGACACCGACACCCACGTAACGCGGGCCGAAACGTTCCTCCAAGGCGGCCATGATCACGTGGCCTTCGGGGCAGTAGCCACAATGGATGCCGGTGAAGTCCTCCAGCAGGACGGTCCGGTTCTCCGGCGTGGTGTTCACCAGCGATTGAGCGCTGGCCAATGCGGGGATGAGCCCCAGAAGTGTAAGGGTCTTCTTCATGCGTGTGCGTGTTATTGCCCCGGACGTGCGAGCGGGAACAAGGGTAATGGGCGCTGAAGGTAGGGGCCGTGCGGATCAGCCGCACACTACATGGGGCCCGTGCTTGGAAAGCCAAGAGCAGCAACGAGCGTTGATGACCTGCTCAATCCCGGAACAGTCGGGCCACGTACCGCTCTCCGCTCGCCTGCACCGCACACAGCACGTACACGCCGCTGGCCAGGCATGACATATCGAAATGGCCACGGGGACCCACCCATGCGCCTACGCGCACCTCCTGCCCGACCGTATTGATGACCGACACGCGCCAGTTCACTCCTTCATTGCACGGCAATTCCACGTTCCAGTTCCCGGCGCCGTCCGGCCATACGCGCATTCGAGTATCCTCAACTGACACTTCGTCCACCCCGATCGGTTCGCTGCAGGCACTCACCGCATCGCCACCGATCCATTGCGCGATGTTGTTGGCGGGTTGGCCATCGGCCATGGTGAAGGCTCCACACACGTACAGACTGTCCCGCCATACGGCCATCTGCCCCATCAAGTGCGTACCGAACGATAGCTCGCCCGGCAGACCGCACCACTGTTGCCCATTCCATTTGGCTATGCACATGGCCGGAACGCCGCTGGCCTGGGTGAACGAACCACAGGCATAGAGATCGCCTTGCCAGAGCAGCAGGTCCCACACCTGGCCCAGGCCGGGCGAAGGGGTGTACTCCAGCCCATCGCCGAGTTGGTGCCATGTGGTGCCATCAAAGGCCACCACCAGGTTGCCCGGCCCGCCGGTGTTGGTGCGGAACGGCCCGCCGAGGTAGAGCAGGGTGTCGCCCTGGATCACATAGTCCTTGAGGCCCCATACGAACTCCCCGCCCGGCACATGTTCCCAGCCGTTGCCGCAATAACGGATGAAACTGCCCCAATCCGTACCTGCGACCGGATCAAGAAAAGTGCCCGACATATAGGTACAGCCCCTGAACTTGAAGATGATGCCCACGTAATTATTCGCATGTTCGGGTAGTTCTGCCGCCGGTGGCCAGGGATAAAAAGCCTGCCCGTCGTAGGCGAACACACAGCTCTCCGGGTATCCGCACAGGTTGCCAGCATGTCCTGTTGCATACAGGGTGTCCTGTGGGTCGCGCCAGCCCAACACCTCCATGCCCCCGCTTGAGGGGTTGTTCTCACACTCCAATTCAACCCAATGCAGGTCATCTTCCACGAGCCGACGGAACCCCCAGTGTCCGACAGCGTACAGGTCGTCCCGGTATCGAAAATACCAGTGCGTCTGTCCAGTTGAACTCTGGACCCGCAAGCCCAGACTGTCCCAGCGCGCCCCGTCCCATTGCGCCATGCCAATACACAATACAGTATCTGTGACATTGGACATGTATCCGAAGGTGCCACCGATGATTAACCGGTCCAGCACAGTATCCCCGTACAGTGTCTGGATGGAAGTGGGCCCGAGATTCCCATAGCCGAGCGGTTGCCAATACTGCGATCGTGCTGGTATTGGCACCAGGAACAATATGGCCCAGAGCTTACTCATGGCCGGACCACCTTGGTCGCATATCGGAGTCCTGTCCCATTCACTGCGGTGAGCACATACGGACCGGTGGCGAGTTCCACGGCGCTCATCTGCCCCCTTCCGTTGGCCAGGAGGGCCGTGCGTACCACCTGCCCCAGCGCGTTGGTCAATGTCATTTGCCAAGGGCCGGCTCCCGTTGTGGGCAATTCGATATTCCAGTTCCCGGCACCATCTGGCCATACCTGCATGCCGGTTTCGGTTACCGGCTCTTCCCGCACCCCCACCGGTTCACTGCAGGCACTCACCGCATCGCCACCGATCCATTGCGCGATGTTGTTGGCGGGTTGGCCATCGGCCATGGTGAAGGCCCCGCTCACATACAGACTGTCGCGCCATACGGCCATCTGTCTCATCAGATGCGTACCGAACGATAGCTCACCCGGCAGACCGCACCACTGTTGCCCATTCCATTTGGCGATGCAAATGGCCGGAACACCACTGGCCTGGGTGAACGAACCACAGGCATACAGATCGCCGTGCCAGAGCAGCAGGTCCCATACCTGGCCCAGGCTGGGCGATGGTGCGTACTCCAGTCCATTGCCCAATTGATACCATGTGGTGCCATCATAGGCCACCACCAGATCGCCCGGCCCGCCACTGCTCGTGCGGAACGGCCCGCCGAGGTACAGCAGGGTATCGCCCTGGATCACATAGTCCTTGAGGCCCCAAACGAACTCTCCGCCCGGCACATGTTCCCAGCCGTTGCCGCAATAACGGATGAAACTGACCCAATCCGTGCCTCCGACCGGATCCAGAAAAGTGCCCGACATATAGGTGCATCCCCTGAACTTGAAGATGATGCCCACGTAGTTGTTCGGATGCTCCGGCAGCTCGGCCACCGGGGGCCACGGGTAGAAATTCTGCCCATCGTAGGCGAACACACAGCTCTCTGGGTATCCGCACAAGTTGCCCGCATGTCCTGTTGCATACAGGGTGTCCTGTGGGTCGCGCCAGCCCAAGGTCTCCATGCCAAGAACCGTAGGGTTCAGGCACTCGAGCGCCTCCCAGCGTTGCTCATCAGGGACCAAGCGGGCGAATCCTCGTTGGAACCCGCCGGAGCCCTGGTCATGAAAACCGAATGCGCCAGAAGCATAAAGATCACCCCGAAAGCGCATGAACCAATAGGTTTGATTCACACCGAATTCACCGTTCCATGACTGGTTCCGGTGGGCCAAACTGTCCCACCGCGTCCCGTCCCACTGGGCCTGCCCAATGCACAAGACAGTGTCTGCGGTGTTCTCCATGTACACGAAGCTGCCCCCGATAAGAAGCCGGTCCAGAACCGTATCCCTATACAACGCGCCGATCGCTGCTGGCCCGTACGCCAAACTACCCCGACCTAACGATTCCCAATACTGCGCTCGGGCCGGTATTGGCACCAGGAACAGTATGGCCCAGAGCTTACTCATGGCCGGACCACCTTGGTCACGTATCGGAGTCTTGTCCCATTCACTGCGGTGAGCACATACGGACCGGTGGCGAGGTCCACGGCGCTCATCCGTCCCTTTCCGTTGGCCAGGAGGGCCGTGCGTACCACCTGCCCCAGCACATTGGTCAATGTCATTTGCCAAGGGCCGGACCTCGTTGTGGGCAATTCAATACTCCAGTTCCCGGCACCATCAGGCCATACGCGCATTCGAGTATCCTCAACAGACGCTTCACCCACCCCGGTCGGGTCGCTGCAGGCACTCACCGCATCTCCGCCGATCCATTTCGCGATCTTGTTGGCGGGAACGCCATCGGCGAATTCAAAATCTCCGCACACATACAGGCTGTCGCGCCACACGGCCATTTCGTTCAGTTTGGGACCGCCCGTCAAATGATCGCCCGGCAGGCCGCACCATTGCTGCCCGTTCCATTTGGCGATCTTCGGTGCTGTAGCACCACCGGCATGTGTGAACATACCTGCGGCGTACAGTTCACCGTGCCAAAGCAGGAGGTCCGTCACCCAGCCCGAACCGGGCGAAGGAGCATAGGCCAACCCACCACCCAGGTCGTTCCAATTCTCACCATCGAAGGCTACAACAAGGTTACCCGGGGCTCCTTCGCTCGTATGGAAGCTTCCCGCAACGTACAACAGCGTATCGCCTTGGATCACAACGTCCTTGAGGCCCCAGATTCCCTCTCCGCCCGGCACATGTTCCCAGCCGTTGCCGCAATAACGGATAAAACTGACCCAATCCGTGCCTGCGACCGGATCCAGAAAAGTGCCCGACATATAGGTGCAGCCCCTGAATTTGAAGATGATGCCCACGTAGTTGTTCGGATCCTCCGGTATCTCATCCCAGGGTGGCCATGGCTGGAAGCCCTGCCCGTCGTATGCGAACGCGCAACTTTCAGGGTAGCCGCATAAGCTACCGGTAGTGCCGGTAGCATACAAGGTGTCCTGCGGATCGCGCCAACCCAGCGCCGCCATGCCGGTGCTGGAGAAATTCAGGCATTCAAGTACTTCCCAGCGCTGTTCCTCTGGAACCAAGCGAGCAGCCCCCCGGCTGAACTCACCTAATTCCTGATCATAAAGGCTGAAAGCGCCAGAAGCATATAGGTCGCCCCGGTAGCGCATAAACCAATACGTCGGTTGCGCGCCGGACAACTCCCCGTCCCAAAACTGAATACGATGGGCCAAGCTGTCCCAGCGCTCCCCGTTCCATTGCGCCTGCCCGATGCACAAGGCCGTATCTACGGTGTTCACCATATAGACGAAGTTGCCACCGGCCAGTAACCTGTCCAAGACCGTGTCACCATAGAGCGACACAATGGCGGAGTTCCCCCATGCCAAACTGCCCCGCCCCAGCGGTTCCCAAAACTGCGCCCGGGCCGGTACCGCCAAGCCGAACAGTATGATCCAGCCCGCTCTCATGGCCGCAACACCTTGATGGTCTTCCGTTCACCTTGGGCATTCACGGCGCTCAATATGTACGGACCGGAAGCCAGATCCATGTAGTGGACATACCCCCGTGTTCCCTTCCAAGAGGCCGTACGCACCACCTGCCCCAGCCCATTGGTAGCCGATACCTGCCATGCCTCGGTGCCTCGTCCCGGCAGTTCCACATTCCAATTCCCCGCCCCGTCCGGCCATACCCGCATGCCGGTTTCGGCCATGCTGGGCGTATCCTCCCACCCCACCCCTGTACCGATAAAGAACGAGGCGATGAAGGGGCCGCACTCCGAGTCGGGGCTTGGCAGCCACCATTGGAAATCCATCATGGTCTGCCAACTGTAGTAGTCGGTGGGGTCCTCGCCGTAGCCGCTGCCGGACTCCGTTTGGTAGAAGTCCTCTGGGGTGCCGGGGTCCCATTCCACCAGCGGGAAGCCGTCGTAGCGCGACGAGTTCGCGGCACCACAGAGGAACAATTCATCGGGCGTGGCGGCCAGTCCCCAGCCCCTATCGCTGTACAGCCCACCGATGATGGTCCGCCAAAAGATCCCATAGTCAGGCGCGGTGCGCATGCCCAGCAGCATGGCGTCGCGGTACGGCGCATTGCCGAAGGGGGGCTGGTAAAAGAGGTTGGCGTCCATATCGCTGTCCGCTACGCCGTCGTGGCTGCGGCTCTCCCCGGTGAAGAAGACGCGGCCATTGCCATCGGTGGCCACGTCCAGGAAGATGTCCTTGTCCAGCCCACCATAACGGGTGCCGTAGGTGAGGTCCCAGGGCACGGTGCTGAAGCGCAGGATCAATCCGTCGGCCTTGCCGGGCTGGTCGCTGAGGTCCACCGTCTCATGGAACGCGTTGCCGCCGGGGTCGGGGGCCAGGGTGGCGCTCAGTACGGACGTGGTGGTGAAGCCCGTGACCCAGATCTCATCATCGAAGGCCTCCATGCCCCAGGTGACATCAGCCCCATCACCACCCCAATAGGTGGAGAACTCCAGATCGTAGTGACCCGGTACGATGCCCAGACGAGCCAAGAAAATGTCGATGTCCCCGCCCGGCGCGGCCTGGTGGAACCCGCTGGGCGGGGGCACCACGTCAAGCCCTGTGGGGCTGCCGGTATTCAATGTGTTGCCCACGATCCACAGCACCGGGTGATCGCCGTTGGAGGGCTTCACGATGCGCATGTCCTCCACGCCGGTCACCTCGCTCACCGGCGCGAAGCAACTGGCCCAATCGATCTGGTAGTCCTCGTCGAATACGATGAAAAAGCCCGAGCCCTCGGCCCGGCTCCACGCTCCAGTGGGCGTTACCACGTGAAAGTTGGTGGAGCCACCATCCCAGTTGTACAATTTGCCGCCGAAGGCCAGTTTGCCGTGCTCGTCCACATCCACGCACAGGCCGTCCTCGTACCAGGTGTTCGCCCCACTCTCGCCGTGGGTGGTGGCCCAATCGCGATACCCGGTCACCTTGTGGAAGGCCCCGATCCAGGCACGTCGCTTACCGCCTTGGTATGATTCTGCTTCAGCGTCTGCGAAAACGGTGCTTGGCTCTGTCCAGACATCAAAATCCTCACAATTCGTGGACCCCGCCACGAAAACATACTGTATATCGTTGTCCGTGCCCTTGAACACGGAGAGTTTGTGGGCGGTGGACTTGGCCCAATCGTTCGTGGCACTCTGGTTGCCACCGTAGAAGGTGGTCCATTGCGGCCGCCGGGTGCCCGCGTTGAAGCGCCCGGCCACGGCGGAGATATGGCCCATGAAATCGGGATTGAACGGGCCGTACACCTGATAGCCCGGGTCCACCGGGAAATTGTTGGCCCAAGTGAAGCCGCAGTAGTACACGTTCCCCTCCGGATCGGTGTCCACACACTCAAAAGCGCTACCACCGCTCATATCGCCATGAAAGGTACACCAGTCCAGGTTGCGGGCCGGGGGTGGCACCGGCGGGTCGCCGCCCATGGCCGGGGCGCCCACCTCGAAGACCACCGGGAGTTCCTCATCATACTCCCCCAGATCGAGGAAAACCGATAACAGGCCGTTGAACACGTTGTAGTTGGGGGTCCAGTTCAAAGGTATCACATTGTTGTTGCTGTCCACTTGGTAGGCCACGGCTGGCATCAATTTCATCTCCCATCCTTTCAGGTAGGCTTTTAGTAAACCGTCCAGATCGACCTTTAAACTATCGGCCCCGAGAAAGGTGAGCACCAGTCCGGAGGGGTCACTCCCTGGCTTGGCCACAAAGGCCATACGCGTGCCGGTGGCCGAACCGTAGAGTTGCAGGTCCATGTCCGGATGCACGTCCTTGTACAGTACACGGCTGGTGGCCGCCACATCCAACGCACCGCCGGTTCCGGTTTGTGGGAAGTAGTAATTGTTGCGGCCGGGAATCGTATCCGTGGCCTCCGGATCACGGGATCGGGCCATCTCTCCGCTCACTTTCATATCGATACGGTAGAGCGTATCAGGCGTTGCCTCGCTGGTGTCGCGTACGGCCCGCACGAAGCTGAGGGTGCTGTTCGTCAGTGCGTACACGGTGAGTGGACCACCCTCCGAAACAAAACGGACCTGCTGAGCGAGGTCGCCTTCGGTGTCCGCCACCCACGCAGGACTGTTGGCACGCAATCTGCCGCTCTTGCCTGGATCACCATCAAATGTGGGCGGTACGTAGAGCCCTTGGGCAGCGGCATTCAGTGTCGTTGCAGAAATGAAGAGTGCGAAGAGGAAATGGACAGTGGAAGAGTGGCGCATGGTCAAGGGTGTTGGATCAGTCTCTGAGTGGCGAATTTTTCTGACCCATGGCCACCGTCCAACCCGATTATCGGGAACTCACCCCTGAAATCGGCGATCGCTTTTCTTTGTGCGCATGTCCACCCACGACCACCCGGTACTGAAGAAGATAAGACACCTTCGCGAAGCGAGCGGATACAGCCAGGTGCAAATGGCCGAACGCTTGAACATGTCGCCCAGTGCGTATCACCGGCATGAGTGCGGGGAGGCGAAACCGGACCTGGATTTTCTACTGGCAGTTACCAAGGACCTGAATGCCGACCTGCTGGAACTCCTCGCAGGAGATCAGGTAGTGGTCAACAACCACGACCAGCAAGGTGGTTCGAGCGGATGCTACAACGTTGTCCACCTGAACGGCGTCACCGAGGATGTACTGAAGGCGATCACGGACCAGCATTCCGTGGTGCTTCGCGAGGTGCAAGTGATGAACGCACGTCTGCTCGCGGTGATTGAGCAGTTCGCCAGGCAGGCCGGATAGTCGCCCTATTGCTCCGCCCAAACCACCCGCATCACCGTGGCGCCCACGGCTTGCAGGCTTTCCTTGCTGATGTGGGCCATGTTGTCGTCGTGGGTGTGCCAGGTGGCGGGGAAGGCGCCCGAGTTTTCGTCCCACGCGATGATGTCGGCCACGGGGATGCCTGTGCCTTCGAACACCACGAGGTGGTCGTCAATACCCACGTAGTTCTTCGTTTCGCTCAGGAAGCGCGCACCATGTCCGGCTTCGGCAGCGGCCTTCCACAGCTTGGCCACCACTTGCGGGGCTATGCGCATGCTGATGCCTTCGCGGGGGAACTTCGCATCAATGCTGCCCACCATGTCCAAAAGGATGCCGTAGCGGGCGCGGTAGTCGGGCACATGCGGGTTCTTGGCCCAATAGCGTGCGCCGAGGCACCAGCTCTCCAGGTTGCTCTCGTCGTGCCGGGCGCCCATCACACCCGCGTTCGGGGCGCCCATGTCCTCCACATCGGTGAAGAAAATGTCGATGCCCAGCGCAGGCTCCTGCTCGCGGATGTGCCGCGCGACCTCGAGCCAGATGCCCACGCCGCTGGCCCCGTCGTTGGCCCCGTCGATCGGGTCGTTCGGTCGTTCGTTGTCGCGATCGGCGAAGGGGCGCGTGTCGTAGTGGGCCAACAGCAACAAACGATCCTTCTTCTCCGGTTTCCAACTGGCGATGATGTTGCGCAAGGGCACGGGCTGGCCGTTGAAGGCGGTTACGCTACCTTTCTGCTGGTACACGGTGTCGGCGCCGTACCGTTGCAGCGTGGCCACCAGCCAGTCGGCACAGGCGGTATGGGCCGCACTGCCGGGCACCCGCGGGCCGAATGTTACCTGTTTCGCCACATTGGTGTACGCGCTGTCGGGGTCGAAGAGCGGTACGCGCAATTGCACGGGAAGCACCGGGGCCGTGGGCGATGGCGCGGGGCCTTCCGGTGCGCAGGACCGCAACATGAATGCCGTTGCGAACAGGGCGGCGATGCCCAGGGCGATCGCCGCGCGCGACGTGTTCTTCCGCTTCAATTCCTGTCCCATGTGCTGCCTTCCTTGCTGTCCTTGATGCTGATGCCCAGGGCCGCGAGCTGATCGCGGATCCGGTCGCTGAGCGCGAAGTTCTTCGTGGCCTTCGCTTCGGCCCGCATGGCGAGGAGCAAACCCATCACGCCGTCCAGCGCACCATCGTCGGCTTTTGGACCGTTCTCGTTCCGCAGGCCGAGCACCTCGTACAGCATGGCGTTGAACAGGCCCGTCAGTCGCGCGATGTCCCCGGTGCTCATCGCGAGTTTGCCCGCTTGCCCCGCGCTCGATGCGGGGTTGGCCGAGTTGATCATGCGCACGCCATCGAAGAGGTGCGCGATCATGATCGGCGTGTTCAGGTCGTCGTTCATGGCGTCGTAGCACGCCTGTTCGAGTGCCGTCACCTCCGGAGCGTCCTGGTCTCCAACGCCTTTCAGCTTCGCCAGAGTGGTTGCGGCGGCCATCAGCTTCTCCAGGCCCTTCTCGGCCGCCTGCAGGGCCGCGTTGCTGAAGTCGAGCGTGCTGGCGTAGTGCGATTGCAGCATGAAGAAACGCACCGTCATGGCACTGTACCCTCTTTCGAGGAGTTTGTGGTTGCCCGTGACCAGTTCCTCCGGGGTGAAACCATTGCCCTCGCTCTTGGCCATCTTGCGGCCGTTCACGGTGAGCATGTTACCGTGCATCCAGTAGCGCACTGGCGCCTGCCCGTCCGCCGCTACGCTCTGCGCGATCTCGCATTCGTGGTGCGGGAACTTCAGGTCCATGCCCCCGCCGTGGATGTCGAAGGTCATGCCGAGGTACTTGGTGCTCATCACGCTGCACTCCAGGTGCCAGCCGGGGAAGCCTTCGCCCCAGGGGCTGGGCCAGTGCATCAGGTGGCCGGCCTCGGCCTTTTTCCAGATGGCGAAGTCGAGCGGCGAACGTTTCTCGTCCATGCCCTCGGTGTCGCGCGTGTTGGTGAGCAACTCGTCGATCCTCCGGCCGCTCAGCTCGCCGTAGTTGTGTTGGGCGGCGAACTTGGGGACATCGAAGTAGACACTGCCGTTGACGACGTACGCATACCCGTTATCGATGATCCGTTGCACCATGCCGATCTGCTCGATCAGGTGTGCCGTGGCCGTGGGTTCGATGCTCGGGTTCCTCAGGTTGAAGAGCCGCATCACGTCATGGAAGCCGTTGGTGTACTTCTGCACGATCTCCATGGGTTCCAACTGCTCAAGGCGGGCACGCTTGGCGATCTTGTCCTCCCCGGCGTCCACGTCGTCCACCAGGTGGCCCACGTCGGTGATGTTGCGCACGTAGCGGACCTTGTATCCGATGTGCGTGAGCCAGCGGTAGAGGACGTCGAAGGTGGTGAAGCTGCGCACGTTGCCCAGGTGCACATCGCTGTAGACGGTGGGTCCGCACACGTACAACCCGACATGTGGCGGGTTCAGGGGGAAGAATTCCTCCTTCTTCCGCGTGAGCGTGTTGGTGAGGTGGAAAGGCAGCTTCTTGATCGTTGACATGGGCGGGCCGGGGCGGCCGCGAAAGTAGGGTCATGGGCTGCCGCACGTGAAAGGGCTGCATTAGCTTTGCCAAGAACCACGGACCATGGATTACAGGGAGCGCATCACGATCGACCCAGAACGGCGCAGCGGCAAGCCCTGCATCAAGGGTACGCGCATGACCGTTACCGACGTACTCGAGTACCTTGCCTCCGGCATGACGCACGCCGAGCTCCTCGTCGAGTTCCCTTACCTCGTTGAGGAGGACATCCGCGCTTGCCTGGCTTTCGCTGCGGATCGGGAGCGCTCCCTGCACAGCATTCCCCCAGCAGCGTGAAGTTCTTGGTGGATGAGAACCTGCCACCCAGCCTGGCGGTCATGTTGGTGCCGCTTTATCCGGGTACAGCGCATGTCAGATCCCTCGGTATAGAAGGGGCCAAGGACTCTTCACTTGGGAGTTGGCCAAGAAAGACGGATACACGATATTGACGAAGGACTCGGATTTCGAGCAACGCAGTTTCCTCCAGGGGGCCCCGCCCAAGGTGGTCTGGCTTAAAGTCGGGAACGCATCCGCTGCCCAGATCCGGGCGATGGTCAACATGCATCTGACCGCTATCGAGGTCTTCATGCATGATCCGGAAACGACGCTCATGGCTGTTCCGATCCGCTAACAGCAGTGTGGTGGCCGCGTGCTTCAGTGTTCTATGCTGAGACCATGCCTGGCCAACAATCCCGGAAGACCTTCGAGTGTGAAGCGTGCTCCTTTCATCCGGTTCTGCTCGGGATCGACGATGTAGTTGCGGGCGGTACGGAAGTCGCATCGTCGCAGGTCGCACCCTTCGAAGATGGCGTCGGTCAGGTCGCATCGTTCGAAGGCCACGCCGCCGAGGTCCGCACGGGTGAAGTCCGCTGCGTGCATGCGACAGCCCGTGAAGTGTGTGCGCTGGAGCGCGATCCCCTGAAAGGAGCATGAATCCATGATGCAGTCCGTGAAGTCGGCGGAGAACAGGTTGGTCTGTCCCTGATCGAAGGGAACGCCGAGCAGCTTGCAATTCCTGAACAGGCATTCGCGAATGCTCGTCCGGGTGATCCGGGCCATGCTCAATTCACAGGTCTCGAAGGCGCAGTCCAAAAAGGTCCGTGCCGCGATGTCAGCACGCGTGAAGCTGCAACGTGCGAAGCTGCAGCGC